>DASZCN010000058.1:0-18618 GCA_035943095.1 Gemmatimonadales bacterium | reverse complement strand
CTGATGCCCCGCGATGGTTGTGCTCGGCTGCGTCCCGAACACGAGCTGCGTCGCGCTGCCTGCGGAGATATTGAACGAAGCACTCGTCGCGGTGCTCAAGCCGGTCGCGGTCGCCGTGAGCCAGTAGCCGTTGCTGGTCTTGTCGAGGGTGAGCGACGAGAACGTGGCTACGCCCCCAACGGCGGCGACGGTCGTCGTGCCGCCGAGCGTGCTGCCTCCCGGGTTGTTCCCGAGCGACACCACCACGTTCCCGGCGAAGCTCGGGACGAGGTTTCCCGCGGCGTCGAGGGCGCTGAGCTGGACCGCGGGACTGATCGCCGCCCCCGCGACCGTGTTCGACGGTTGCACCGTGAACACCAGCTGCGACGCCGTGCCCGGCGTGATGTCGAACGCCGTGCTTGCGACCGGCGCGAATCCCGACGCGGCCGCCGTCAAAGTGTAACCCGTACCGCTCTTGTTGATGCTCAGATCGGAGAAGGTCGCGACGCCCCCAACCGCCGCGACCGGGCTCGTCCCGCTGAGCACGCCACCGCCCGGGTTGCTCCCCACCGCGACGCTCACATTCCCGGCGAACCCGGGCACCAGATTCCCAAGCGCGTCGACCGCCCGCAGCTTCACCGCCGGCGTGACCTGATGGCCCGCCACCGTCGTCGTGGGCTCGGTCCCAAAGACCAGCTGGTTCATCGTGTCCGCCGTGATATTGAACGAGCCGCTGGTCGCGGTGCTCAAGCCCGTCGCGGTCGCCGTGAACCAATAGCCGTTGCTCGTCTTGTCGAGGGTGAGCGAAGAGAACGTCGCCACGCCGCTCCCGGCGGCGACCGTCGTCGTACCTCCGAGGGTGCTGCCTCCCGGATTGTTGCCGAGCGCGACCGTCACGTTCCCGACGAACGTCGGCACCAGGTTCCCCGCAGCATCGAGCGCGCTGACCGCCACCGCGGGGCTGATCGCCGCCCCCGCGACGGTGTTGGACGGCTGGACTGTGAACACCAGCTGGGTCGCGGTGCCCGGCGTGATGTCGAACGCCGTGCTCGTCACCGGGGCGAATCCAGTGGCGCTGGCGACGAGCGTATAGCCCGAACCGGTCTTGTTGACGTTCAGGTCCGGGAACGTCGCCACGCCGCCTACTGCGGCGATCGGGGTCGTACCGCCGAGCACGCCACCGCCCGGATTGTTGCCAAGGGTGATGCTCACGCTCCCGGCGAACGTCGGGACCAGGTTCCCGCGCGCGTCCAAGGCCCTGACCTTGACCGCCGGGGTGATCTGATGGCCGGCGACGGTTGTGACAGGCTCTGTTCCGAACGCGAGCTGCGTCGCAGTCCCAGCCGTGATACTAAAGGAAGCGCTCGTGCCGGCACTGAGGCCCGTAGACGTTGCGGTGAGCCAGTAACCCGGCGCGGCCTTGTCGAGTGTGAGCGTCGAGAAGCTGGCCACCCCGCTATTGGCCGTGACGGTCGCGGTGCCACCGAGCGTGCTGCCGCCGGGATTGTTGCCCAGCGATATCGTGACGTTCCCGACAAAGCTCGGCACCAGGTTTCCCGTCGCGTCGAGCGCGCTGACCGCCACCGCGGGGCTGATCGCCGCGCCCGCGACAGTGTTCGACGGCTGGACCGTGAACACCAGTTGCGTCGCGGTGCCCGGCGTGATGTCGAACGCGGTGCTCGTCACTGGGGCGAATCCGCTGGCGCCGGCGGTGAGCGTGTAACCCGAGCCGGCCTTGTTGATGCTCAGATCGAAGAACGAGGCCACGCCGCCCACCGCGGCGACCGTGGTCGTGCCGCTGAGCGCGCTGCCGCTGGGATTGGTCGCGAGCGCGACGCTCACGTTCCCCGTGAACGCGGGGACCAGGTTGCCGAGCGCGTCGAGCGCCCGGACCTTCACCGCGGGCGTGATCTGGTGCCCGGCGACGGTCGTGACAGGCTCAGTTCCGAAGGCCAGCTGACTCGTGGCCCCGGCGGTGATATTGAACGAGCCACTGGTGGCCGAGCTCAATCCGGTTGCGGTCGCGGTGAGCCAGTAGCCGATGCTTGCCTTATCGAGGGTGAGCGTCGAGAACGTGGCCAGGCCGCTCACCGCGGCGACCGCGGTCGTCCCGCCGAGGGTGCTGCCCCCCGGATTGTTGCCCAGTGTGATGGCTACGCTTCCCGTGAAAGTGGGCACGAGGTTCCCGGAGGCATCGAGCGCGCTCACCTGCACCGCCGGCGCGATCGCCACTCCCGCGACCGTGTTCGACGGCTGCACCGTGAAGGCGAGCTGCGTCGCCGTCCCCGGTGTGATGTCGAACGCGGTACTTGCGACCGGAGCGAACCCCGTGGCACTCGCGATCAACGTGTAGCCCGAGCCGGACCGGTTGAGGCTCAAGTCGAAGAAGGTCGCGACGCCGCTCGTGGCGATCACCGGCGTGGTGCCCCCGAGCGCGGCGCCGCCCGGATTGGCACCGAGCGCGATGCCGATCGCCCCAGCGAACCCGGTGGCGACGTTCCCGAAGGCATCGAGCGCCCGGACCTTCACGGCGGGACTGAACTGGTGGCCCGCGACAGTGGTCCCAGGCTCGGTGCCGAACACGAGCTGTGTGGCGGCCGACGGTGTGACATTGAACGACGCGCTGGTCGCCGTGCTCAAGCCCGTCGCGCCGGCCGTGAGCCAGTAGCCGTTGCTCGTCTTGTCGAGCGTGAGCGTCGCGAACGTCGCGACGCCGTTGACCGCGCCGACCGCCGTGGTGCCGCCGAGCGTGCTCCCGCCGGGATTGTTGCCGAGCGCGACCGTGACCGTGCCGCTGAACGTGGGCACCATGTTCCCCGAGGCATCGAGCACGGCCACCTGGACCGCCGGAGTAAGCACCGCGCCCGCGATGCTGGTGGCCGGCTGCACCGTGAACCCGAGCTGCCGGGCCGTTCCTGGGGTGACATCGAACCCCGTGCTCGTCACGGGAGTAACTCCGGCCGCGCTCGCGGTGATGGTATAGCCGGTGCCCGTCTTGTCGAGGCTCAGGTCGAAGAACGTCGCCACGCCGCTCGCGGCAGCGACGGGCGTGGTACCGCTCAGCGTCGAGCCCCCGGGGTTGCTCGCGAGCGCCACCGTCACGCTTTCCGCGAACGATGGCACGAGATTGCCGAGCGCATCCAGGGCGCGGACTTTCACGGCAGGGCTGATCTGGTGCCCCGCGACGATGGTGGCGGGCTCGATCCCGAATACGAGCTGCGTAGCCGTCCCTGCCGTAACGTCGAACGCGGTGCTCGTCGTCTTGCTGAGTCCCGTCGCCGTCGCGACCAACCAGTAGCCCGGAGCCGTCTTATCGAGGGTGAGCGTCGCGAACGTCGCCACGCCGTTCACGGCGGCGACCTTGGTCGTGCCGCCGAGGGTGCCGCCGCCCGGATTATTGCCGAGCGTCAGCGTGACGCTGTCGCCATAGGTCGGCACGAGGTTCCCGGCCGCATCGAGCGCGCTCACCTGCACCGCGGGCGTGAACACCGCCCCGGCGGTCGGGGCGTCGGGCGGCCCGACGGTGAACGCCAGCTGCCTCGGGGGCCCGGGTACGACGTCGAACGTCGCACTCGTGATGGACGGCAACGGGTAGCTGCTCGCTTCGAACGCGTACCCCGTGTCGGCCTTATCGAGACTCAGGTCGAAGAACGTGGCCACGCCGTTCACGGCAGTTACGGTCGTCGTGCCGGCGAGCGTGGAACCGCCGGGATTGCGTTTGAGCACGATCGTCACGGAGGCCGCGAATCCCGTGGCCTTGTTCCCCGCGGCGTCCTGGGCGCGCACTTTGACGACGGGGTTGAACTGGTGCCCCGCGACGAGGGTGTCGGGCTGTGAGAGAAAAACGAGCTGGCTGGCGGTGACGGTTGGCCCGGTGGTATCGCGCGCGCACGTGGCGAGGCTCAGGACGGCCGCCAGGCCGAGGAGGGCGCGGGGGGAACGGGAGCGAGCCATGGCTTGGGCCAGACGCCCCGTAAGTGGCAGGTTTTGGGCCCAGCTAAGTCGTTGAGACAGTGCTCCCCGGAGCCGGTCCGGGGGCCAGTTGTTGCAAATCGCTCACAGACTGCTTAGCGAACCGTTACGAACCTCTCCCCTCTCCCCTCTCCCATTTGGTTTCACGTTTCCATCTGAATTGCGTTTCTTGACCCAATCGTTACTCCATCGTTGTCGCAGCACCGTCGTCGGGGCGCATGATCTCTCGGGTTCCCGAAGCGTCTTCGCTCTGGCACGGAGGTGTGTATGACTTCCCTGCGACACGTCGGCCTCTTCTCTCTCACTCTATTGCTCCCAATCTCCGCCCGCGCGCAGGCTCGCGGCGGTGCCATCGCCGGACACGTCGCGGACGCCGCCGCCAAGGCCGTTGCCGGCGCGACGGTGCGCGTGCTCGGTACGCGTTGGAGCGCCCGCGCGCGCGACGACGGTGCCTTCAGGATCGACAACCTCCCCGCGGGGAGCTATCGCGTGCAGACGAGCCTGATCGGCTTCCTGCCGGACACCGCGAGCGTCGCCGTGTCCGATGGCGCCACCAGTGAGATGAGCGTGCGGTTGCGCCCCGCCGCCGTCGACCTTCCCGCCGTGCTCGTCACGGCGCACCGGTTGGGCGAGACCAAGGCAGTGGCCCTCGATCGCCAGCAGGTGGCGGACAACCTCGTGACCGTCCTCGCGGGCGACGAGATCCGCGCGCTCCCCAACGGGAACGCCGCCGAGGCGGCCGGTCGCATGCCCGACGTCTCCCTCGAGCGCGATGAAGGCGAGGGCAAGTTCGTGCAGATCCGCGGCACCGAGCCGCGCCTGTCCAACGTGACGGTGGATGGGGTGCACATTCCGGGGACGGAACAGGGCGACCGCATCGTGAAGCTCGACGACGTGCCCTCGGACATCCTCGCCGCGATCGAGGTATCCAAAACGCTCACCGCCGACATGGATGCCGATGCGATCGGTGGATCGCTGAACCTCGTGACCAAGGTCCCCGAAGGACGTCCCCATGGATATGTGGCGGCGCAGTACGGCCGCATGTCGCTCCTGAGCCGCGATGTGTCCCAGGGCAGCCTGACCTATGGCGGCCGCGTCGGCCAGGACGGCAAGCTGGGATACCTGATCGGCGGCAGCCTGGATCGCAATAACCGGGGGATCAACGACCTCGAGCCGAGCTGGACGGTGGACGGGTCGGGCCGTTCGATTCCGGTCGAGTGGAGCCAGCGTGATTACACGTACTATCGGACACGCATCGGCGTCGGCGGCGACTTGGACTACCGCTTCAACGACCACTCCAGCTTGTACCTGCGCGGGCTGTGGAGCCTGTTCAAGAATCACGGGACCCGCTACCTGTACGACATCTCGGCGGACCCTGCGGGGACGATCGGGTTCGATACGAACGCCGTGTTGACCCGCGAGGTGCAGCACCGCACGCCGGTAGAACAGCTCTGGGGCGTCACCGGCGGCGGCCGACAACAGCATGGGGACTGGGTGCTCGAGTACGGCGCGCATTACGCGGGCACGCGCCAGTCGGAGGTGGACTATCGCTCGAGCGACTTCGTCTACGCACCGAGCGGGGCGAGCAGCGTCATCCAGTACAACGCCGCGAACAGCGAAATGCCGGTGTACGCGTACGCCAACACGGCGCAAGCCCAGGCGGCGGTGAACCCGGTCAACTTCCTACTGACGGGCTTTGACGCGAGCAACGGGCTGACCACGGGGCGCGATCTGGGCGGAGAGTTCAACGCGACCCGGGCATACCTGCTCGGCACAGACGCCAGCACCTTCAAGTTCGGATTCCGGCTCCGGGATGAGCACAAGGCCTATACGCGCGACAACGTCTCCTTCGCCGCCAACCAGGCGTACTCGCTCGCCAACGCGTTGAGCGGGTTCTCCGACCCGAGCTATTACAGCGATCTTGCGGCAGGCTTTTCAATGGGTCCGGTCCCGGATCTCGGGTCGACCACCCAGTACGAGGATGCGAATCGCGCGGCGTTCACCAATCAGACCGATTCAGTGCGGAACGCGCTCGCGGGCTTCACCGGCGCCGAGCGCGTGCTCGCAGGGTACGTATTGAACACGGTGGAACTCGGTCGCCTGCGGGTGAACGTGGGCGTGCGCGTCGAGGTCACGCACTCGGCGTACGCCGGTAACGTGGCGGCGAGCGACAGCGCTACGGGCACCACGACCGTCAGCGCGCTGAGCGGAACGCAGAACTACACAGACGTCTTCCCGAGCGCGCAACTGCGGTATGCCCTGGACCAGAATACCGACGTTCGCGTCGCCGTGACGCGCGGCATCGCGCGGCCCAATTACTCTGATTTGGCGCCGAGCCTCCAAGGCAACATCAACGCGATCTACAAGAACCAGTATTCGAACCTGAGCGCCGGGAACCCGAACTTGAAGCCCGAGCGCGCCTGGAGCTACGACCTCCTGATCGAGCGGTTCCTCCCGTCACTCGGCGGCTTGATCTCGGGTGGCGTGTTCTACAAGGCGCTCTCCGACGTCATCCTCACGCGGAACTTCACCTATCAGGGCCCGTACGCACCCTTCGACGGGTTCTACGGCACGACACCGGAGAACGGCGGCTCCGGGCACCTGGTGGGCGTCGAGGCGGAGTGGGTGCAACACTTCTCCTTCCTGCCGGGCGCGTGGGCGGGGCTGGGCCTGGACGTGAACTGGACGCACGTGGACTCGAAGGTGCTGGTGGATCCGGCGAGCGGACGCCAGGCGGCGCTGCTGCGCCAGGCGCCCGACCTCGGGAACGCCGCGCTGCTGTACGACCATGGCCCGGTGTCGGCACGGTTGGCGTGGACATACAACGGACCCTACATCGGCGGCTACGGCGACGGCACGGCGACCGCGAACGGCGACAACTACTTCGAGAAGCACTCGCAGATCGACGCATCGGTGATCTTTAACGTGACGCCCTCGGTCCAGATGCAGCTGCAAGCCCTGAGTTTGAACAACGCAGAATTCGGCTTCTTCCAGGGCACGCCGGATCATCAGTTCAACGTGCAGCGGGAATATTATGGGAGGACGTTCTATCTCGGGATGAAATACGGATTATAGAACGAGGGAGCGGGGAGCGGTTCCCACCGATGATGTACTGGCGAAGCGGCTTGCTGGCCGCGGCGCTTGCGGTGCTGCCCCGGTCACCGGTCACCGGTCACCGCTCACCGCCCTCGCTTGTGGTGCTCGTCGTGGTCGATCAGATGCGCGCGGACTACCTCCAGCGGTTCGCGTCGCAGTGGACCGGGGGCTTCGCGCGCATCTACCGAGGCGGCACGGTGTTCGAGCACGGCGAGCAGGACCACGCGGCCACGGAAACGGCGCCGGGCCACGCGACGCTCTTGTCCGGTCGGTATCCCGCGCACACCGGGATCGTGCTCAACAGCCGCGGGGTGCAGGACCCCGAGGCGCCCTTGATCGGCCACGGCCGTGGTGAAGGCGCGTCGCCGCACCGGTTCCGCGGCACCACGCTCGTGGACTGGATGCTCGCGCGCGATCCCGCCACCCGCGTGCTGTCGGTTTCGCGCAAGGACCGCGGCGCGATCTTCCCGGTAGGCAGGGCCAAGGTTCCGGTGTATTGGTTCGACGCCGGCGCGTTTACGACCAGTCGCTACTACGCGGACTCGCTCCCGGCGTGGGTGCAGGCGTTCAACCAGCGGGGCAGCGTCGATCGCCTGGCGGGCGCGACGTGGGACCTGCTGCTCCCGGACTCCGCCTATGCCGAGCCGGACAGCGAACCGTTCGAGAACAGCGGCGCGGACTACACATTTCCGCACCGCTTCCCGGCCGCCCGGGATGCCGCGGTGGCGCGGGTCGCGCGCTTCCCCTGGATGGATTCGCTGACGCTGGCGTTCGCGCTCGAAGGCGTGCGGGCGCTCGGGCTCGGCCGCCGCCCGGGACCCGATCTGCTCAGCATCTCGCTCTCGACGACCGACGCCGTCGGCCACGCGTTCGGGCCCGACTCCCGCGAGATCCACGACCAGCTGTTGCACGTCGACCGCTGGCTCGGGCAGTTCCTCGACTCCCTCGACCGGGTGATCGGAAGCGACCGCGTGGTCGTGGTGCTCACAGGCGATCACGGCGTGACGCCTATCCCAGAGTACAACGTCACGGTGCGCCACCGGCGGGCCGGACGCGTATCGCTCGGCCCCGTGGCGCGGGGCGCGTCGATCGCGCTGCGGGAGCGCATCGACCGAGACTTCGGTCTGGACTTCGACAGCGGCCTGCTCCTCGCGGATGTCACACAGCTCGAGGCCAGCGGGATCGACGTCGATAGCCTGGCGCAGGCGCTCGCATCCGAGGCGGCGCGCCTCCCCGGCGTCGCCCACGTGTACACGCCCCGCACGCTCGCGGCCGCGCCGCCCTCAGACCGGAGCGCGGAGCTGTGGCGGCGCCTGTTGCCCGTGGATTACGGCTGGTTGCTCTGCGCGGTTACGACCGACGGCTACGTCTGGTCGGGCGGCGGGTTGGGTGCCGAGCACAGCTCCGCCAATTGGGAGGACATCGAAGTCCCGATCGCGTTCTACGGACCCGGTATTGCCGCGCAGCGGGTCGAGCGGCCCGCGAGCACCGTGGACATCGCCCCGACGCTCGCGGCGCTGCTCGGCATCTCCCCGACCGAGCCGCTCGACGGGCGCGTGCTCCGTGAGGTCGTGAAGGCTCGGGTCAGCACGCGCGAGTAGGAGTCCTGCCCCCTCCCTGGCGTCCGTTTGACATAGCCCGTTCCGCGTGACAGGATAGTTTCGTGACCACCATCGTGCGTTGGGCCCGGCTACGACACGCCGCGGACTGCGGGCTCCGCGTGGGCGCCTGGTATCCGGTGGCCGCTCTGTCGGCGACGGAGGTCCGCGTGTACGTCCGCGGCCAGCTCGTCCGCGTGCCCCGGACGCTGGTGGAGCTGCGGACGGCGCCCCCAGGGGAGTGGACGGTGGTGCGCGGGCCGTTCAACGCGGCGCGCGTGCCCTCGAGCGCGCGCGAGGGCTACCTCGTCTGTCCCAACTGCCGTCATCGAGAACCGATGCCCGAAGAGCGACCGGCAGTGCGGCGCTGCGCCCGCTGCAACACCGCCGCCCAGGTGGCTTGGAGTGAGGCGCCGGCACCGGCCGGCGCGAGAGTTACCCCTATGCGATCGGATCGCCGCATGACGCGACGTCGCAGCTTCGGAACCCGTCGCCGCACGGCCGAGCGCCGGATCGCCGACCGGCGGGTGCTGCCGTTGATCGGATTGGACGTGGAGCGGCGTCTGGTGCCGCGCCGCAGCCTGCTCGCGCGGCGCGCGCTGGCGGACCGCCGCTCGGGAGTCGAGCGGCGGCGGCGCGTGGCGGCGTGGTAGGCCTCTTAGGGGAACACTTCGCGAAACAGCTGTAGCATGGCCGCCCAGGACTGCCGGTCGGCGGCCGCGTCATAAGCGAGCTGCGGCATTCCGTAGGTGCCGGCGTCGGGGTTGGTGAAGCCGTGCTTCGCGCCGGGATACGTGACGACGTGGAAGCGCGCCCCCGCGGTCTGCATTTCCTTCTTGAACGCCTCCACCTGCTCCGGCGGCACGAACGGATCCGCGCCGCCCGCGAGCACGAGGATGCGGGGCTTCACCTTGCCGGGCTGCGCGGGCGTCTGCGTCGCGAGCGCGCCGTGGAACGTGACCACCGCCGCGAGGTCCGCGCCGGCCCGCGCCATGCCCAGCACCACGGCGCCACCGAAGCAGTAGCCGATCGCGGCGATACGCGTCGTGTCCACGCGCGGATCTTTCTTCAGGAGATCGAGGGCCGCGTTGAAGCGGGCCGCGAGCACGGCAGGGTCCTTCGTCACCTCGGCCACGAACGCCTGGGCATCCTGCGGATGCGTGGTGACCTTCCCGCTGCCGTACATATCGAGCGCGAAGCCGACGTAGCCCGCCTCGGCCAGGCGACGCGCCTGGTTGCGCGCATGCTCGTTCAAGCCCCACCACTCGTGCACCACCAGCACCCCCGGGCGCTTGCCGGGCGCGGAGTCGTTCCAGGCGATGAATCCCTTCAGTACCGTGCCGCCCTGGCGGTACTCCACCTCTCGCGTCCGCACGCGGGGGTTGGGGCCCGGCGCCTGCGTCAACCATGCGGTGGCCAACGCCACTCCCATTCGCCAATGCATAGCGTCATCCTCCTGGTGTGCCGGAACACTAGACGCGCACGGGAGATCGTGCCAGGGTCGTTCGGGCTGAAACACGTCGCCCCTCCTTGCGGTGCACGCTCGTGAGCGCGTATCTGTAGCCCTCATGGGCGTGATCCATGCGAACAAAGGTGCGCTGATGACGGACGTGCGTGCGCGCGCACTGCTCGTCATCGAGGACGACGCGCCGATCCGGCGGGCCCTGCACCACGCCCTGAGCGAGGTTGCCGACCGGCTGCTCGAGGCGGCGACCGGCCGAGAGGGGATTGACCTTGCGGCCGCCGAGCGTCCCGAGCTCATCATCCTGGACCTGGGGCTGCCGGACGCGGCGGGCGTGGACGTGTGCCGCGAGATCCGCTCGTGGTCGCGCGTGCCCATCGTGGTGCTCTCCGCCCGACACTCCGACACGGAGAAGGTGCTGCTCCTGAACGCCGGCGCCGATGACTACGTCACGAAGCCGTTCAGCACACCGGAATTCGTCGCCCGGATACGAGCCGTCCTCAGGCGGGCGCGTGTCGCGGGGGCGATCGGCGACGGCGGCCCCACCCTCGTGGAGGCGTACGGCCTCGTCATCGATGTGGCGCGCCGCCGGGTGGCCCGCGGGCACACCGTGATCCGCCTGACCCCGATCGAGTGGGACATCCTGCGGACGCTGGTCTCGAGCCCGGGTCGCACGCTGACACATCAGCAGATCTTCGACGCGGTGTGGGGCTCGGCGACGGGCAGCCCGCAGCAGTACCTGCGGGTGCACGTGACCAACCTGCGGCGCAAGATCGAGGCGAATCCCGCGCGCCCCGAGCTCATCGTGACGGAGCCCGGAGTCGGGTATCGCGCCGAGCTGCCGGGATAGCCCTCCGCTCGCCGTGATCACGTCGCGTGCGTGGATCTGGATCGCCTGGGTGACCGTGTTCATCGCGGCAACGGCGATCCTCCGGGCGTTCCGCGACAGCGCCATTATCGTCCCCGTCGTCCTGTTGTATCTGCTCGTGATCCTCGGGGGCAGCGTGGGCGGCGGGCGGCCGCTCGGCTTCACCCTCATGGTCGCAGGCTTCCTGTGCCTCGACTTTTTCTTCCAGGCGCCGTACGACCGGGTCTCGGTGGGGAAACCGCTCGACTGGTTCGTGCTGATCACGTTCCTCACCACGGCGGCGGTCACCACGCACCTCGTGACGGCGGAGCGGGAGCGCGCCGCGGAGGCGGCCCTCCGGGCCAACGAGGTCGCCTCGCTCGGCGGCGTGATCGCCGCCGTCTCGCACGACCTGCGAACGCCGCTCACCACCATCACCGCCCTCGCGCAGGCGGGCGTCGCGCGGGGAGACCCGAGCGCCCGAGCGATCGAGCAGGAGGCGAACCGCCTGTCGCGCCTCGTCGCCGATCTGCTCGACCTCTCGCGCCTCCGGGGCGGCGCGCTGCCCGTGCATCCGGAGCTCAATACAGCGGAGGACCTGGTCGGCGCGGCGGTGCGCGAGACCGCCGGGCTGTTCACCGATCGCCCGCTCGAGACGCGGGTGGACCTGAGCGAGCCGGCCCTCGTGGGCCGGTTCGACTTCGTGCAGTCGCTCCGCATTCTGAGCAACCTGCTCGGCAACGCCGTGCATCACACGCCGCCTGCGTCGCCGGTGGAGCTATCGGTCCAGCGGGACGGCGCGGCGCTGGCCTTCGCCGTGGCGGACCGCGGCCCGGGCATACCGGTCGCGGAGCGCAACCGGATCTTCGAGCCGTTCTACCGACCGGAGGGCGCGCCCGCGGATGGCGGGCGCGTGGGCCTCGGGCTCGCGATCGCGCGGCGGCTGGCCGAGCTGCAGGGCGGCACGATCGACTACGCACCGCGCCCGGGCGGCGGCAGCGTGTTCACGCTGCGGCTGCCGGCGGGGGACTTTGCAGCTGGCGCTCCACGTCCTTGATCCCCGCCTCGAGCTGCTGGTCCACGCCACGGGCCAGCGCGCCGGGGTCGGTCGCGGCCAAACGGCGCGGTGTCAAGGCGGGCCGGGCGTTCCTTTACCGGCGCAGTCCCTGCGCCGCCGGACTCCCCGTTTTGGACGTGATAGCCGTCGTGACCACGTCGTCCCCAGGCCGGAGCTCGCCCGCCAGGACGGCCGTCACTTGGGTGTACGCGTGGTCGGTGATGCCGAGGGCCACGCGCACCGGCACGAGCCGGGTGCCGGACACGAGCTTCCACACGGTGACGCGGTCGTCGGGTGCATCTGGTTCGGAGGCGATGGCGCCGCGTACCGCGGAGGGTGGCGGCCTGAACCGGATCGCGGCGTTCGGGAGCTTGAGCACGTTTTCGACGGTCGCGACGGGAATCGTGACGTACGCCGTCATGCCGGGAAACAGCTTCAACTCCGGATTGGCAAAGTCGACGACGGCATTGTACGTGACGACATTCTGGACGGTCGTCGGGTTCATCCGAATCTGCGTGACGACGCCGTGAAACGTCTCCTTGGGAAAGGCGTCGACCTTGAAGCTTACGGCCTGCTTCGGCTTGATTCGACCCACGTCGGATTCGTCCACACTGGCGTAGACCTGCATCTTGGTCAGGTCCTGCGCGATCGTGAAAATGGTCGGCGCCTGAAGCGATGCGGCGACCGTCTGGCCCACGTCCACGTTGCGCGCCACGACGATGCCGTCGATCGGCGAGCGGATCACCGTATGGTCGAGGTTCGTGCGCGCCACGGCGACCGCGGCCTCTTTCTGGGTCACCTGGGCCTGCGCCTGCGTGACGCCCGCCGTCGCGGCGTCGGCAGAGGCCTGCGCCGACGCGTAGTTCGCAGTCGCCAGATCGAGCTCCTGTTGCGTGATGACGCCCGTCTTCGCCATGGCGGCCGCGCGATCGTAGTCCCGCTTGGTTTGTGCGAGCGTCGCTTCCGCCTTGGCGAGATCGGCCCGTGCCACGGCGACGCTCGCCTTGGCGGTCTCGAGATCGGCGGTCGCCTGGAGCAAGGTGCCCTGGAGCAGCGTCGGATCGATCACGGCGACGACGTCGCCCTTGTGCACGCGCGAGTTGAAATCGACGTTGAGCTTCGCGATTGTCCCGGACACCTGCGACCCGACCTGCACGGTGATCACGGCGTTCACCGTACCCGTGGCATCCACCGCGTCGCGGATCTCGCCCTGTTGCACTTTGCTGGTGAGATACTGGATCGCGTCGCCGTGGCGGAAGACGGCGAGCGCGATGAGCGCCACGAGTGCCCCGGCGCCACCGAGGAGCCAGCGGCGGTGCGTCTGGATGAATGTCATTCGTACCGCAGCGCTTCGACGGGGTTGAGCAACGAGGCCTTACGGGCGGGATAGTAGCCGAAGAACACGCCCACGGCGATCGAGAACGCGGCGGCGATGGCGACCGCGTCCGTCGACAACTGGACCGGCCAGCCCAGCGTCTGGCCGACGAAGAACGACGCGACCAGGCCCACCAGCACGCCGCCCGCCCCACCCACCAGGCTGAGCATCACGGATTCGCCCAGGAATTGCAGCTGGATGGCTTGCTTCCGCGCCCCCACGGCGACGCGCAGGCCGATCTCGCGCGTCCGCTCGGTGACCGAGACGAGCATCACGTTCATGATGCCGATGCCGCCGACCACCAGCGAAATCGACGCGATGACCACGAGCAGCACCGTCAGGGTGCGGCTGGCGTCGATCTGCGCCTTGATGATGTCTTCCGGATTCCGGATGTTGAAGTCGTCCTCTTCCTCGGGACGGAGATGGTGGCGGTCGCGCAGCAGGGCGGCCGCCTGCTGCCCGGCGAGCTTGATCGCGTCCGGCGACACCGCCGAGCAGAGGATGTCGTCGAGCCAGGTGATCCCTTTGATTTTCTTCATCACCGTCGTGTAGGGCAGGAGCACGGTGTCGTCCTGGTCCTGGCCGGAGACGGACAGTCCCTTGGGCTGCAGGGTGGCCACGACCTTGCACGGGAGGTCGCGGACCCGGATAACCTTCCCGATCGGATCGTCGACGCCGAACAACTGGTCGCGCACCGTCCGGCCGATGACGCAGACGTCGGCCGCGCGATCCACGTCGTCCTGCGAGAACACGGCTCCCTGATCCACGTACCAGCGCTTGATATCGAAATACTCTGGCGAGACGCCCCGATAGCCGGTGTACCAGTTCTGGTTGGCGTAGATGATCTGGATGGAGCCGTCGACATTGGGCGAGACGCTCTTGATGAGGGGGATCTGATTCTTGATCGCCACCGCGTCCGAGAGCAGCAGCGTCTTGGTCCCGTGGGTGCCGGTGCGGACGCCGTTGACGGCCCGGCCGCCCGCCTCGATCCACACGAAGTTGTCACCGAGGTTGTTGAGCTGCTGCTCGACCCGCGCCTGGCCGGCCCGGCCGATGGCCACGACGCAGATGACGGCGGCAATTCCGATCGTAATGCCCAGCACCGTCAGGAGGCTGCGCATCTTGTTCGCCAGCAACGCCCAAATCGCGGTGCCGAGGGTGTCTCTCACGGCGCCTCGGCGATCACGGAGGGGGGGCTCGGCATAGGACTATCTTGGCCAGTGCTCACGACTAACGCCAGCCGTGAGAACCAAACCGGGCTCCAGTTCGTGTCTCTTCGGTGACCATGCCCATCCCCTCGGAAGAGCGAAGCCTCCCCAAGTCAGGCTTCGCGCCGGTGCTCTCGCCCGGTCGCGCGCTCTCGCTGCACGAGCGGCTCGTCGCGCGCGACGAACAGGCACTGGCTGAGCTCATCGAGCTCATCACTCCCTGGCTCTTGGGGCTGGCCCAGGCGCTGCTCGAGGACGCCGACGAGGCCGAAGAAGTGGTCCAGGAGTCGTTCGCTACAGTTTGGAACAAGATCGGGCAAGTGCCCGCCGACCCCCTTGGTCTGCTGCCGTGGGTGCTGCGCGTGACGCGGAACCGCGCGATCGACCGGCTGCGCTCGCGCCGGCGACTGCTGCGAAAGGTGGCCCGTTTCGCCGCACACGCCGTCGAGGTTGAGCCCTTCGCCGAACCCGAGGAGCCGAACGAAGCCCGCGTGCCGGGCTGGCACGTGCACCACGCCGTCCACGCGGCGCTCGAAGTGTTGCCGCCCGAGCAGCAGGCGGTCGTCTGGCTCGCCTACTTTCAGGGGCTCACCCATACCGCCATCGCCGCGCGGCTCGGCATCCCTATCGGCACCGTCAAGACTCGACTCCGTCTCGCCTTCGACAAGTTGCGACCCCTCCTGGCACCGATGAAGGACTGGATCGTATGAGCGCACACGAGTGGTACATCGAGAATCGCATCGCGTTCGTCACGCGAATGCTGGAGAAGGACGAGCATTCGCTCTTCGCCAGCCATATCGCGCGTTGCACAGAGTGCCGGGACGCAGTGGCCGCGCTGGAGCACGAGCTGGCGTGGCTCCCCATGGGCGTCGCACCGGTCGCCCCCCGGCCCGGCTTGACGCGCCGCTTCGCCGAACGCGTGCTGAGCGGGCGCCCGTGGCATTGGTGGCGCTGGGCGGCCGCCGGTGCGACGGCCGCATCCCTCCTGCTCGCGGCGCGTGTGTCCACGGAAGCGCGAGCGTTGGCCGTCAGTCAGGGACAGCTCAACGCCATCAAGGACTCGCTCTCCGCCATCGTCGGGGCCGAGCGCGTGCTGCAGGAGACCGTGCGGCGCGACGGGTACGAGGGTGGGTTCCTCATCTTTTACGATCAGGACACCGAGCGCTGGAACGTGGTGGTGCACGATCTGCCGCCCGCCCGGGCCGGCGAAGCGTACCAGCTCTGGTATGTCACCAGTCGCGGTCTGCTTCCGGGGCCAGCGCTCCAGGTAAACGGCGCACGCCCGACCTTCCTCACGCTCCCCGCCCCGCAGCCCGCCCATGACGTCGTCGGCGCGGTCCTCATCGTGGGACCGCCGGACGGCGTCTCCGGCCGGCCGCGGGGCGTCGAGCTGGCGCGCGTCACCTTCTGAGCGTCGACGGAACGTCGTCATGAAGCTCTGGGCGTATGGAGTCGCGTGCCTCCAGGTGGGCGTCGCGGCGGTGCGGGTGGGGGGCGGCGGGCCACCTACCTTGCGCGACGTGCTCGAGATCGCGCTCCGCCGCAATCCAGACATCGTGCAGGCGAGGCTACGCGTGGATTCGGCGCATGGCGAGCGGCGCATCGCTCGAGCGCTCCCGAATCCCACCTACACGGGTATCCCGGGCAATCCCTACCAGTACGGCGTCTCACTCCCGATCGATGTGAGTCCGGAGCGTGTGTACCGCACCAGGGCGGCGAGCCAGGGTGAAGCGGCGACGCAATTCGCCGGCCGCGACGTGATTCGTCAAGTGACCTTCAACGTCCAACAGGGCTTCTACGATCTGCTGTTGGCCGCGGCCCTGCGGCGGATCGCGGTCGAAGAGCAGGACATCTTCCGCCAACTCCTCGTGGCGGATTCGGTCCGGCTCCGCGCCGGCGACATTCCGCAACGCGACGTGGTCAAAACGGAGCTGGAGGTCGCCCGCGCGGAGGCGGCCGTGGCCCGTGCCGACGTCGCCGTCCGTGCAGCGCAGCTCGGACTCCAAGCGCTGATCGGCGTCCCGGACCCGGATACGGGGTTCGCCATCGCGGGCACATTGGACTCCACGCCGGAGCTCACGGTGCCGATCGACTCTCTCCTGCCCCTGTCCTTCGCCAACCGCCCTGATCTCGCCGCGGCGCGGGCCCAAGTGGATGAGAGTCACTCGCTGAAGGCGCTCGCCACGGCCAGCCTCGTGCCGGTTCCGGTGGTCAGCGTCGTCTATCAGAACGCGCCCTTCGAGTCCGGTCTGCGCTACGCGTTCGGCGTCTCCCTGCCGGTGCCGTTGTTCTACTGGAACGGTGGCGAACGACAGCGCGCCACTGCCGGCCTCGAGGCGGCCGACGCCGGGCTCCAGCGCGTTCACCTGCAGATCGAATCGGATGTCGCGCTCGCGCTGGCCGCCTTCCGATCAGCCCGCGTGCTCGCGGAGCGCTACCAATCGGGCTTGCTCGCCAAGTCGACGACCGCGCTCGAGAGCACGCGGTTTGCCTACCAACAGGGAGCTGCCTCGCTGCTCGAGCTGCTCGACGCTGTCCGGACCTACGGGGACACGCGGGCGGAGTATTACGGCGCCGTGCACGACTCCTGGGTCGCCGCCTATGCGCTGAGTCGCGCCGTCGGAGCAGACGTTGTCCGGGAGCCGTGATGGTCCGCTCGCGCCGCCCGGCCCGAGGTAGGGACAACGTGCGCGCCTCCTTCGCGGCCCGCACCGGGGTGACTCTCGGTCTGTGCGCGACGGTGCCGTTCGTTCTTACCGGATGCTCCCGGCACGGAACGGCCCAGCCGGCGGATGCCCACCCGAGCCAGCCCGCTGCCGATGCGCCACCCAACCCGAACGAGTTTGTGCTGCGCGAGGATGCCCGCGGCGTGACCACCGCGCCGGTGCAGTCTCAGCGCGTCGCGGACAACCTCGAAGTCGCCGGTCGTATCCAGGCGGATCCCACCCGTGTGGTGCGGGTGTATCCGCCCGTCAGCGGACGGTTGGTCGCCGTCCAAGTACGCCCCGCCGACTACGTCACGCAGGGTCAAGTGCTGGCGATCCTCGCGTCGAGCGACGTGGCTGCGGCGCGAGCCGCGTACCGACAGGCGCGGGCCGATGCCCAGGTCAAGCAGCAGGCGGTGGCCCGGGCGCGGCTGTTATACGACAACCAGGTGATCGCGTTACGCGACTATCAGCAGGCGCAAGCGGACGCGGCGATCGCCGCGGCGGCGCTCGAGAGCACCGCCGAACGCCTGGAACTGCTCAACGTGGATTCAGCCGGCTCGTCCGACCAACTCTCCGTACGGGCGCCGCGGGCAGGGGTGGTGACGGACCTCGGAGCGGCTCCAGGCGAGTACGCGAAGTCGCTCGACAACGCGAACCCGCTGTGTACGATTGCCGATCTCACGACCGTGTGGGCCGTGGGCGACGTGTACGAGCAGGACCTCGCGAGCGTCCATGTCGGCGACTCGGCCGACGTCACAGCGAACGCGTATCCTGGCGAGCGCCGGCGCGGGCGGATTACCGCGATTTCGAGCACCGTGGACACGACGACTCGCACGCTGAAGGTTCGCGTGGTGCTTCCCAATCCGGGCTTGCGCCTCAAGCCAGACATGTTCGCCACGATCCGCGTCGTGCGAGGCGTGCGGTCTGCGGTGATCGTACCGCGGGCGGCAGTCGTGCGTGAGGGCACATCCGCTTATCTGTTTGTGCAGATCGCACCCGGTCATTTTGAGCGCCGGGCGGTCACGCTTGGGCGTGACACCGAGCGCAATCAGGTGGAAGTGATCTCGGGCCTCGCGCCGGGCGACATCGTGGTCGTGGAAGGAGCCGAGCTGTTGCGTGCGGCCGCGACGTCGTCGTAGCGCCGCGTGATATCCTTCGTTCATCTGCTCCTCCGGTACCGCGCCCTGATGCTGCTGGCGCTCGGAGCGTGGCTCGTCACGGGCCTGTACGCCCTGCTGCGCCTGGATATCGAAGCGTATCCCGACCCATCGCCGCCGCTGGTGGAGTTCATCACGCAGAACCCCTCCTGGTCCGCC
>DASZCN010000057.1:0-24088 GCA_035943095.1 Gemmatimonadales bacterium | reverse complement strand
CGAGCACCGTGTAGCCCTGGCGCTCCAGCACCTGGCGGGCGACCGCTCGCACTGGCGCTTCGTCTTCGGCGAGGAGCACCGTTTCCGTGCCGCGCGCCCCGCGCGCCCGCGCCGGTGCGGGCTCCTTGGAGCGGTCGGCGGACGCCTCCACGCGGGGCAGGTAGATCTTGAACGTGGTCCCGTGCCCGAGCTCGCTGTACACCCAGATGAATCCAGCGCTCTGCTTGATGATGCCGTAGACGGTGGCGAGTCCCAAGCCCGTCCCTTTGCCTTTTTCCTTCGTCGTGAAGAACGGCTCGAACATGTGCGCTTGCGTCTCCTCGCTCATGCCGGTGCCGGTGTCGGTCACGGCGATCATGACGTAGCGGCCCGGCTGGGCCGGGTAATGGTCGGCCGCGTATCCTTCGGACAGGTCCACGTTGGACGTTTCGAGCGTGAGCTTGCCGCCCTGCGGCATGGCGTCTCGGGCGTTCACCGCGAGGTTCATCAGCACCTGCTCGAGCTGACCGGGATCGGCCTTGACCCGACCCGTGTCCGGCGTCAGCTGCGTGCCCAGCTCGACGTCCTCTCCAAGGAGACGCCCCAGCATCTTCTCGAGGTCGCCCACGAGCGTCTTGACATCGATGACGGTCGGCTGCAGGACTTGCTGCCGGCTGAAGGCGAGGAGTTGCCGCGTGAGCCCGGCTGCCCGATCGGCCGCCTTGCGGATCTCCGCGACGTCCTGGTGACGGGAATCCGTGGGACGCAGGTCCTCGAGCAGCAGATCCGCGTACCCGGTGATCGCGGTCAGGATGTTGTTGAAGTCGTGAGCGATCCCCCCGGCGAGCCGGCCCACGGCTTCCATCTTCTGCGCCTGCCGCAGCTGTTGCTCGAGCTGGACGCGCTCGGTGACGTCGCGGCCGATGCCGAGGATCCCGATGAGCCGTCCCTCGAGCAGCTGGGGCGTCGCGGAGAACTCTCCCATCCGGTAGTCGCTCTTGGCGGTGGAGACGCGGAACTGGCTGACGGCGCGGAGGTCTCCCCGCACGACCCGGCCGAGCAGCTCGAGCGCGAACGGTAGATCGTCGGGGTGCACGAGCTGTTCGAACGGGCGTCCTACCCACTCCTCGGGTCGCCATCCGGTGATCGTCTCGAACGCCGGGTTCAGGGACGTGATCGTACCCTCGGGGGAAAGCGCGAAGATCACGTCGCGCACGCCCTCGACGAGCGTGCGGTAGCGCTCCTCCGACTCGCGCAAGGCCGTCTCTGCCTTTCGGCGCTCCGTCTGATCGCGGAAGTTGATGACAATCGCTCCGACGGCGGGCTCGGCCATGCGATTGACCGCGACCGCGTCGATGTAGCGCCACCCATCATCCTTGTGGCGCCACCGGAGGCCGATCGCGAGCGGGGTCCCCGGGAGCGAGGCGATTTCCGCGAGGGTCGCGCGCACGCGGGCGAGATCGTCCGGATGCACCCGATCCAAGCTGGGCCGACCCACGAGCTCGGCGGGCGCAAACCCCAACAGGCGCTCGATCGATTGACTGGCGAACAGCATGGTGCCGTCGGGTGCGAGGAGGGCCACCGCGTCGGCCCCGTGCTCGATCAGCGCGCGGAACCGCTCTTCGCTCTGGCGCCGCGCCTCTTCGGCCCGGACCTTCTCGGACCGGGCGCGCCGCAGGTCGAGCGCGCGCAGGACGGCCGGCCCCAACCGCTCCAGGTGATGCTTGACGACGTAGTCCGCCGCGCCGGCCTTGATGTATTCCGCCGCCGTTTCCTCGTCCAGGCTACCGGTGACGATGATGAACGGCGTGTCAGGGGCCTCGAGGACGGCGATCCGCAACGCATCGGTCGCGCCGAACGTCGGCAACGAATGGTCCGAGAGGATGATGTCGGGCCCGAACTCGCTCAGGGCCTGCCGAAATCCGCGCTCGGAGTCCACCCGCCGCGTGGCTCCCGGGATCCCCGCCCGGCGCAGCTCGCGCTCGACGAGCGCCGCGTCATCGGGGACGTCTTCCACGAGGAGGATGCGAACCGGGGCGGTCATCGCGTCAGTGCGGCTGCTCGTTCAGGAGCACCCAGTACAGCCCGACCTCGGAGACGGCGCGGGCGAAGGCCTCGAAATCCACCGGTTTGATGATGTAGCTGTTGGCGCCGAGACTGTACGCCGCCGCGATGTCGGGTTCCTCCTTGGACGAGGTGAGGACCACGACCGGGAGCGACCGGGTGCGCTCGTCGGCTTTGAGCCGCCGCAAGACCTCGAGACCGTCGACCTTCGGGAGGTTGAGATCCAACAGGATGACGCGCGGCGTGACGCCGATGTCCCGCAGGGGATGGGCCTCCTTACCGAAAAAGAATGCCAGCGCCTCCGCGCCGTCGCGCGCCACGAAGACCTGGTTTGCGAGGTTGCGCGCCCGGAAGGCCCGCAGCGTCAGTTCTACGTCGTTCGGGTCGTCCTCGACCAGCAGGATCTCCACTTCCGGCGCGAGGCTCATGCGAACCCTTCCGGTACGGGGTAGTGCGAAGAGCCGCTGGGCGGCGTCGAGCTCGGGTCTACGTGAAATAGTAGCATGCAGTTATCGGGCGGACGGGGCCAGCGCTAGGGTGTTTTTGCGGCATCGGAGGGCGCTTTTGCGGCATTCCGGGGCTACGATCGAGCCCCGACTGTTTGGTGGTCACTTGGGGCGCAGGATAAGGAACGGGCGCTGCGGAGTCAAGCGAACCCATGGCGTCGCCGGCGCGCAAGGAAAGCGGGGCCGCACGGCCCGGCCCGCGTCATCGCGGTCCCTGGTCTTCCAATAATTCGCGAATCGCGGTGAGCAGGTTGCGCGGTTCAAACGGCTTTCGCAGCGTCCGCGAAGCGCCCAAGGCGGTCGCGGCCTTCAGGATCTCGACCTGTCCCCTCTGGCCCCCTCCGGATACGGCGAGAATCTTCAGGTGAGGACGCTCCGCGCGCAGCTCTCGGATCACCTCGAGGCCGTCCCGCTCCGGCATGAAGACGTCCACGAGCACGAGATCGGCGTCGTGCTCGCGGTACAGCCGTAGCCCAACCTCGCCGTCCGCCGCCTCCATGACGTCGTAGCCGGCCGCTTCGAGGGCGACCCGGAGCACGCCCCGAAGTAGCGCATCGTCATCCATCACGAGGATTCGTGTCATGCCCAGCGAGGCCGTCGGGGTGAGTACGCTACTCGCGTAGACACATGCGCGGCCCGGCGAAGCCAGTCCAATACTTCCTTGTTAGGGGAGGTAGCGCTCCCAGCGATAGCTCTCCAGGGCCCCGTTGACGCGGGCGTCCTAAAGGCGCAAGATTATATCAGACTGCGTGTTCTTGAATCGGGGGGCGCGTGTCACGGACCAAGGCATTCGAGCCGGCAGAAGCCCTCGACCGCGCCATGGACCTGTTCTGGCGCCAGGGGTACTCCGAGACGGTGCTCGATGAGCTCGTGCGCCACACCCGCGCGAGCCGCTACGGGCTCTACGCCACGTTCGGTGGCAAGCGCGATCTGTTCCTCGGAGTGCTGGAGCGCTATTCGCAGGCGATCATGGACCCCATGATCGGGGCGCTCGAGGGCTCTCACGCTTCCGCGAGTGAGATCCGGAGGTTCTTCGCCCGACTGCTCGGCGTGATTCGCCGCAGGGGCGGTCGCCGAGGATGCCTCATGTGTAATACGGCGTTCGAGCGCGGGCCGATCGACTCGGCCGCGGCCGCACGGGTGCGCCGGCATTTCGATCGAGTGCGTCGGCTGCTGGCGCGGGCGCTCGCCAACGCGCGACGCGACGGCGCTCTGGCGGACGGCCTGGCTGTGCCGGCGTACGCGGACCACCTCCTCGGCGCGGCTGCCGGGTCTTTTTTTCTCGCCCGTTCGGGACTGCCGATGACGCTGGTCCGACGGTTCGTCGACACCGCACTGCGGGGATTGAGCTAAAGGCTCCGGACCGTCCCGGAACTGCCATATCGAACTGAAGGTTCTGAAAGCGTATGGAATTACGACACCTGAGATATTTCGTCGCCACCGCTGAGGAAGGGAGCTTCCTCCGGGCGTCCACTCGCCTCCGCGTCGCCCAACCCGCGCTCTCGAAGCAGATTCGCGACCTCGAGCGGGAAGTGGGGGTCAAGCTGTTCGAGCGATTGCCGCGTGGCGCGCGGGTGACCCCGGCCGGTGAGTACTTTCTCCGTCACGCCCGTCACGCGTTGGAGAGCGCGGCGCGCGCCGTGGCAACGGCCCGGCGAGCCGAGTTCGAAACGGGGCTGAAGTTCGCGCACAGCGACCTGTACGTCTACACGCCCGTCGTGCTCAACCTCCTGGCGGAGTTCCGGCGGGCGTCGCCCGAGACCCCGGTGCGCGTGATGCGGGTGCACGACGTCGACCAGCACGCCGCCTTGCGAGAGCAGCGCATCGACGTGGCCGCGACGTTCGTCGGCACCTGGCCTGTGCCCGGGCTGGAAGCCCTCCAGCTCGTCGACTGCGCCGTCACCGGGGTGTTGCTGCCCGCCACCCATCCGCTCGCGGCCCGGCAGCGGATTCGTTTGCAAGACCTCACCGATCTCATGTGGCTCCACCCGTCCCAACGCAGCCGTCCCGAGCTGTATCGGGTGTTACGGACGGCGCTCGAGAATCGGGGGCTCGTTCCGTCCCGCCACCACGGGAGACGCGGGGACATCGCGGCCAACATGCCGATCGCGGCGGGGGACGCCTGGGCGCTCGCGAACCCCGCCGTGGCCGCCGTCTACGCGGACATGGAGGGATCCATCGTGCACCGGCCGTTCATCGACGATCCGATCCCGCTCTGGTTTACGCTCGTGTGGCGGAGGGAGACGCCGTCCCCGCAGGTAGAGAAGCTGGTCGAAGTCGCGCGTCATGCCACTGCGGGCGCGGCTCGACTGAGCTAGGGCCCTGACGCCGCCCCGGAGACTAGCGGTCTAGGAAATGAAAGCCTTCGGGTGGTGTGCGACGCTCCGCTTTCGCGCGGCGCTGGCCGCCCGAGCGGCGTTCGGAATGCATCCGGCGCTCGGACGGGATCTCCACTTGCTCGCGGCGTCGGTCGCGGACGATCCGGCGCCCGAGGTCCCGCCGCCGGTCCCACCCGCGTCGCCGAGGTTGCTCCCGCTGTGTAGACTGGTTTGGCATATCGTTCCCTCCTTCACAGGGCACGCCCCTGCATACTCGGGGCCATCTTGGGGCGGCGGGCCGGTCACCGTATCGTATTGAGGGAGTTGAAGATGCCGTATGGCGCAGAGGATGGTCAGGCGACTGTACGCTCAATTGTGTGTCGGGGGTTCAACCAGTGTGTCGGCGGTTCAACCAGTGGTGCGGCGCTGCGAGTCGGGGCGACCCCGACCTGAGCTACGGAACTCCCGAGGCAGGACTCGAACCTGCGACCCGCCGGTTAACAGCCGGCTGCTCTACCAGCTGAGCTACTCGGGAAGGACGGCGAGGAATATCGCTCCTCGCGACTCGCACTTCAACAGGTCAGCCCCCCAACTGCGGCTTCAAGTGCTTCTCGTAGCACTCGGGGCAAACGCCGTGGCTGAATTCCGCCTTGGAGCGCTTCTCGATGTAGCGCTCGAGTGAACCCCAGCCACCGTCGGCGTGGCGAATCCGCTTGCAGTAGCTGCACACCGCGAGGAGGCCTTCCAACGCCACCACGTGCTCTCGCAATCCGAGGATGCGTTCGGCGACGCGCAGGCGTGCCTTGAGCTCGTCCGCGGGGACGGGCTTGGTCACGAAGTCGTCGACGCCGGCGTCCATTGCTTCGAGGAAGCTCTCGCTGCCGCTGCGCGCCGTCTGCAGGATGAAATAGGTGTACGGCCGGCCGGGCGCGGCGCGCACGCGGCGGCACAGCTCCAAACCGTCGAGCCCGGGCATGAGCCAGTCGGACACGATCACGCGTTGGTCGGAGAGCTGCCACACGCCGAGCGCGATCTCGCCGTCCTCCGCCACCGCCACCTGATGGCCGGCGGCCGCGAGCACGGCCTGCGCCACGCGGAGCGCGACCGGATCGTCTTCCGCGATGAGAACGTGCATGAAAAGAGTTATCCCTTATCCGTCATCCGTTGTCCGTCACGACACTTCATCTTCGAGCAACGGACGACGGGTAACGGATGACGGACGACGAGGTTTCAGCTCCGCGAGCACCATGCCCACCAAGATCAGCGCGCCCCCGCTCCACTGCAACACCGACAGCCGCTCGCCGAGGATGAACCACGAGGTGAGGGCGGCAAACAGGGGCTCGAAGCAGAAAATCAGCGCCGCCCGCGCGGCGGACATCTCCCGCTGTGCGCGCATCTGCAGCAAGAAGCAAATGGTGCTGGCGAAGACGATCGTATACACGAGGGCGCCCGCGAACGCGGGCGTCCACGCGATATGGGGTCGCTCGAAGAGGGCGGTCGCCACCCCGGCGACGACCGCGGTGGACGCGATCTGGATGAACACCAGCCGCCGGGCGTCGTAGCGCCGGGCGAGCTCGGTGACCGCCACGATCTGCCCGCCGAAGCAGCCCGCACAGACGAGCGTGAGCAGATCGCCGCGGTTCAGGCCGCCGGCAGCGGGCGCCGTAAGGAGATAGATGCCCAGTGTCGCCAGCGCGAGCGCTCCGATGGTGAGGCCGTTGGGTCGCTCACCCACGAGCGCCAGCGCGATGACGGGCGCGAGCACGGACGAAACCGCCACGATGAACGCCGACCGCGAGGGCGTGGTGATCACGAGCCCCGCGGTCTGCGCGATAAAGCCGACGGCCACGAGTAGCCCGAGCAACGTCCCCCCGCGGAGCTCCGAGCGACCGGGGCGGGGAAGGAGGCGCGTCCCCGGGAGGAGCGCGAGTGCGGCGATGCCGAAGCGGACCGTCAGGAACGCGAGCGGCGTCGCGTACGCGAGGGCGCTTTTCACGGCTACGAAGCTCGTGCCCCAGAGCGCGGTCGCGAGCAGCAGGGCGAGGTCCGCCTGGCGCCGCGTCATGCTGGAGAGTTGGACGGTTGGACGATCGGACCGCCGCGATCGGCGACGTTCTCCGACAGCAAGTCTTGCAGATACTGTCCGGTCGTCGACTCTGGGATACGGGCGACGTCTTCGGGCGTGCCTTGGGCCACCACACGCCCACCCTCGTCGCCGGCCCCGGGCCCCATCTCGATCATCCAGTCGGCGCGCTTGATGACGTCGAGGTGATGCTCGATGACGAGGACGGTGTGCCCGGCGTCGACCAGGCGGTCGAGGACGCGGCAGAGCGTACGGACGTCGTCCAAGTGCAGGCCGGTCGTCGGCTCGTCCAGGATGTACAGCTTGCGGCCTCCCCCGCCCCGTCCTCCGCGCCCCGTACGGCGTTTCCCGCCGCTCGCGAACGCGAGCTCCCGCGCGATCTTGAGACGCTGCGCCTCACCACCGGACAGGGTCGTCGCGGGCTGGCCGAGCCGCAGGTAGCCGAGCCCCACCTGCTGCAGGTGCCAAAGGGCGCGCGCCAGGCGAGGCTCGCGGTGGAACCGTTGGAGCGCCTGGTCCACGGTCCACTCGAGCACGTCGTGGATCGAGCTCCCGCCGAGCTTCACCTCCAGCACTTCCTTCTTGAATCGTTTCCCTCCACACGCCTCGCACGGGACGAAGACGTTGGCCAGGAACACCATCTCGACCAGCACGTGACCCGCGCCTTCGCAGGTTTCGCACCGGCCCCCCCCGGCCACATTGAAGGAAAAGGTGCTCGGCGTGTACCCGCGGGCACGCGCCAGGGGCTCCGCGGCGAACAAGGCGCGCAGGTCGTCGAAGGCCTTGATGTAGGTGACGGGGTTCGACCGGGGGGTGCGGCCGATCGGTGACTGGTCCACAAGCACCACGTCGCTGATCGCTTCCCAACCCGCGAGGGCGGTGACCGCTCCCACCGGCTCGCCGAGGTGCTGCTTGGCGCCGTGCATCCCGCGGATTCGGGACTCGAGCTGCCGGAACAGCACGTCGTGCACGAGCGTCGACTTGCCCGACCCGGACACGCCGGTCACCGCGGTCAACGTTCCGAGCGGGATGCGCGCGTCCACGTCACGGAGGTTATGCAGGCGGGCACCTTGGACGGTCAGCCAGCGCCGCCCGGCCCGTCGCGCCGACGGGACGCCGATGCGCTTCTCGCCCGAGAGATACTGGCCCGTGAGCGTGCCGGCCTCACGAACCCCCCGCGTGGGACCCTGGTAGACCAGCGCTCCGCCGGCCTCGCCGCTCGCGGGTCCCAGCTCCACCATCCAATCCCCCGCATTCATCGCCGCCGGATCGTGCTCGACGACCACGACCGTATTCCCGGCGTCGGCGAGCCGGCGCAGCAGGCCGAGCAAGCGATGCGTGTCCGCGGGATGGAGACCGATGGTCGGCTCGTCCAGTACGTACAGGGTGTCCACCAGACGGGCGCCGAGCGCGTTGGAGAGGGCGATACGCTGGGCTTCGCCTCCCGACAGCGTGCGGGTGAGACGGTCGAGCGTCAGGTAGCCCAGGCCTACGTCATTCACGAACGAGAGTCGCGCCTCGAGTTCTGCGAAGATGTGTACCGCGATGGCGCGCCGGAACGGCATGAGCTCGAGGCCGGCGATCCAGTCACGCACGGCGCTCGCCGTGAGCGCCGAAACCTGGGCGATGGTGCGCTCGCCGACCCGCACCGCCAGGGCTTCCGGCTTGAGGCGGGCGCCGCCACAGCCGGGGCAGGTCTTCGCGAGCTGGTACTGGCGGAGGAAGACCCGGATGTACTGCTTGTAGCGCTTCGCCTCGAGGCGCACGAGGAAAGGAAACATGCCCAGGAACCGGCCGGCGGCGCCGCGCAACAGGAAGTCACGGCCGGCCGCGGGCAGGTCGCGCCAGGGCGTGTCGAACGGAATGTCCTTGAGGCGCGCGGCCTCGCGCAGGATGCGGCGCCGGCCCTCGTAGCGGGGCTTGGTCCACGGATCGAGCGCGCCCTGAGCCAGGCTCTTCCTGGGGTCGGGGACGATGAGCGACTCATCGTATTCGAGCACGGCGCCGAAGCCCTTACACACCGGGCAGGCGCCGCGCGGGTTATTGAAGGAGAACAGGATCGGCGTGAGCACGGGTGCCGCCGTGCCACAGCTCGAGCACGTCGGATGGGCGGAGAATCGGCGGCGGTCGCCGTTGTTGAGCGCCACGGCCACACCTTCGCCTTCGTTGAACGCCGTGGCGATGGCGTCCGCCAGCCGTCCCCGACTCGCCTCGACCGCCGGGATGCGGTCGACCACGACGAGGACCTCGCGTGCTTCCCGCACGCGCTGCTCGGCGTCCGGGGGGGGGGGGTCGAGGCGGACCAGGACGCCGTCGAGCTGTGCCCGCACGAAGCCGGCGGCGCGGAGCTGCGCCGCGACTTCGACATCGGGACGATGAGCGCTCGGCGGCAGGGGAAAGGTGATCACGACGGGTAGGGGCGCAGCATGCTGCGCCCCTACGTCGACCAACTGGTCCACCACTTCCTGTACCGTGTCCGCTTTCACTTCGTGGCCGCACTGGACGCAGTGCTGCGTCCCCACCCGAGCCCACAACAAGCGCAAGAAGTCGTAGATCTCCGTGGCGGTGCCGACCGTCGAGCGGCTCGAGGTGGTGGGGTTCTTCTGCTCGATGGCGACTGCGGGGGAGATCCCGTCGATCCCGTCCACCAGGGGCTTCGGCATCCGCTCGAGGAACTGCTTCGCGTACGTGGACAGCGATTCGATGTAGCGCCGCTGGCCCTCGGCATAGAGCGTGTCGAACGCCAGCGTGCTCTTCCCCGACCCGGACGGCCCCGTGACGACGGAGAGGGCGCGCCGCGGCATCGCGACGGTAATCCCCTTTAGGTTGTGCTGCCGCGCGTTGCGGATGACGATATGATCGGGTGGGCGAGGCATAACCCTCTAAAATAACAGGTGTCCGGTGTCAGGGGTCCGGTGGCAGGGGTTTCGGACGGACACCTAGCACCTGACACCGAGCACCGGTAATTTCGCCCCCACATGGCCCTCGCCCTGACCCCCCGCCTGCTGCGCCGCGGGCTGGAGCTCTTCGCAGTCATCTCGTTGGTCGGCGTCATCGTCGTGCTCGCGGTGTACGGCGAGAACGTCCAAGCGGTGGCCCGAACTCTGCTCCACCTCGAGTGGGGATGGCTGATCGTGGGGTTGGGGCTCGCCTCCATGGACTGGATCGGCGGGGGCACTCGGCTGTGGGTCGTGGCGCGGCACGTTCAGCCGGGTGTTCGCCTGCGCGACATGGTGATTGCGGGGGGCATGAGCGCGTGGGCCGCCTACCTCACGCCGTTTCAATCGGGTGCCGGACCGACCATGATGTGGGTGATGCGGCGGTCGGGCGTCCGGCTCCCCGAAGCCATGACGTCCACGTTCATGACGTTCGTGGCCACGGTGGTGTTTTTCGCCATCGCCGGCCCCCTCGCGATCTATCTCGGTGCCGGGAAATCGCTCGCGCGGCACGACATCGTCCTGGGGATCACCTACTACGGTCTGTTCCGCACCAGTCTCACGATCTTCGGCATCCTCGGCGTCGTCATGCTGGTCGCCATGGTGTTTCCGACGTGGCTGCGAGACGCGGTCCACTGGCTCGCCGGGCGGCTGGAACGGCGTAGCCGCCGTGTGTCGGCGCGTATCGAGCAGCTGCGGGGCGGTATCGACCGCGCGCACGAGTGCCTCGTGGCATTCGGGAGCCCGCGGGGATGGCTGGCCCTGTTTTGGGCGATTATCCTCTCGGCCCCGTCGCACGCGAACAAGTTGCTCGCCGGGTACGTCGCTCTCCGGACGCTCGGCATTCCGGCCAACTTCGTCGACATCCTCCTGCTGCAGACGTTCATCACGTTCCTGCTCTACTTCGCGCCGACGCCGGGCTCCGCCGGCGTCGCCGAGCTCCTCTCGGCGGCGGTGATGCAGATCTACGTGCAGCCTTCACAGCTGCCGTCGTACGCGCTCATCTGGCGCTTCATCAACAGTTACGCGACCGTGATCGTCGGGTCGCTCCTGTTTTGGAACTGGATGCGCCGCGGCCTGGTGGGACGTGAGGAAACGGTCTCCCTGAACGGGACCGCGTATGGGCCGGGTGACGTCACGTAAGCCGTGTTTCCTTGCGCGGTTACGCAGTCGGGCGTAACTTCCGGCGCTGCCATTTCCGGCTTCAAGGGACTCCCCACATGTCGTTGCTCGAACTCGGTGGTAGGAAGTTCACCATCCCGGTGGGCGAGGTAACGCTGGGCAGCGACGCGAGCTGCGCGATTTCCCTGGCCGGCGCGGGGGTGCTCCCGCACCACGCCTTGCTCCAGGGGCAGGCGGACGGTCAGGTCGTGATTCGGAAGGCGTCGCCTGCGGCCGAGGTCCTGATCAACGGCGTGCGGTTGGGGGCCGAACCCACTCCACTGTTGCATGGCGACAAGCTCGACGTCGGGGGCCATGAGCTGACCTTCGTGGATGAGCGCCGGTCGGGCAGCACGCAGTTCGTCAAAGCGTTCACCCCGCCGTCCGCGGGCGACACGAAGCCGAGCGGAGGGCCCGTAGCGATCGGTACCACCGGTGGGAGAGTCGTGAGCCTCACGGACGGTCGGGAATATGTGATCACGGGAGCGTCGCTCGTCTTTGGGCGAGAAGCCGGCTGCGACGTGGTCGTATCTGGCAAGGATGTTTCACGCCGGCACGCGGAGATCGTGCAGACGCCGAAGGGCTACCTGGTCGTGGACTCGAGCACGAACGGGACGTTCGTCAACGAGGAGCGGGTGACGGGCCAGCGCATTCTCGCCCGGGCCGATGTGATCAGGCTTGGGGACGAGCAGTTCCGCTTTTATGCCGACATCGCGCCTGCACCTGCGGCCGCACCCACTGTGGACGCGGGCGGGGGTGGGGGAGGTGGGGGAGGAGCCGCGGAGCGATTGAAGCACACGGTCCACGGCATGGAAGCGGCCGCTCCGCCGCGCCCGCCAGCACCGTCTCCCCCTCCGCCACCTCCCGCCCCACGTCCCGCTTCCCCACCTCCGCTCGCGACCTTCCTGGTACGGGTCGGCGCGCTCGCCGGGCAGCGACTCACGGTGAAGACTCCGGTCTCGAACCTCGGGCGCGCCGACTACAACGACGTGGTCGTGCCCGATCCCTCGGTCTCGACGAGCCATGCCAAGCTGCAACGACGGGAGGGCGTGTGGGTGCTGGTGGACCTCGATTCCACGAACGGAACGTTCGTGGATGGGGAGCGGGTCAAGGGTGAAGCGCCGCTCGCCCCGGGAGCGGTGGTCCGGCTCGGAGACGTCCAGCTCGTCTTCGAGCCGACCGACGATGCCGTGGGCGCCGTGAAGGGCGGGGGCACCCAGGTACTCAGGACGCCACTTTCTACGGCCCTCCCCCCGTTGGCCCCCGCCAAGCGGCCTTCGCCCGCCCCGGTAGCGGCCGTGCCGAGGGCTCCCGCCCCGGCGCCGAAGGCGCGTCCTGCGGCAACCAAACCGGCGCCCAGGCGCCCCGTCGTACTGCAGCCGCCCCCGCCGAAAAAGGGGAAGGGGTGCGGTGCGAGCGCGGCGGTGCTGGCCCTCGGATCCGTGGGCCTTGCCGTCCTCGTCCACCGGTTGCTCCTGTAGGCGCGCGCCCCTCCCGTGCATATCACTGCCGCTGGCCGCACCGACGTCGGCATCATCCGGTCGGGGAACGAGGACAACTTCCTCATGGTGCCCGATCGGGGAATCTTCGTCGTCGCCGATGGCATGGGCGGGCACGCCGCTGGCGAGGTCGCGAGCGAGATGGCGGTGCGCTTCGTGGCTCGGGAGCTCGGCTCGCTCCGCGGGCTCGCGGACGATCAGGTCGCGGACCGCATGCGCACGTCGATCCGTGCCGCGAACGGGGCGATCTTCCAACGCACGCTCACCGAGCACGACAAGCGCGGGATGGGAACCACGGTGACGGCGCTGGTGCTGTTCGAGACCCGTTTCCTGATCGGGCAGGTCGGCGATAGCCGGGCGTACCTGTTTCGCGACGGAAAGCTCATCCAGCTCACCAAGGATCACTCGTACGTGCAGGAGCAGGTGGACGCAGGCTATCTCACGCCCGAACAGGCGCGATCGCACCCGTATTCGAATGTCATCACCCGGTGCGTCGGAGCGAACAGCGATGTGATGCCGGACATCTACCTTGGCACCGTGAAGCGGGGGGATCTGTTCCTTCTCGCATCGGACGGGTTGACCGGTATGCTCGAGGATCCAGAGCTCGCTGAGACGATGGGAGGCGGGGGCGGGGAACGGATGCCGCAGGATCGGGTCGATCAGCTGATCACCGAAGCGAACCGGCACGGGGGGCTCGACAACATCACGGCGATCATCGTCCGCATCGACGCCGTCGACGCGCCGGTGGGGGGCGACACCGAAGTCACGCGCCCGGGCGTGCGAGACTAGTCAGCCAGTCTCCGGGGTCCGAAGAGCCGTGTCGGTACCTGCACGACTTCGCGGACGCTCGGCGAAGCACGGCGGAGACGGGCGTTGTACGATCATGCCCGATTCGGTATTGTTGGGCCGAGGTGAACCGTGCGAGTTCGATGCCGCGGGTGCCTAACAGTTTGCCTGTTTGAGCTGCTTGTACGCTCGTTTGCATTCCCGCAATCAGTGCCGCCCAATCCACAGGCAGATCAAGGCTGCCGTCCTTACCCCGATTTGACTCTTGAGCCCCCTCCGATCAATACGAGTCCGGGTGCGGAATACGCCGCTGCGACGCGAATGTACCAGGCGGGGCCGACGATCGAGCGTACTCGCAACGGGCGATTGTGGGCGGCGTGGACCAGCGGCGGACCCGATGAGGGCCCGTTCAACTACGTCCTCCTCACCAGTAGCGACGACGGTGGCCATACGTGGTCGGAAGCCAGGTTGGTCATCGATCCGCCGGGGAACGTCTCCGCCAGCTCTCCGCTGCTTTGGTATGACGATGGAGGCCGGCTGTGGCTGTTCTGGACACAGGGTTACGCCGATGCAGTTGGCAGCCGGGTGTGGGCTATCGTCGCCGATAACGTTGATTCTGCAGCTCCCACGTGGTCGCGCCCTATGCGAATCGCCGACGGCCGGGTCAGTGGCAAGCCACTCGTTGTAGCGAATGGTGCATGGTTGCTGCCGATCCACAGCGAGTCGGGCGCACAAGATTTTGACGAAGCGCTCGGGTTTTATCATCTCGGCCTCAGCCCGTGCGTCGTGGCCACGCTCAAAAAGGAAGACGCCAGCCGGATCAAAGGAGCGCTGGTTTACCGCTCGACCGACCAGGGCAGATCATGGGAGCTGCTGGGCCAAGCAAACTTGCCGCCGCGAGCAACGGCGAAGGGCTACCGGGCTGTGGAGCAGCTGATCGTCGAACGCCGCAACGGCACGCTTTGGATGCTGGCACGAACTCCTCCTGGCATTGGCCAGAGCGTTTCGCAGGATGACGGCAAGACCTGGACTGAGATACAACCCAGTGGCATACGGCACCCGCTCACGCGCTTTTTCATTCGGAGGCTCCGATCGGGTAGACTACTGATGGTTCGTCATGATCCTCCCAGCGTCGAATATCCGAAGAACTGCAACGACTGCGGCGAGCTTAACCGGTCGCATTTGAAGGCGTATGTGTCGGATGACGACGGCAACTCATGGCGTGGAGGCCTTCTGCTCGACGACCGCGAGAAGGTTTCCTATCCTGACGGAACGCAGGCGGCGGATGGCACCATCTTCATTGTGTACGACCACGATCGCCGCACTGCGCGCGAGATTCTGCTCGCCTCGTTCACCGAAGAGGACATCCTTCAGCGGCATTGTATTGCGCACGCCTGCTCGCTTCGTACGTTGGTGAGCAGAGGAAGCCGCTAATGAGATCTAGTCAGCCAGCCACCGCATCACGTCGTCCCGCGGGCGCATCACCAGATCCACGATCCGCCCGGCCTCCACGGTCACGGCCCGCAACGCGAACACCCGCAACCGCCGCGCCGAGCGGTACAATTCGGCGGCGACCCGAGGAAGGCCGAGGTGGGCCACGGGCTCGTTTCCTCCGAGGTGCGTCACGCCGCCGTCCCGTTTCACGAGCGGCAGGTCGAGGGCGAGCATCGCGGGTTTGGCGGGGAAGTCGAGAAATAGCTCTCCCGGGGCGAGTCCCAGTTCCCGAGCCAGCCGGTCTTCCACGCGCTCGACCAGATCCGGGTCATCGGACGGCCATGCCGGTGTCTCGGCCGGCAGGTCGATGGCGGCAAGGTCGAGGACCCGCTTGGCGAGCCGTCGCTCGCGGAGCCCGAGCGCGAGGCCGGTCGTATCGTCGCGCATTAACTCGTGGATCAATCCGTCGTCCGTGGCGTTCGCGATCGCGTGGGGATCGACGCGGCCGGCGGCGATCGCCCCTCGCACGAGGCGCTTGAACATCGCCGTCGCGCTCCGCACGGCGTGGTGCCAGTACACGTTCCGGTACATCTGATACTTGGCGAACAGGAGGGATTCGAGTGCCGCGAGCCCCTTCTCGTGCAAGGCGAGCGTGGGCCTGCCATCGCGCCCGGGGGCTACGGTGAGCGACGTGAGCAAGCGATCTACGTCGATCACGCCGTACGGCACGCCGCACATCCAGGCGTCCCGTGACAGATAGTCGAGCTTGTCCACGTCGAGCGAGCCCGCGATGAGCCCCCCGAGCGGCTCCCGCGCGCGCCCTTGAATGAGCGAGAGCAGGCGCTCGACGGGAACGCCCAGATCGGCCAATCGTTTCGCCAGGGCTCCGTCCGAGAGATGCGCGGTCGCCAGGGTCTCGTGGTGCGGCAGGCCTGCCTCCTCGAGAGCATGCGAGAAGGGGTAATGCCCGATGTCGTGCAGGAGCGCCGCGAGCTTGAGCCGTACGCGCTCGGCGGGGTCGGGCCTCGCGTCCCCCGCTTCCTCGAGCTGCACCAGTGCGCGCCGCGCCAGATGGTACGCCCCCAAGGCGTGCTCGAAGCGGTTGTGCGTGGCTCCGGGGTACACGAGGAACGCGTGCCCCAGCTGGCGGACGTAACGCAACCGCTGCACCGCGGGGGTGTCCACCACCGCCAGCGCTTCGGGGTCGAGCCGGATGTTGTTCCAGAGCGGGTCGCGAACGACCTCGAACCGGGTCAACGACTGGGGCCTGCGTCCCTGACCGCGGCGTGTACGTGGTCGTTAAACTGCGCGAAATTCTCGCGGAACATCTGAGACAGGCGACCGGCCTGCGCGTCGTACGCGGCCGGGTCGCTCCACGTCCCCCGCGGCAGGAGCAGGGCATCCGGCACGCCCGGTACCTGCAGGGGCACTTCCAAGCCGAATACCGAGTCCGGGGCGGTGGGGATGCGGTCGAGCTTCCCCGCCAGGGCGGCGCGCACCATGGCCCGGGTGAGGTTGAGGCGGATGCGCTGGCCGACGCCATACGGCCCGCCGCTCCATCCGGTGTTCACGAGCCAGCATTGGACGCCGTGCCGCGCGATCTTCTCGCCCAGCAGTGACGCATACGCGTTCGGATTGAGCGGCAGGAACGGCGCGCCGAAGCAGGCGGAGAACGCGGCCTTGGGCTCGGTCACGCCGCGCTCGGTGCCGGCCACCTTGGCCGTGTACCCCGACAGGAAGTGATACATCGCTTGCGCCGGTGAGAGGCGCGAGATCGGCGGCATGACCCCATAAGCGTCGCAGGTCAGAAACAGGATGTGCGAGGGGTGACCGCCCATGCCTCCCGGCACGTGATTGGGGATGTAGTGGATCGGATAGGAGGCCCGCGTGTTTTCCGTGATCTCGTCGGAGTCGAGGTCGATCGCGCGCGTCGCGGGATCCACGACGACGTTCTCGAGCACGGTGCCGAACATCCGCGTTGTGGCGTAGATCTCCGGCTCGCCTTCGCGCGACAGTCGGATCACCTTCGCGTAGCAGCCTCCCTCGAAATTGAAGACGCCCTGGTCGGACCAGCCGTGCTCGTCATCCCCGATCAACGCGCGGGCCGGATCGGCGGAGAGGGTCGTCTTCCCGGTGCCCGAGAGACCGAAGAACAGCGCTACGTCACCGGTCTCGCCGAGGTTCGCCGAGCAGTGCATCGAGAGGATGCCACGTTTCGGGAGGAGGTAGTTCAGGATCGTGAACACCGTCTTCTTCATCTCGCCTGCGTACCGCGTGCCGCCGATCAAGGCCGTTCGCTGTCCAAAGTTGATCACGATGAACGTGCCCGACTTGGTGGCGTGCGCCGCGGGGTCGGCGTGGAGCTCCGGGGCGTGCAACACCGTCCAGGTGGGGTTAAAGGCGGCGAGATCGGAGGCGGTGGGGCGCAGGAACATGTTGTAGACGAACAGCGCCTGCCAGGCGTTCGGCGTGATGAACCGGATGCCGAACCGATGATTGGGGTCCGCGCCGGCGAAGAGATCTCGCACGAACAGATCCTGGCCGGCCAAGTGGGCCAGGACGGCCGCCTTGAGGCGCTGGTACGGCTCGGCCTCGAGGGGCTGATTCACCTTGCCCCAGCGGATGTCGCTCGCGGAGCTGGGCTCGTGTACGATGAACTTGTCGTTGGGGCTGCGCCCGGTATGGGGTGTCGTGACCCCGCAGAACGCCCCGCCCTCGGCGATCACGCCCTCGGCGCGCCGGACCGCGTGCTCGTAGAGCTCAGGAGGCCCGAGGTTCCAATGCACCGCACGCTGCGGCGTGAGCCCGAGCGCCTCGAGTGCGGGATGCCGCTTCGTTTCGACGGGTCGGGTGGCGTGGGCGGTCATGCGCGCGACCTCCGGCGGTGCTCCTGCGCATCCACGGCGGCGATCACGGCCATGTTGACGATGTCGTTCACCTCGGACCCCCGTTGCAGGACGTGGACCGGTTGCGCCATGCCCACCAGGATCGGGCCGATCGCCTCCGCCCCGCCGATCCGATCGAGCAGCTTGTAGCTGATATTGGCGGCGTCCAGGTTCGGGAAGATCAACACGTTCGCCGGCCCGCGCAGCTTCGAGAACGGATACGTCTTCATCAAGATCCGTTCCACCACGGCCGTGTCGGCCTGCATCTCGCCGTCCGCCTGCAGCGCCGGCTCCCGCTCCTGCAGCAGCGCGACGGCCCGCTGCACCTTGTCCGCCGACGGGTGGCGCACGGACCCGAAGTTCGAGGAGGACAGCAGCGCCACGCGGGGCTCGATGCCGAGCCGGGAGACGAACTCCGCCGCGGCCGATCCGATTTCCGCGAGCGTCTCCGCGTCCGGGTCGATGTTCACCGTACAGTCCGCGAAGAAGAACGTCTGCTGCGGGAGCACGAGCATGTAGATGCCGCTCACGTGTCGCCGCCCGGTCTCCGCGCCGATCACTTCCAGGGCGGGCCGCATGGCATCGGCGTAGTACATGTCGACGCCGGCAACGACCGCGTCGGCCTGCCCGGCCCGCAGCATGAGCAGGGCATGGTACATCGGGTCGAGCACGCGGGCGCGCGCCTCGCGCAGCGTGATGCCCTTGCGGCGCCGCCGCTCCCACAGCTCCTGCGCGAACGTCTCGAGGTGCGCGCTCGCGCGCGGGTTGGCGAGGGTGATGTCTTCCAGGGTCACCCCGGCGTCGTCGGCCTGGCGGCGGATGGCGTCGGGGTCGCCGAGCAGGATCGGTTCCGCCACACCATCGTCGGCGAGAATCCGGGCGGCCTTGAGGATGCGCGCATCCTCGCCCTCGGGGAAGACGATCCGCTGCGCTTCTTGCTGGGCCCGGCTCGAGAGGCCGCGCATCACCTCGCGGGCGCGCCCAAGCCGGGCGTCGAGCTCCGCACGATACTCGTCCACGTCGATCACGCGTCCCGCGACACCGGAGCCGACCGCCGCCCATGCGACCGCCGGAGCCACCCACAGGAGGACCCGCGGGTCGAACGGCTTGGGAATCAGGTAGTCGGCGCCGAAGCGCAGGCGCTCGAGGCCGTAGGCGCGCATGACGGAATCCGGAACCTCCTCCTTGGCCAGCGCCGCGAGCGCGCGCGTCGCGGCCATCTCCATATCCTCGTTGATCTTCTTGGCACGCACGTCGAGCGCCCCGCGAAAGATGAACGGGAAGCCGAGCACGTTGTTCACCTGGTTGGGATAGTCGGAGCGGCCGGTGGCGATGATGGCGTCGGGGCGCGCCTGCCGCGCCTCCTCCGGGGTGATCTCGGGATTGGGGTTCGCGAGGGCGAACACGATCGGCTGCTTCGCCATCCCCTTGAGCATGTCGCCCGTCACGATCCCGCCGACCGCGAGGCCCACGAGGACGTCTGCACCCTCGAGCACTTGGGCGAGCGTGCGGGCCGGTCCCGGTTGCGCGAATCTACTCTTGTAGCGGTCGACGTCTTTCCGTCCAACGGAGATCAGGCCACCCAGGTCGCACATGAAGATGTGCTCCCGCTTCACGCCGAGGCGGACGTAATGCTCAGCGCTGGCGATGGCCGCCGCCCCCGCTCCCACGAATACGACCTTAATGCCCGCCAGGTCCTTCTTCACGAGCTCCAGCGCGTTGAGCAGCGCGGCGCCCGAAATGATCGCCGTACCGTGCTGGTCGTCGTGGAAGACGGGAATCGAGAGGGTCTCGCGCAGCCGTTCCTCGATGTAGAAGCAGTCGGGAGAGCGGATGTCTTCGAGGTTGATGCCGCCAACGGTAGGCTCGAGCAGCTGGCAGAACCGGATCATGTCATCGGGACTCTCGGACGCCACTTCCAGGTCGAACACGTCGATGTCGGCGAATGCCTTGAAGAGGATGCCCTTGCCTTCCATCACCGGCTTGCCGGCCAGGGCACCGATATTGCCGAGCCCCAGCACGGCCGTCCCGTTGGTCACCACCGCCACCAGGTTGCCCTTCGCCGTGTAGGTGTACGCCTCCTCAGGCCGTGCGGCGATCTCCCGGCAGGGCTCGGCCACGCCGGGCGTGTACGCCAGGGAGAGGTCGCGCTGGTTCTTGAAGGGCTTGGTCGGCGAGACCTGGATCTTCCCAGGGCGGCCCTGCGAGTGGTAATCCAGGGCCTCCTGGCGGCGAATCGACATCTAGGACACAAGTCCTTTTTTGTGAAGGAGTTATGCTATTCGTCGCGCTCCTGGCTGTCAAGCATGCGGTCTTCACCGTATGCGAATGATGGTCAGGCGCGGCACGACCGACGTGAATTGGGTCGGGTTCGGGCCAGTCAGGGAGAGCGTAAAGGGTAGTGCCGCGGGGCCCTGCAGCGCCCGCACATAGATGCCGGAGCCGGCGTTCAGCTTACCGGTCACGTGCACCTGGGCGCCGCCCACGGCAACCGGCGCCAGCGGGTAGTTCGGCGGGAAGTGCGTCGGGAATTTCGTGTGGAGCGAGTCAAACTCCGCCCGAAAGCTCCAGGACGTGTACGTCAGCTCGGGCGGTGGCGTGAAGCCGGGCAGGTCCGAAACCCAGTTGGCGAGGGCCCAGCGTGCGACCAGGGTCGAGAAATTCTGACCGGTCTGGGTGGCCACGTTCGTCTCCCCGAAGAGCGTCGTTTGCACGAGCTTGCCCGCGAGTCCTCCCGGAGACTGGTCCATCAGGTAACGGACGAAGAGCCAGCTCGCGCCGACGTCCGCCAGAGTGCCGTTGTCGAACGGGATCAACAGGAACGCGGTGTCGGTGCGGGTCAGATAGAGCGAGGCGTCGTCCAGGTCCCCATCGTCCAGATACGCATGGAATGTGGTCGGGTCGCCGGGCAGGTAGCTGCGGGCCGCCAGCTCTTCGGCGTACTTCGCGAGCCCCTCATCGAGCCAGCCGTCCTCCGTGGAGAGGCCGGGTCTGAAGAGAACGTGCTGGGCGAAGTTAATCATGTGCTGAAATTCGTGCACGAACGTGCTCGGCAGGATGCGCTTGACGTCGGCGCTCGTGTGGGCGCAACTCACCGTTCCGCTCGGATCGGCCACGATGGAATAGAAGATCTCGCCGCCATTGGTTTGGAACGCCGGTACCCCCGGGATCAGATCGGGAGGAAAGAAGAACCCGGCGATATATCCGCCCGAGCCGCACTGGGCGGCGGTCACGAGCGAGTTGACGACGGGGGTCATGAGCGCGATGACCACGCCGTTCGAATCGAGGTCCGACGCCGCGCCAAAGGTGTCGGTCGCCAGGGGGTAGAGCCGCGCGTCGAACACCTGCTTGAGGGTGTCGATGTCGGCCGAGTCGAGCCCGTTCGGCGGGGCCAGGGTGTCGACGTAAATCGCGACGTGCGCTCCTACCGCCAGCGCCCGGGCGCCGACTTTCTTGAAATCACTTGCGAATTCGCAGGTCGCACGGTTGTCGCACACCGTAAAGGTGCGGAGGCTGCCCACCGTCGGCGGCGTGATCGTGGCGGGGACCGATGCTGCGGCCGGTGCCCTGGCAGCGGGACGCAGGGACGCCGCGTGGGTGCGGCCGAGGCTCCTCAAGTAGCGGTCGAAGGCGACGGCCGCTGATCGTGGTCCGGACCCCGCGATCATACCCGAGCGTACGATCATAGCTTTGGCGGGCGGAGCGGTCGGCGAGGGCGTCAGATTGACCAGGGTGAATGCCGCACTCCCCCCGGGGTTCCCACCGGTCGAATGGGCGAGCACCAGGTACTCCGCCGAGTCGATCGAGGAGGCGTTCGCAGGGAAGGTCGCGCACCCGGCGTCCGTGGCCGGATCGAGTGATGTGTATCCACCCACGGCAAGTGCGACCTGCGATACTTGAGATGCCTTGCATGGGGATGGTGGCGCGGCAGCCTTCTCACTGCTGCAAGCGGCGGTCGCCGCGAGGATGCCAACGATCGATCTGGTTACCAGCCCACGCGTCATCCTGGCCTCCGCCGTGAAAGTCATCAAGCCCATCGTGAAAGCATGCTTGGCCGCCCTAAGGAGTAACGAGAGCAGGGGCCTCGAGCGAGGCCCCCACGTCTCCTTGGCATCACTCAGGCACCGATATTGACCCGTAGCTGCACGCTACGGGGCCGGCCGACCGACGCGCCGCTGAAGAATGCGCCCTTCAGCAGATACTTGCTGTTGAACACGTTGTCGATGTACAGCTGCGGCCGGAGCAGCAGACTACCCATCGCGAACGCGTAGCCGGCGCTCGCATTCACAATGAAGTTCGGATCGACGTGGGTCGATTTGTTGAAGTCGAACAGCCCGGTCCCGTAGGGCCCCGGCTCCTCAGGCTTGATCAGCCCGGATCCGTAGATCCCGGTGGCAGACATGTAGAACCCCCGGCTCGAGTAGACCGCGCTTGCAACCCCGGACAGGCGTTGATCGTGATCGAGGTCGAAGAACCCGGGTGTCGAGTCCGGGGGGAAGAAGCCGCCCGTGATCGGGCGCTTCCCGTAGGCGTGGTTCAGGGCGAGGTTCACGTACCCAGACACCGGCCCGCGCGGCCGGACCTCGACGACCCCCTCGATTCCCGTGACACGGATCTCCGCGATGTTCACTGACGTTACGATCGCCGTTCCCGGCACCGTGGCGTCGTCGATGCCCGGTGTGCTCCGCTTGTGATACGCCGAAAGCTTGGTGACGACACCGACGGGGAAGCGATGCACGTATCCTACTTCGAAGAAATGGTCGCGCTCAGGAAGGGTGGGCTCGGCTGCCACGCCCCCCTGCGCCGTGCTCGTGATGGCACGGAGGTCTTCCACGTTGGTGGGCAGGAACAGGCGAGCGTAGTAGACCCAAAATGTGTTCGCAGGATCGGGGAAGAGGCTCAGTTTGACCCGGGGACTCACCTGATTCTTGTTCCCCGCGAACGGCGCGTTGTGGTTGTCGAACCGCACGCCGGTCCGAATCTCCCAATGGTCCGACGGCGCGATCGCGGTCTGCGCGTACACGCCCACGTCACTTCCGCTCAGACCGGAGTTCGACGCGGGGCCGGGGCTGCCCGTATTGGTGGACGACGAGAAGTCCTCGTGGCCCTGCGTGGAGGAGGCCAGCACGCCGGTCTTAAACTCGAGCCCATGATGCGGCTGCAGCGTGTAGTCGAGCTTGAGTCCGACGGTATGGAAGTTCCGGTCCTCGGCGATGATGTAGTGATTGGTGTCACCGGGAAACTGGAACGTCGCTGCATCCGTGAGGCCGGGTGTGTAATTGAGGCTCCCGTCCCGGAAGAACGCTCCCGCGAATAGCTCGGACGAACCTCCATTCTCGAGGGCACTCCCCTCAAACCGGCGACGCCAACCGAGGTTGACGAACCCGTTCACATCCTGCTGCTGGTCGTCGATGATTCCTTCGACCGAGTCAAATGGGACGGCGAAACGCGTGCGTGACCGGTTCACCTCCAGGTTGACCACGTCCCGGCTCGTGGGGACGTATTGGATTTTCGCGAACCCAAAGAGGTCGCTGCCGTCATTGTGAAAGTTCTCGACCACCTTCCGCGCGGTGTCGAACACGACAGGCTCGCGCCGCATGTCGCTCTGTTGACGGGAGCCGGAGGCGAAGAATCCCCATTTCCCGGCATTCGTGCTCAGGTTCAGCGTTTGACCGTTCGACCCCTGCGGCCACGAAGGCCCCCCGGTGAAGGCACCCCCATACGTAGACGCGTCCATGTGGAAGCCGCCGGTAGGGATTCGGGTGTTGACATTCACGATGGCCGCGTTCTTGTTGCCATACTCGGCGTCCCATCCACCGGTCTGGAAGTCGATCTGATTGACGACCTGGGGGTCGAACAGCTCGTTCAAGCTGCCGGAGATGCCCGAGGTGACGGGGACACCGTCCACGTAGTAGGTGTACTCGGCGTGCTGACCGCGAATGTGGACCTCGCCGGTGGGAGCGCGCGCCGCGCCCACGATGGACTGCTGGAGTATCTGCGACGTCGTGTTGGTCGGGGCGCCGTGGTAGTCGTTCTGCTTGAACACCTGGTCGCCCGTGCGCGTGTCCACGGCGAGCGGTACGGTCGACGTAACCTCGACGGCCGAGAGGTTGATCGGGACCGGGACCAGGCGAAAGTTCGCAGGGCTGAGGCCTTCGATCGCGCCGACTGTGGCGTCTCGGATTTCTGCGCGATAGCCGAGGTAGCGAACTTCGACCGTGTAGGAGCCCGCGGACAGGTTGTGCACGGTATAACGGCCGAACGCGTCGGTCGTGGCCGTGGCGACGATGTTCCCCCCGCTCGAGATGCGCACTTCCCCACCGGGCAACGGCGTTCCCGTCGCGCTGTCGGTGACCGAGCCGCCGATGTCGCCGTCATCGACATGACCACCCACAAGGGGTGATGCGGCAGCTGGACGAGCGGCCAGGCCCGCGGCC
>DASZCN010000056.1:0-19839 GCA_035943095.1 Gemmatimonadales bacterium | reverse complement strand
GCCCTGGCCGCGTCGCAGGCGGCCCTGGTCGGCGCCGACGCCCGGGTGGCGGCGTCCCGCGCTGCCCGGGACCAGGCGGCGCTCAACCTCTCCTACACGCGCATCATCGCTCCGTCCAACGGCGTGGTGAGCAAGAAGAGTGTGGAGGTCGGGCAGCTAGTGCAGCCGGGCCAGCCGCTCATGAGCGTGGTGCCGCTCGAGGATGTGTGGCTCACGGCGAACCTCAAGGAGACTGAGGTCGAGGATGTGAAGCCGGGGGACCCCGTGGACTTCACGGTGGACGCCTATCACGGCATGCACTTCCGAGGACATGTCGAAAGTCTATCCCCGGCGACCGGCGCGCGCTTCTCGCTGCTGCCACCGGACAACGCGACCGGCAACTTCACCAAGGTGGTTCAGCGGCTGCCGGTGCGGGTTCGCCCCGACAAAGTCGACCCCGCCCACCCGCTTCGTCCCGGGATGAGCGTGGTCGTCACCATTCAGACCAAGTAATCGTACCGTGGCGACGGCTGCTCTCCCGCTGAACGGCCTCGGCGCCGACGCGGATCGCTATAGGTACAAGTACATCATCGCGATCACGGTCTCGCTCGCGTCCGTGCTCGAGCTCCTGGACACGAGCATCGTGAACGTGGCGATCCCGCACATGATGGGGAACCTGGGCGCCACGCTCGACGAGATCGCCTGGGTGTCCACGGGCTACATCGTGGCGAACGTGATCGTTCTCCCGATCACGGGATGGCTGTCGGCGTACTTCGGGCGGCGCCGCTACTTCGCGGCGTCGATTACCATCTTCGTGCTGTCGTCCTTCTTCTGCGGCAACGCGCATTCGCTCGCGGCGCTGGTGTTCTGGCGGATCATTCAGGGACTGGGAGGCGGGGCACTGCTCTCCACCTCGCAGGCGATCCTGTATGAGGAGTTCCCCCGCGAGGAATACGGTACGGCGATGGCGATCTTCGGCGTGGGTGTCATGGTGGGCCCGACGCTCGGTCCCACGCTCGGCGGCTACATCACGGACGCCTTCGGCTGGCCGTGGATCTTCTATATCAATATCCCGATCGGCATGCTGGCGCTGGCGCTGTCGCTCAGTTTCATCCAGAACTCGCGCTTTCAACAGAGGGTCGCGCAGGTGGACTACATCGGGCTCGTGCTGCTCGCGGCGGGGGTCGGCACGCTGCAGACGATGCTCGAGCGCGGGGAGCGACTCGACTGGTTCTCCTCGCGTGAAGTCATCGCCTACGGTCTGATCAGCGCCGTGTCGCTGATCGGGTTCGTGTGGCACGAGCTCACGACCGAGCACCCCGTCGTGGATCTGCGAATCCTGAAGAGCCGGCAGCTCGCGGTCGGTGTGGTGTTCGGGGGGGTGCTCGGAGTCTGCCTGTACGCTACAATCTTCGTGCTGCCCGTGTACCTGCAGCAACTCCAGAACTTCACCGCCGAGCAGACGGGCTTCGTGATTCTCCCGGGCGCGCTCGCGAGCGCGTTCACGATGGCCACCATGGGACGCACGACGGGGAAGTTCGACGCCCGGCTCTCGATCCTCGCGGGCGTGGCGATCTTCGCGCTGTCGATGTGGAAGCACGCCCACTTCACGACCGACAGCGGCATGTCGGACTTCTTCTGGCCGCTGATCTTCCGCGGCGTCGGGCTCGGATTGATCTTCGTGCCACTCACCAATCTGGCTCTGGCCGATTTGCCGATGGACAAGATCCCAAACGGCACCGGGCTGTTCAACCTGATGCGCCAGCTGGGCGGCAGCGTGGGGATCGCGATCTCGGCCACCCTGGTGCAGCGGTTCCAGTCGATCCATCGGGCCGACCTGATCGCGAACGTCACGCAGTACAGCGAGGTGACGCGCGAGCGGCTCAGTGGCATCATGTCGAGGCTCATCGCGACAGGAACGCCGCAGCCTCTGGCCGAGTCGAAAGCCCTCGCGGTCCTGAATGTGCAGGTGACGCGGCAGGCCATGATGCTCTCGTTCGAGCAGCTGTTCCTCCTGTTCGGCGCCTGCTTCGTGCTCTCGCTGCCGCTCCTCCTGCTCATGCACAAGAGCAAGTCGTTGCCCGGCGGCGGCGCCGCCGCTCACTAGTCATGGCTCCTGTGCGCGTCGGAGAGCCCGCGCCGGATTTCACGCTGCCGGATCAAACCGGTACGCCGGTCCGGCTCCGCGACCTGCTCGGTCGGACGACGGTGGTTCTCTACTTTTATCCCAAGGACCAGACCCCGGGCTGCACCATGGAAGCACGCGCCTTCCGGGACAACTATGCGGGGTTCGCGGAGGCGGGCGCCGAAGTGGTGGGGATCAGCTCCGACTCGGTCGCATCGCACCGTCGCTTCGCGGCCAAGGAGGGCCTTCCGTTCCTCCTCCTCTCCGATCGGGGCGGGGCGGTGCGCGAGCTCTACGGCGTCGAGAAGACCCTCGGCATTTTCCCGGGCCGGGTCACGTTCGTGATCGACACGGCGGGGGTCGTGCGCCACGTCTATTCCTCGCAGCTGCGCGCCACCCGGCACACCCGCGAGGCGCTCGAGGTGGTGGACACGCTGCGTCCGGGGCCGGGGCCGGAAAGCCCTCCGTGACGGACCGCGTCGCCCTGATCACCGGGGCGTCGAGCGGCATCGGACTCGAGCTGGTCAGGCTGTTCGCTCACGACGGGCACGACCTCGTGCTCGTGGCGCGCCGCGAGGAGGGGCTGCGTGAACTCGCGGAACAGCTCATGGATCGCTACGACGTGCGAGCGACGGTGATCGCCGCGGACCTGGCCGACCCGGCGGCGCCTCCCGAGATCGCGCGTCGAGTGGCCGCGGCCGGGCTCGAAGTGGAGTTCCTGGTCAACAATGCGGGCTTCGGACTCGCCGGAGAGTTCACCCGGACCGACGTCACCACGGAGCTACGGATGATCCAGGTGAACGTCGCCGCGCTCACCCACCTCACCAAGCTGTTCCTTCCCGGGATGGTCGCGGAGCACCAGGGGGCAGTCCTCAACGTGGCCTCGACCGCCGGCTTCGTGCCCGGTCCGCTCATGGCGGTCTACTACGCCACCAAGGCCTACGTCATCTCGTTCTCGGAGGCCCTCGCGGAAGAGTTTCGGAATTCCGGCGTGACGGTGACGGTCCTGTGTCCCGGGGCCACGCGCACCGAGTTCCAGGAGCGGGCGGGGATCGATCTCGAGGCGCGAATGTTCCGGGGTCCGTGGGTGGCGGACGCCGCGAGCGTGGCGCGGGCAGGCTATGACGGCATGCGGCGCGGCAAGCGGCTGGTGGTCCCGGGCCTGTTCAACAAGGTGATGGTCGCGGCGACGCGGCTCGCGTCACGGGCATTACTCGCGAAAGCCGTGCGGCGGGTGCAGGAGAGCGTGCGCTCCTAGCGCAGCTCCGCCATCGCCGCCGTCACGAGGAGCGCGCGGACAACACCGAGCGCTCCTTCGATGTTTTCGTACCACTCCGTCGCGAGGTGCGCGTCGCCGGCCTTTCCGCCCGCGCCGAGCGCGATGGCGGGAATGCCGAGGGCGATCGGCACGTTCGCATCCGTGGAGGCGCTCGCGAGCTCGGCGTCACGCCCCAACGCGCGGTTCACCGCAACGGCGGCCTGGACGAGCGGGTGCGCGCGGGGCGTGATGCCGGACGGCCGGTCTCCGACCAGCTGTATCTCGACGCGCAGCGCCGGGGTGCCGGGCGTGCGGCGGCGGTTCTCGTCGTCGGCGGCGCGCTCGAGAGCGGCGCGCACCGTGACGTCGATCTGCGCGAGTGCCTGGGGATCCTCGCTCCGCAGGTCGAGATCGAGCCACGCTTCCTGGGGGATGGAATTGAGCCCGGTCCCGCCGCCGAGCCGGACGACGGCGCAGGTCGTCCTGGGTCGGGAGCTGTTGGCGGAGGGAGAGGGGAGGTCTGCGAGGAGCGCCGCCGCCCGCCCCACGGCGTTGGCCGGGTTCGCGATGCCGAAGGCGGCCCAGGAGTGACCGCCCGGACCGCGGAACGTGACGCGATAACGCTTGGAGCCCAGGGCGCGGTGGATCACCCGCTCGAGGCCCGCGCCGTCCAAGGCGATGAAGGCGACGGCGTTTTTCCCGTTCAGCAGGTATTTCACCCCCCGCAAATCCCCTGATCCTTCTTCCCCGACCGTGGCCGCGAACAGGATCGGCCGCGCCGCCGGGATGCGCGCCGCGACCATCGCGTCGGCTACGGCGACAAGCGCGGCGAGCCCGCGCGCGTTATCCGAGATGCCGGGGCCCTCGAGGCGGTGACCGCGCCGCTCGACCGCGACGTCCACTTCGGCCCCGAACACCGTGTCGAGATGGGCGGCCAATACGACGGGCGCGGACCCGTCCCCATTCTTCCCAAACCAGCCATGGACGTTTCCGATATGGTCGACCGTGACGTCGGAGAGTCCGATTTCGCGAAACAGCTCCGCGACGTGCGCCGCGCGCCGGCCCTCGGCGCCGGTCGGTGCGGGAATGGCGGAGAGCGCGGTCTGGCGGGCGAGCGTCACTTCGTCCGTGCGCTCGATGTGATGGCGCGCCGCACGTATGCGCTCGTGCGCGAGGAGACGCGAAATAAGCTCGTTCATCAAGGTTGGTTCACAGTGCAGTGACAAGCCGTAAGGCGCAAGCCGTAAGCTTCGCTTGAGTCGTATGACTTGCGGCTTGCGTCTGTCAAAGCGACACTAGGTCATGGACGAGCGTGACCTGATCTACGACTGGAATCGGGCCGGCGGCGGGGCGGCCTTCGACTGGTCGCGCGCCCGCGTGGACCTGAACGACGAGACGCTGCGCGACGGCCTCCAGTCCCCCTCCGTGCGCGACCCCTCGATCGACGTCAAGAAACGACTGCTCCATCTCATGGCGGACCTCGGGATCGTGGCGGCGGACATCGGACTGCCCGGTGCAGGCCCGCGGGTGGTGGAGCAGGTTCGGGCGCTCGCCACGGAGATCCGCGACGCCAAGCTCCCGATCGCCCCGAACTGCGCCGCCCGGACCGTGATCGCCGATATCGAACCGATCGTGCGCGTCTCTGAAGAGGTGGGGGTCAAGATCGAGGCGGCGACGTTCATCGGCTCCTCTCCCATCCGCCAGTACGCCGAGGACTGGACGCTCGACCGCATCGTCCAATCCACGGAAGAATCCGTCACGTACGCCGTGAAGCACGGGCTCCCGGTCATGTACGTCACCGAGGATACCACGCGTGCCAAGCCCGATGCACTCAAGGCGTTGTACGGTGCGGCGATTGCCTGCGGGGCGACCCGGATCTGCCTGGCCGATACGGTGGGTCATGCGACGCCTGACGGCGTAAAGGCGTTGGTGAAATTCGTCAAGGAAGAGATCGTCAAGAAGAACCGTATCAAGATCGATTGGCACGGGCACCGGGACCGTGGCATGGGGTTGATCAACTGCCTCGCCGCGATCGAGGCAGGCGTGGACCGCGTGCACGGCACGGCCTTGGGCGTGGGGGAGCGGGTGGGAAACGCCGAGATGGATCTCCTGATCGTCAACCTGAAGCTCCTCGGTGCCCATCGCCACGATATCAGGCGGTTGCCCGAGTATTGCCGGCTCGTGGCCGACGCGGTGGGCGTGCCGATCCCGGTCAACTATCCGGTGATGGGGGAGGACGCCTTCCGCACCGGCACCGGCGTCCACGCGGCGGCCATCATCAAAGCGAAGCGCAAGGGCCACGCCTGGCTCGCCGATCGCGTCTACAGCTCCGTGCCCGCGGAGGAGTTCGGGCTCGAGCAGAAGATCGAGATCTCTCCGGTGTCGGGCCTCTCGAACGTGAAGTACTGGCTTGAGACGCACGGCTATGACGCGGAAGACGAAGTCGCATGCCGGGCGTTGTTCGAGGCGGCCAAACGCACGGATCGCGTCCTGTCCGACGAGGAGTGCCACCGGCTGCTGAAGCAGGCGGCATGGCGGTAGGGTCGTTCCGCGAAATCGAGCGCGCGTCCCTCGACCTGCGGTGGCACCTCGATCCGGTGGCCGCGACGCAGGCGGGGGTGAAGCGGTACGACCACCGCTACGGGCGGTACGGACCGGCCGCGCTCACGCCACACCTGGCGGCGATGAAAGCCCTCGTGACCGCGCTCGAGGAGGCGACCGCCGATCAGCTCGAAGACGAGATCGATCGCACGGCTTTGTTGAACGATCTGCGGGTGACGCTCCGGCGCTTCGAGCGCGAGCGGCCCCAGGCCAAAAACCCCGGATTCTGGTTGTCGCATCTGCTCGGAGGGCTCCACTTCCTGCTGGGTCGTCGGGACCGGACGCCCGAGGAAAAGGCGGTCGCGCTCGCCGGCCGGCTGGACGACGTCGCCGGGCTCCTGGACGACGCGCGCGCGACGCTCGTCGAGCCCGTGCGCGTGTTCGTGGAAACGGCGCTGCGCATCAACGAAGGCGGGCTGGCGCTGGTCCGGGAAGTCGGCGCGAGTTTCGATGAGACAGTCGCGAAGGCGGCCGCCGGGGCCGTCGAAGCGATGACCGCGTTCTCGCGCGATCTCGAAGGGCGGCTCGAGACGGCGACGGAGGAGTTCGCCCTGGGCGAAGACGACTTCAATTTCCACCTGCACTACGAGCACGCCCTGGGCGATACGGCGCCAGAGCTGTGGCGCTACGGGCATCACCTCAAGGAAGAGGTGGAAGCCGACCTGGCCAGTCGGGCGGCGCGGCTCGATGGAGGCAAGCGTTGGCAGGAAGTGGCGGACCGGCTGCGCGCGGATCATCCCCCGGCAACGGGGCTCGTGGAAGCGTACGCACAGGAGATGGCACGGGCGCGCGAGTTCGTGGAGACGCACGGACTGGCCCCGATCCCGGAGGCGCCGCTCGACGTCGTACCGACGCCGGCGTTCATGCGCCCCGTCATTCCGTTCGCCGCGTACGACAGTCCCGGGGCGTACTCGAAGGACCGCACCGGCTGGTTCTACGTGACCCTTCCCGATCCATCGCTGCCGGCCGGCGCACAGGAGCGCATCCTGCGGGACCATTGCCGCTATGAGCTGGCCGCGACCGCGTTGCACGAGGGCTATCCCGGTCATCACCTGCATCTCGTGCACGCGCAAGAGCAGCGCTCGGACACGCGCAAGAACGTCTGGACGCCGCTCACGGTCGAGGGCTGGGCCCTCTACTGCGAGGACATGATGGGGGAGGAGGGCTTCTACCGCTCGGAAGAAGAGCAATTTTTCCAGCGGATCCATCTGCTGTGGCGCGCGGTACGGGTGCTCCTCGACGTCGGATTGCACACCCGTGGGATGACGTTCGCTCAGGCCGTGGACTATCTCGTCCTAAGTCTCGGCGTGGACCGGGCCAACGCGGAGGCGGAGGTGCGACGCTATTGCGCCGAGCCGGCGCAACCCTTGTGCTACGCGGTGGGGCGGCGAGACATCCTCGCCCTGCGCACTGACTTTCGCGCCGCGCACGGCAGCTCGTTTACCCTCCGTGGGTTTCACGATGCGATTCTCCGCTACGGGGGCCTGCCGGTCACGCTGATCCGTTGGGGCCTTGGCCTGAATGCCCCCTAGGGACCCCGGGGCGCCCGTGGCTCTCCCCAGGCAGGTGAAGCTGTTCGGCTGGGTCTCCCTCCTCAACGATTTCGCGAGCGAGATGATCTATCCGCTCCTGCCCGCGTTCATCACGGGCGTGCTGGGAGCGGGGCCACAGGCGCTCGGCGCGCTCGACGGCGCGGCCGAATTCGCGGCGGCGTTGGTGAAACTCGGCGCGGGACGTCTGGCGGACCGGGTATCGCTGCGCGGGCCGCTCATCGTGCTCGGCTATTTCATTGCGGTGGTCGTGCGACCCGTCATCGCGATCACGGGCGCGGCGTGGCAGGTGATCGGGCTGCGCGTGGTGGACCGGTTCGGCAAGGGACTACGCACGCCGCCACGGGACGCGCTCATCGCGGACGTTACGCCGGCGGACCTGCGCGGTCGCGCCTTCGGCCTGCAACGGGGGATGGACCACGGGGGTGCGGTACTGGGTCCGATCCTCGCGTGGTGGCTGCTCGCGTCGGGAAGGGCGAACCTGCGGACGGTGATCGGGGCGAGCATCGTGCCGGGAGTTCTGGTGCTCGTGCTGGCAGTCTGGGCGGTAGAGGATGGTAGAAGGCGGCAGAGGGCGGTAGAGGAAGAGCCACGGCACCAACCTCTACCGCCTTCTACCGCCCTCTCCCGTCCTCTCTCGCCCGCTCTGCTCGCCATTTCTCTGTTCTATCTCCTCCGCATGCCCGACACGTTGATCATCCTGCGGTCGCAGGAGTTGGGGGTCCCGGTGGCCGTGGTGCCGCTCCTGTGGGCGGCGGTGCACGTGGTGCGGTCGTCGTCGAGCTTACTGGGCGGCGCCGCGACGGACCGCCTCGGCCCGACGCGAACGATGTGGGCCGGGTGGCTCGTGTACACGGCGCTGGCGACGGGGATGGCGCGGGCCGGGACCGCTGCAGCAGCCTGGGGACTGTTCCTCGCGCTCGGGTTGGTGGCGGGCCTGACGGAGAGCCCCGAGCGCGCGCTCGTCGCCCAGCTCGCAGGCCCGCGGCAGGGAAGTGGGTTCGGGCTGTATCACGGCGCTACAGGCTTCGCGGCGCTCGTCGGGGGCGTGGCACTGGGGGTGGTGTTCCAGCGGTACGGACCCGCTCCCGCCTTTCTTGCCAGCGCGATAGGAGGCTTGGGGCTCGTTGTCGCCTGGCCAATATTGAGTCGCTCGAGGTTCCGCGAGTAAACTCGCGGCTCGGCGTCTGTCAGTGAACTGACGTTGGGAGGGATCCCATGACCATGGCTCGTTGTTCGCTCGCGCTCGTTACGGTTGTCTTCGCTCCTCTCCTCGCCGCTCAGCAACGCCAGGTGCTCCACGGTCCGGGAGAGGTGAGCGGGCTGCCGTTCTCCATGGCCGTGCGAGTGGGGAACATGCTGTATCTGTCCGGCCAGATCGGCAACGTGCCCGGCACGCGCGAGCTCGCGGATACGGGGATCGCGGGGCAGACTCGTCAGGCGCTCGAGAATATCAAGACGGTGCTCGCCGCGGCGGGGAGCTCACTCGACCGTGCGGTGAAATGCACGGTGTTTCTCGCCGACATCAAGGACTACGCGGCGATGAACGCGGTGTACGCGACGTTCTTCCCGAAGGATCCACCCGCGCGATCGACGGTCGCCGGGAGCGGGCTCGCGTTGGGCGCGCGGGTGGAGATCGAGTGCATGGCGGTGGCGGCCTAGTCCGGCCCCTTCAGCTGGCTACGCATCGTGACCCAGAGGTCGAAGACACACGGGCCCGTCGGGCTGCTGCACCCAACCGCACCGGGGCGGTTCGACTGGAAGTAGAGCGTCGTGCCGTCGAAGGAGATCGCCGGCCGGGCCTCGATCAGCGTGCTGTTGACGGTGGGCCCCAGGTTCACCGGTGTCGACCAGGCGTCCCGGGTGGTCGCGCGGGTCGAAATCCACAGGTCGAGGGCGCCGAGCGTCCCCAGTCGATCGGAGGCGAAGAAGATTTCGAGGCCGTCCCTCCCGATCGCCGGCTGCCGATCGAGCGAGGGCGAGTTGAGCTCGATGACGGGTGTGCCCGGACCGTAGGTGCCGTCCGGCAGGAGCGTGCTGGAATAGATCTCCGCACCGCCCACCCCACTCGGGCCAGAACCGTAATAGAGGACCGTTGTGCCGCTCGCGTCGTCCTCAAAGGGGTCCGGTGTCATCTCGTCCAGACTGGTGTTGACGCCGCTACCGAGATTCACGGCGGGCTCCCACGCGACGTCGTCCCGCTTGTCGCGACGTCGGGACACGTAGATGTCTTGGCCCCCAAACCCTCCCGGTCGGTCACTGTTGAAGAACAGCCTGTGCCCGTCGCGAGAGAGCCTGGGCGCCTGCTCGTTACTGGTTGTGTTGATGTTAGGGCCGAGCCGCTGTGGCGGTCCCCACGCATCGGCGACGTTCGCTCGCTGTGAGACGAAGATGTCAGCGCCGCCCACGTTTCCAGGGCAGCCCGCACAATGGAAGTACAGACTCAGCCCGTCTTTCGAGACGGATGCACCTTGCTCGACGAACGGTGTGCTTACGGGCGGGCCGAGGTTGACGGGCGCGGACCAGTCGGAAAAGTGTGGTGCCTCGTCGGCTGCAAGCGACGGAAGGACGCCGGGGGCGGTGGCACTCCTCGAATCGTTGTGGCAGCCTGCGAAGGCCACGGCGACCAACGAAGCGAGCATGCAGGAAAGAGCCTTCATTACGTCCTCCGTTCGTTCAGTGTCCGCTGGGCGCACGAGTGGACATCCAGATGTCGCTGCCGCCCAGACCGCCGGCGCGCGTACTGGAGAAGATTAGAGTTCTCCCGTCGTAGGAGAGCGATGGCTGGTTCTCGCCGGCCGCCGTGTTGAGGGGCGCGCCCAGGTTCACGGGCGGAGACCAGGGCTCGTGGACACTGCGGCGCGTGGACGTCCACAGGTCGTTTCCGCCGAGGCCGCCGGCGCGGTTGGAGTGCAGGAAAATCTCTCGACCATCAACCCGGACCGACGGATGCGCTTGCGTGATCGCTGGATCCGGATCGTTCAGCTCGGCGACTGCCACGGCGGGGCCGCGCGCGTCGCCGTCCGCCGTCACCGACACGACGTAGATGTCGAGCGCGACCATGCTCGGCCCTCGGGAGAAATACAGGTTCGCGGCGCCGTCTTCCGCGCTCTGCAGATAGAACCCGCCTGCCTCGAACCCGGCGGTGTTCACGTCGGGGCCGAGATTCACCGCCGGTCCCCACCCGAGGTCGTCGCTCTTGTCGGCCCGACGCGCGACGTAGATGTCATTCGAGCCCTGCCCGCCGGCGCGGTCGCTCGAGAAGAACAGCAGGTGCCCGTCGATGGAAACGGCCGGCGCGGCGTCGAGGCCTGGCCCGTTGATGTTCGAGCCGAGGTCGACCGGCTCACCCCACGGCCCGTCGAGCGAAGCCCGCCGCGCGACCCATATGTCCGCTCCTCCCTGCCCGCCGGCCCGAGTCGAGATGAAGTAGAGACTCAGCTCGTCGGGCGAGAGGGCGGCGTTCATTTCGTTGGCGGCAGAGTTGACGGGAGCGCCCAGATTCACGGGTTCGGACCACTCGGAGTTGGCGAAGGACATCGCCTCGAGCTTGCCCGCTACCGGATTGGAGTCGCGTTCGCACGCGACAGCAAGGGCCAGACTGGCCAGCCACGCGATTCCGGGAATAACTCCGGTTCTCATAAGACCTCTTTGTCAGGGACGGGGGGGACGCGCCGACAGGGGCTTGGACGCAACACGAATGAGGCGACGCGCCAGGCGCGCCGCGCGCACGGGCGTAGCCCCCGAGGGGACCGCCTGGCCGAGTACGGCAACGGGCTGATAGACCTCGTCGAACGTGCCGTTGCCCACTTGGCCCCAGCCGTTGTAGCCCCAGCAGTAGGTGAGGCTCGCGGTCGTCAGGCCGCAGCTATGCCATCTGCCGAAGGCGCTCAGCGCCGCGAAGCTCAACCCACCGGCGACCGGGGTCGGCGTCGGCGCGAAGTCCGTGGTGCCGTTTCCCAGTTGGCCGTCGCCGTTCGCCCCCCAGCAATAGCCGGTGCCGTCCGCGGTCGCGCCGCAGGTCTGGAATGAGCCGGCGCTCACGCTCGCGAACGTCACGCCACCTTCCACCGGCAGGGGCACGGTGCTGCAGGGCACCGTGGCACTGAGCCCGGTACAGGTTTCCGTCGTCGTAGCGCCGAGTTGGCCATCGACGTTGTCGCCCCAACAGTATGTGGCACCCTGGGAGGTCCTGCCGCACGCTTGCCAGTAGCCGACGCTGAGCTCCGTGAAGGTGAGCCCGCCCGATACGGCGATCGGAGTCGTGCTGCACGGTTCCCCGCTGCACGTCTCGGGGCCGCCCGGACCGACACCGAGTTGCCCGGCGGTATTGTTTCCCCAACAATACGCGGCGCCGGCCGCGGTGAGGCCGCAGGCGGAAAGAGCCCCGGTGCCGATGCTCACGAAGGCGAGATTGCCCGTGACCGCTCCCGGCGTGGTGCTGCTGGTCGTTGAGCCGTCGCCGAGCGCGCCGTACGTGTCATCGCCCCAGCAGAACGCCGCGCCGCCCGACACCAGGGCGCAGCTTTGGTTCCAGCCGGCGCTCACCGAGGAGAAGACGCGTCCACCCACGACGGGGATCGGCGAGACGCTGCAGAGAACTCCGTCTTGACTGCACACTTGTCCGCCGGGGGAGAGCGCGCCGAGTTCACCCCAGTAGTTCAATCCCCAGCAGTACGCGCTGCCGCTCGTCGTGAGGCCACAACTGTGCACTCCTCCGACGCTGATGGCGGTGAAGGTCAAGCCGCCTGTTACCAACACGGGCGCGAGCCCGTTCGCCTTGGCGCCGCTGCCGAGCTGGCCGTAGGTGCCGTTGCCCCAGCAGTACGCCGCGCCGCTCGTCGTGAGACCACACGAGTGATAGGCCCCGGCCTGCACGGTCGTGAAGGTGACCACCTCCACGCCGACGCTCGCCGTTCCGGTCTTGGACTCCGCTCCTGCGGTGATCGTCGCGGATCCAGGCGCAACACCGAAGACCACACCCGACGGGTCAACGGTCGCGACCCCCGACGCGTCACTGCTCCAAATGACCGTCGGGCCCACGCGCCGGCTTCCACTGGCGTCGATCAGGACGGCGCGGAGCTGTGCGAGTCCACCCGCCACGACCGACCGGTTCGCTGGAGTGACCGTGACCGAGCTGATGGGTCCCCCTCCACGCACCGCCGCCCACGGTCCGCTCCCCGATGAGCAGGAGACGGAGCCGTTGGTCAAGTGATCGGGGGGTGTGCCGACGACGTCGGCGGCGTAGAAGCAGCCACCGCTCGAAAAGGTGACCGACACGGCGCCGGAAGCGGAATACACCGGGTTCCCGCTGACGGAGGCGGAAAGAGAGTTGTCAACCGAGCCTGCCTGCTGATCGCACGTGCCGACCTGATCGCTCGAGCCGGTAAAGCCGTCCCCCGTCGTCGTGAACACAAAGGATCCCGTATCGTTGCAGGCCAAGGGACTCCCGAACTGCTCGGTGAAGTTCCACACGCCACTCATGTCGACGCGCTGCACGCAACCGATCTGAAAGGTGACCTGCGCGGTCCCCCCCGCGGTGACGGTCACAACCCGCGGATTCTGACCACCGACGGGACAGTTGGCCGCCGCGCCACCGAGTGCCAGCGAGTAGCCACCGGGCTTCAGGTCTGAGAACGTCACCGTTCCCTGAACCGCCACCTGCCGCATCGTGTTGCCGGACGTGCCGGTCGCCGTGTCGCCTTGAAGCGTGATGGCGTAGCCATCGGGATCGAGGTCGGCGCCCGTGGTCGCGGTCGTCACCTGGATTCTCCCCGTGGTAGGGGGCGATTCGGTTCCCTTGCAGGCGAGCGCTGCGAGTGTGACCGCAGCGACCAGAGTTCGTGCGCGATGACGGACGTCGCAATTCATGGCTCGGGTCTCCGGTCGGTTGTTGGCGGCGGCGGCGTGATCCACGCCGCTGCCGTGTCGCACGTCGCCGAGACGTATGTCACCCTCGACCCGACGCGCGTGGCCGAAGACGCGCATGCCGGGTCGACTGGACTCGAGCAGCCGGCGAGCACGGTGATGAGGGCGGCCCCGAGTGCGAGGAGCCCTAGGTGGTTGCGACGTGCGACGTTCATAAGTCACCTTCCCACTTGAGCTTCCAGCACTGCCGTTGCTGGTTGCGACGGCTGCGGGGCGGCGTATCTTCACCCAAGGTGCGTGCACCGGGTTTGCTCAGGGTTTGGTATCCGTTAGACGGCGGCTAACGGCGCGCACCCACGAGGTTCTGAGTCATGATCCGGTTCCGGATGCTGGGGACTGTGGATCTCGAGGACTCCGAAGGACGGGACCTGCGTTCCGTTCTGCGGCGGCCCAAGCTCCTAGCTCTGCTCGGCTATCTCGCCGCCGCCCGCCCGTACGGCTTTCATCGCCGCGACACCCTCCTTGCGCTGCTCTGGCCCGAGCTCGACAACGCGCATGCGCGGAACGCGCTGCGGCAGGCTGTTCACGCCTTGCGGGCGGCGCTCGGTCACGCCGCCATCCTCGCTCGAGGAGAGGAGGAGCTCGGGCTCAGCGAAGAGTGCGTGTCGTGCGATGTCCGGGACTTCGACGCGACGCGCGAAGTGGGGCAGGCGGAGCAAGCGCTGGAGTCATACCACGGCGGGCTGCTCACCGGGCTCCATGTATCGGATGTCCCGGAGTTCGAGCGCTGGTTGGACGAGGAGCGAGAGCATCTGCGAGGGTGCGCGTGTGAAACCGCGCAGGTCCTGAGCGAGGAGGCGGAGGCAGCGGGGCGAGTGACCGACGCGGTCGCCTGGGCGCGGCGGCTGACCGACTTGTCGCCGTTCAACGAGACGGCCCTCCGGCGGTTGGTCGAGCTGCTGGATCGCGGCGGCGATCGGGCGGGGGCGGTGCGCGCCTATGGAGATTTCGAGCGCCGACTCGAGCGCGACCTGGAGGTCGAGCCGTCGTCGGAAACGCACGCGCTCATGCACGAGATCCGGCGCCGTTCGCGGACCGCGGAAATCGTTGAGGCCCGTGACGAACAGCGCGCGTCTGCTGGAGCATTGGAGGCGGACCCGCGCCCGCTTCACGTCGCACCTCGCCTCGTGGTGCCACGCAAGCGGGTTTTCCCGGTCCTCGCGCTCGGAGTGGCCGCCTTGCTCATGGGTGGGTCGCTGCTGATTCGAACCCACAGTGATGCGCGGCTGGCGGAAGCGGCGCGGAGCCAGAAGCGCCTCGTGGTGCTCCCGTTCACCAATCTGGGACCTGCTGAGGACGAGTACCTCACTGACGGAGTCACGGAGGAGATTTTGGCGCGATTGGCCGCCATCGGTCGCCTGCGAGTCATCGCAGGCACGAGCGGGCATCTGTACAAGGGCACGAACAAGACGGCGCAACAGATCGGCGCCGAGCTCGGAGCCGACTATCTACTTGAGGGAAGCGTTCGGTGGCAAAAGGATGGCCGGGGGCACGCCCGCCTGCGTGTTACCTCTCAGCTGATCAGCACGGCCGATGGCACTAACTTATGGGCCGACGTCTACGACGAGCCCATGGACGAGATTTTCAAGGTCCAGTCCGACGTCGCGCACAACGTGGTGGCCGCGCTCGATGTAACGCTGCTCGAGCCGGAGCGCCGGCTCGTGGAAGTCCAGCCGACCAGGAACCTTCGGGCCTACGACTTCTTCCTGCGCGGCAACGACTTCATGCATCGCGGGTCGGAGGAGCGATCTACGCGCACGGCCTTGCGGATGTATGAGAAGGCGGTGGACTTGGACCCCGACTTCGCGCTCGCCTATGCCGAGCTGTCCCAGGCGGAGACGCGGATGTACTGGATGTACTACGACCACTCGCAGGAGCGCCGCGCGAGAGCGAAAAGGGCGGCGGACAAGGCGTTCGAGCTGGACCCCCGGCTTCCGGAAGGGCACGAGGGGATGGGGTTCTACTTCCTGGGATCGATGGAGTACGGCCGGGCGCTGGAAGAATTCGATGAGGCCGCGGCGAGTCGACCCAGCGACAGCCGCATGTACCTGGGTAGGGCGGCGGTCCGAGCCCGAGGGGGAGACGCCCTGGGGGCGCTCGCGGAGTACGAGAGGGCGTTGCAACTGGATCCCGGTTCCCCGATCGTCGCCAACAGCTATGCGCAGGACTACGACCGCCTCCGGGATTTCGCGCACGCGGAGCCGCTCTACGATCGCGCCATAGCTCTTTCTCCGGATTGGTTCTATCCGTACTTCTGGAAGGCGGGGATGTACCTGCGCCGCGATGGGCGGACCCGGCGGGCCCGCGCGGTCCTCGAAGAGGCGAAGTCCGTCGGTGTCGGCGACAATGCACTCATCGTTTTCGACCGCGTCCTCGTCGACATCTTCGACCGCCGCTACGCCGCGGCGATCCGAGAGCTTGGTGCGGGAACCCCCGACGTCGTCCAAGATCAGTTTCGCTTCATTCCCAGGGCGCAGCTCATCGGGCAGCTGTATGGTCTAATGAAACGCCCCGACTTGGAGCACATCTATTACGATTCAGCCCGAACAATCGTCGCCACGCGACTGCACGAGCGGCCGGAGGATCCGCGTTTGCATAGCGCGCTGGGTATCGCCTGTGCCGGCCTCGACCGTCACGCGGAGGCGATGCAGGAGGGTCGGCGGGCGGTGGAACTCATGCCGGTCGGGAAAGAGGCGTACCGAGGGTACTATCGTGCCTGGGACCTGGCTCGCATTTACACGATGGTCGGCGAGTACGACGCGGCCGTCGCTGAACTGCAACAACTGCTCTCGATTCCAGGAAACCTCACCGTCGCCTGGCTGCGGATCGATCCCACCTGGGACGCGCTACGGAGTCACCCGAGCTTCCAACGGCTATTGCAATGACGCCAGGAGATAAATCGCGGCAGCCAGGATGATCGGCGCCGAGTACGTTCCCGGCATCAGCATTCTTCTCCATATCGACGCGCCGAGATGCAGCAACCCGTTCCCCGCCATCACGATACCGAACACGTAGGCCCACGGCCGCAGCGCCGGCGTTCCCCGGAACGCCGCGGGAGCGAGGCCGAGCAGCAGCACGGTCACCGCAATCAAGCCGCCGAGCCAGACGGGAAAGGTGAAGGTGGGAAGGGGCAGAAAGGGAAACCGCGCCCGAATCGCGCGCACCGCGGGGTTGTATATGGAAAGGAAGTCCGTCAGCGCTTCATCCGCCACGTGAATGGCGAGCGCGAAGCACAGCGCGACCCAGGCGGGGCCGAGCTGGTGCCCGGTCGCCGGGGCTAACAGCACCGCACCCCTTTCCCTTTCGACTCGAAGAACTGGTCCACATACTCCCGCTCGTTGAACCGCGGCGGATGCCCTGCCTTCCGACAGTGCTCGAGGTAGGCGTCGTAGTCGGGGGCGCCGAGGATCTGGCGAGCGATGTGGATGAGGCGTTGCACGACGGAAGGACGGCACGTTGCCCGGCGTGCCGGGCTCTCATGCGACGTGCCGTCTTGACGTCGTGTCACGCCTTCAGTCCCCTGGGACATACGCACTCTCCACATACGCCGCCTCGTGCACCACGGCCGCCTTGCGGCGCGAGAGCACCAGCCACCACTCGCGCAGCGACGTTCCGATCAGCACAGTCACGACACCCATGAAGAGCAGCGCCATGAAGGTGTTCAGCCGGTCGTTGAAGATCAGGCGGCGCGCGTCGGGGTCGATCGATCCGGCGAGCGACGCGGCGTGCGCGAGGAACCCCAGCCGCGGGTCGGCCGAGAACACCTTCTGCCACCCGGCGGTCATGGTGACGGTGACGAGCCACGCGAGCGGCGCCGCCGTCACCCACGCGAATCGCGCGCGGCCCATCTTGATGAGGATCGTGGTGCCGACGCACAGGGCCACCGCCGCGAGCAGCTGGTTCGAGATCCCGAACAAGGGCCATAGCGAATTGATCCCCCCGAGCGGGTCCACCACGCCCTGATAGAGGAAATATCCCCACCCCGCGACGATGGTCGCGCTCGACAGGATCACGCCGGGATACCATGAGGTCTCCCCGAAGCGCGGCCAGACGTGGCCCACGATTTCCTGCAGCATGAAACGGCCCACTCGTGTGCCCGTGTCGATGGTCGTGAGGATGAATAGTGCCTCGAACATGATGGCGAAGTGGTACCACAGCGCATCGAGCGACTTGCCCCCCCCGGCGAGCGCGCCGCTGGCGCTCGCGAAAATCTGGGCCATCCCCACGGCGAGCGATGGTGCGCCGCCCGACCGCGCCACCAGGGTGGCTTCCCCCATGCGGGCCGCGAGCGCCTGCATCGCCTCGGGCGTGACCACGAACCCCGCCTGGGAAAGGGCCTGGGACGCCTGCGCCAACGCCGCCGGCGTCGTGTTCATCGCGAAGTAGACGCCCGGCTCGAGCGTGCAGGCCGCGATCATCGCCATCACCCCGACGAATGACTCCATCAGCATGCCGCCATAGCCGATGAACCGGGCGTCGGACTCGCGCGCGATCATCTTCGGGGTCGTGCCGGAGGCGACGAGCGAGTGGAATCCCGAAATCGCGCCGCACGCGATCGTGATGAACGCAAACGGGAACAGCTTGCCCGCGAACACCGGTCCCTCGCCGGCGGCGGCGAAGGGCGTGAACGCCGGCATCCGGAGGGGCGGCAGGATGACGAGGATCGCGAGGGCGAGCACCAGGATGGTCGTGATCTTCAGGAACGTCGACAGATAGTCGCGGGGGCACAGCAGCATCCACACCGGCAGGACCGACGCGATGAATCCATAGGCGACCATCATCCACGTGAGCGTCGTCGCCGTGTGGGTGAATGCGGACGCGACCTGGGGCTGCCCGGCGACCCACCCGCCGGCCACGAGCGCCCCCAGGAGGAGGACGGCCCCAGTCACCGACGCCTCGCCTACCTTCCCCGGCCGCCACTGCTTCATCCACCACCCCATGAGCAACGCGATCGGAATCGTGCAGGCGATCGTGAACAGGCCCCAGGGCGACGCCTTGAGGGCATTCACCACGATCAGAGCCAGCACGGCCAGCAGGATGATCATGATGAAGAGGACCGCCAGCATCGCCGTCGCGCCCGCGGCCGGGCCCACCTCTTCCTTGGCCATCTGGCCGAGCGACTTGCCGTTCCGCCGCAGCGAGCAAAACAGAATGGTGAAGTCCTGGACCGCGCCGCCCAGTACCACGCCGATCACGAGCCACAGCGTGCCCGGGAGGAAGCCGAATTGGGCCGCGAGGACGGGGCCGACCAGTGGCCCGGCTCCGGCTATCGCTGCGAAGTGGTGCCCGTACAACACCCACTTGTTGGTCGGGACGAAGTCGCGGCCGTTGTTGCACCGCTCGGCGGGGGTGGCGCGGCGGTCGTCCAGACCGAAGACCCGTGAGGCGAGAAACCTGCTGTAGAAGCGGTACCCGACCACGTAGGTGCAGATCGCGGCCGTGAGGAGCCAGGCGGCGTTGACCGTCTCCCCTCGTGATAGAGCGAGCACACCGAAGGCGGCCGCTCCCAAGAGCGAGATCCCGCCCCACAGGAGCACCGAGGCGAGCCGTTTCATGGGGCGTAAGTTACGCCGTGCCTTGCCGATGTTCAATTTCGAACATAAGTTCGAAATCTTGACACGATCTGCCTCCTGGCTCATGGCCTCGCGCGCGGCGACGCCCGTCGGCGCGCCGGCCACCGAGACACGCCCCGATCCCCAGCGACTGGCCGAGACGGTCCAGGGCAGGGTCGCGATCGTCACCGGCGGCGCCACGGGGCTTGGCCGGGCCACCGCGCTCGAGTTCGCCCAGCAGGGCGTCGCCGTCGCCATCAACTACGTCGACCTCCCTGATCGGGACGTGGCCGCGCAGGCGCTCCTGACGGAGACCGCCATCCGCGCGCTCGGCGTGCCGGTCCATTGCGCGCGTTGTGACGTCCGGAGCCGCGACGAGGTGGAGAAATTCGTCACGACGGTGCGCGAGCGCCTCGGCGGCATTCATTATTTGGTGAACAATGCGGGCGTGACCCACGATGGCGCGCTGTGGCGGCTGACCACCGAGGCCTGGCGTGAGGTACTCGACACCAACGTCACCGGCGCCTTCAACTGCCTTCAAGCGGTGGCGGGCCCGATGCGAGCCCAGCGCTTCGGTAAGGTCGTGAACATCGCGAGCCACCAGGCGTTCCGTCCCGGGTTCGGCATCGCCAATTACGCGGCGAGCAAGGCCGCCCTGATCGGCCTCACCAAGTCGGCGGCGGTGGATCTCGGGCCGTCGAACATCAACGTCAATGCGATCGCTCCCGGCTTCGTCAAAACGGATCTCCTGTCGACGTTGCCCCGCGAAGTGCTGGAGCGGGCTGAGCACGAATCGGTTCTGGGACGCGTCGCCGAGCCGGAGGACGTCGCGCGGGTGATCGCGTT
>DASZCN010000055.1:0-5767 GCA_035943095.1 Gemmatimonadales bacterium | reverse complement strand
CGAGTAAATGCCGCGCTGGTTCACGACGTCGTAGCCGGTCTGCGTCAGCATCGGCTGCTCTTCGAACTGCGCCGTCTGGGTTATCCGCCCCCAAGTGTCGTTGAGCAGGTTCAAAATATTGAACACGTCGATGGAGAGCTCGACTGACTGACCGTTGATCGTCTGGAACGCTTTCACGATCCGAGCGTTCAGGTAGTCCTGCCAGGGGTTACGGCAGGAGTTTCGCTGCAACAACCGGCCGCGATTGTTGTTCAGGCAGTCCTCTCCACTGATGAAGCTGTTCAGCTTGTTCCAATTTGCGGTCGTCGTGTCGGCCAGGGTGATGTCGCTCCGGTTGCGCGGCACGTAGATCATGTCGTTGCCCGAGATGCCGTCGGCGTTGGCATCGTTCGAAACCACGTAGCTGAACGGCATGCCGGAGTAGCCGATGTAGACCAGCGAGAAATCAAAGCCGTAGGGCAGGTTGATCGTCCCGCTCGCAGTGATCTTGTTCGGAGTGTCGAACACCGAGGTCCGAAGGGCGCGATTGGCCAGCGTGCCGTCGAGGGCGCCGAAATTCAGGTTCGAGCTCGCGATCGACGACGTGAGCGAGATGAGATCCTCGGTATGGGAGTACGTGTACCCCACGTTGAAGGAGACCCGGCTGAAGGACTTTTGCAGCTGCCCGGTCACGAAGAACGACCGGTCCTTGCTCTCGTTCGTGTGCTCGATGATCTGACTGAAGCTCGGGTTGATGCGGGCGGCCGTCGATCTCCCGTTCGCCGCGTTGATCGTGCCATAGAGGGGCCGGCCTCCCTCGCCGACGCTCGTGCCCTGGATTCCCTTGAGGTTCACGTCCGTGAGATAGAACTGTTCCAGCGCTTTCGTATACAAGAAGTCGAACGTCCCGACCACGTCCCAGGGCAGTTTCTTGTCGGCACCGAGAGAGATCTTTAGATCCGAGGGAAACTTGAAGCTGGGATCGAAGTAGTTGACGGTCCGGACCGCGTTCGTGTTTGCGCTGGTCTGGTTGAAGCATAATTTCGGCTGCTTCGACACGTCCAGCGTGAACTGCGCGGCCGGCGGAACGAGAGCGCCGTCGCACGAGAGCGTGAATTGCTCGAGGCCGGTGTTCACGAAGGCATTCGAGATCCACACGTAGGGCGGACGTCCGCTGAACACCCCGATCCCGCCGCGCACGATAGTCGAGGCATCCCCCTTCACGTCGTAGTTGAATCCCAGACGCGGCGACCATAGCGCGTTCCCCGAGGGGGTATTTGACGTGTTGATGGGCAACGCTGGAATCGTATCGAACGCGGGATTGTGCACCGGGTGATCCATATACGGGACGTCGACTCGCAGACCGGCCGTGATCCGAAGCTTGGGCGTAGCGGGCCAGACGTCCTGTATGTATCCACCGATCTGTTGCACGTTGAAGTTCGCGATCGCCCCCTGGGGCCGAAGGATCGTGTCGGCCGGCAGTGCAATCTCATAGTGATACGCGTGGCCCGCCGCTAGCTGCGCCGGGCTCGTGAACGCCCACACGCCGAACGATCCCGGGAAAAATCCATTCGAGAACTTGTAAAACTCGTTGTGCGTCCCGACCGTGATGGTGTGCGTGCCCGAGCCCCAGGTCACGTTATCGGTGACCTCGTAGATGTCCTGATTCAAAAAGTTGTTCTGCGAGAACTTGTCCGAGCCGGCGGCGAGAACGGTTACGGGGCGGACGCTGCTCGTGTCGCCCGGCCGGTTCCCGTTCACGAGTAGTAGCGGCACGACGTTCGGAAGATCGCGCTTGTCGCGTATCGCATTGCGACCGACCAGGAGCTCGTTAGAGAATCTCTCGAACAGCAACGCCTTCCACACCGCGCGCGTCGTGTTCGTCGTGTTGTGCTGACCCCACCCCGAGTTCGACAGCTGATACCCATCGCGGAACTGCGTGCCGAATATCGGACTCCGTGTCAGGTTACCCGCTGTTGCGTTCACGTAGTTGTGGGACACCTCGAGGTCGCTGTTCGTACCGAGGTGGACGCTCGCCTTGGCGAACAGGTTCTTGTCGGGGTTGCCAAGCGTCGGTGCACCGAAGCCACCCGCGTCGAACCCGTACTGAGTCTTCAAGATGTTGATCACCGAGTCGGCACGACTGGCTCTAATCCCTACACCGATTGAGTCCTGCCCCCCGGCAGTGTCTGGTTTGATGAGGAACTGACTGGAGAAGGGCAAGCCACGTTGCTGCCAGTCCCCGCTCGCAAAGAACTGAACCCGATCGCGAATGATCGGGCCGCCGACCGAGAACCCGTACTGATCGGTATAGAAGTGCGTGACCTTGTGGCCCACCGTGTCCGTACCGACCAGGTCTTGATTCTGGTAATAGCCGAACACCGACCCGTGGAACTGGTTGGTTCCCGACTTGGTGACTCCGTTCACGAGACCGCCGGTGAAACTCCCCTGCCGCACGTCGAAGGGCGCGATCTGGATCTGATACTCTTTGATCGCCTCGATGGAGATCGGGTGGGCGTTGGCCTGCCCGCCGGGCGTTCCGCTCGACGCCAGTCCGAAGACGTCGTTGTTCACGCCGCCATCGATCTGGATATTGTTGAACCGATTGTTCTGCCCGCCGACCGACGAGCTGGATTGCGCCGTGCCGGCAAGCGGTGAAGTCTGAATCAGGTCCGTGAAGTTTCGCGTGATGTTGGGGAGCCGTGATAGCGCCTGCGCCGACAGGAACGTCGCGGGCCCGGTACGGGCCGTCGAGATCAGCGGATTGGCTTGGGTTTCGACCGTCACGGTAGCCAGCTCGACCGCCGCCCGCTTCAAGGAAAAGTCGATTGTCGCGCGCTGGTTGAGCGCGAGCGTCATGTTGTCGATCTTTTGCGGCCCGAAACCGAGCGCGTGTACGGCCACGGTATAGGGTCCGCCCGGCGCCAGGTTCTCGAAGAAATAGCGGCCATCGGCATCCGTCCGCCGAGCCGCGCGTGAGCCGGTCGAAGGATTCGTCACCGTGACCTCGGCGCCGACAACGGGCGCGTTGGACTCATCCGTGACGCGCCCTGCGATTGCCGCCGATGTGACACCCTGCGCCGCCGCGACCCGTGCAGCCAGCGACAGCAGGACCGCGGCGAATGCACCGATCGACCAGACAAGGCGTTTCATTTCGAAGGATCTCCGAGAATCTGAGGGGAGCGTGTTAGGGCGGGTAAAACATGCCTGCCGTGGGAAAGGCCGTCAATCCGAGAAAATGTCACACTCGCGTCACATGCTCGCCCCCTTCCCGGAGACGCTCGAGCGCCAGCCGAACGCGCCAAGATAAACGGGGATGCCGAGCAAGATGCCGCCGAACGCGAGCCCAGTCCCGCCGGGATGCCCCCGGAGCGCGTTGCCGAGAATGAGAAACGTGGCCACGACGAACAGCAACGGCACGACCGGATAGCCCCACACACGCACCGGACGCGGCCGGTCGGGCTGCCGCCGCCGGAGGACGAACACCGCCGCCGCTGCGAGCGCGTAGAAGGGGAAGATCGCCACCACGAACTGATCAGCCAGCTGCTCGAAGTTGAGGAACAGCACCCACACCACGCCCAGCAGACCTGTCACCACGATCGAAACCGATGGCGTGTGAAACCGGGGGTGCACCTGGGCCACGCGCTTGAAGAGCAGCCCGTCGTCCGCCATCGCGAAGAATATGCGCGGCGAGGTCAGGATCGACCCGAGCAGCGTGCTGAACGTCGCGACCATGACGACGATCGCCACGAGCCCGACTCCGACCCGTCCGACGATCAGTTGAGCCGCGTCCGCCGCCACGAGAGGCGAGCGCGCCATCTGCCCGATCGGGATCAGATACAGATACGCCGCGTTGACCAGCAGGTAGATGGCGATGACCGCGATGGTTCCGAGCACGAGCGCGCGCGGCATGTTGCGCTCGGGGTCCTTCACCTCACCCCCGACGAAAGACAGATCACCCCAGCCGTCGTAGGCCCAGAGCACCGACACGAGCGAGAGCCCGAACAACCCTGGGCTCAGCGCCCCCCCCCCTCCCCCTGCTCCCGCCGCCGCGCTGAAGTGGCCGAAGTCCCCCTGCCCGACGAGGAACGCCAGCAGCACCAGGAGAAACAGGGCCCCGTACTTCACGCCCGTGGTGAGGTTCAAGATGAGGGAGCTCCAGCGCACGCCCACGTAGTTCAGCGTCGCCGTGACGACGATCGCGCCCGCCGCCACGTAATGGACGTACGAGGCGTTCGGCTCGACCTTGGGGTCGAGACCGAGCGAGCGCAGCAGATACTCCGCGAACGGAGTCGCGATGGCGCCCAATGCGGACGCGCGGATCAACAACAACTCGGTCCACCCGAAGAGAAACGCCGGCAGCCGGCCGAACCCCTCGCGGATATAGACGTAGACGCCGCCCGAACGGGGGAACAGCGCGGCGAGCTCCGCGTATGTGAGCGCACCGCACAGCGCGAGCAGGCCGCCCAGAATCCACACCGCGAACATTGGGAGCGGCTCGGGCACGCGCCCGGCGATGATCGCGGGAGTCCGAAAGATCCCGCCCCCGATCGTCGAGCCGATGAGCACCGCCACGGCGCTCCACAGGCCGAGCTGGCGGGGCAGCCGGTCGCCCCAACGGTCGGGAGCCGGCACGGGAGGGGGAGGCCGAAGAGGGGGAGCGGACATGCGCGGCCGGAATATACATTTCGGCCCCCATGACGCGATTCAGCAGCCTCGCGTGGACCGCGGCCACGTTCACCTACCTGCTCATCATCCTCGGCGCCATCGTCCGAATCACCGGCTCGGGCCTGGGCTGCGGCGAGCATTGGCCGCTGTGCAATGGCCAGTTACTCCCACCGCTCGACGTCCCGACACTGATCGAGTACGGGCATCGGCTGGCGGCGGCGGCCGTGAGTATACTCGTGGTCGGTCTCGCGGCATATGCTTGGTGGTTAAATCGGGGAGCGGGGAGCGGGGAGCGGGACGTTCCCGGCAATGCGGCCTACGTCGCGCTTGGCCTGCTCATCGTGCAGATCCTGCTCGGCGCGGTCACCGTCAAACTGCGCCTGCCTCCCTGGACCGTCATCCTGCATCTCGGCACCGCGATGCTCTTGCTCGCGACCCTGATCGTTATCACGAAAGGAACCAGACCGACCCCAGGCGCAAGCCCGGGGTTAGTAGCCCTTGTGCTGGGCTTCGTGACGGTTCTGTTCGGAGCGCTCACGGCGAATCTGGGTGCCGCCACTGCATGCCTCGGGTTCCCGCTCTGTAACGGCCAGGTTCTTCCCACGGGCAATTATCTGCAGCACGTGCAATGGACGCATCGGCTGCTCGCCTACACCCTGTTCGCGTATTCGCTCTGGTGGGCCCTACGGACAAGAACGCGTGGTGCGTGGTGCGTCCTTGCTCTCATCACGCTGCAGGTCCTGGTGGCGGCAGCGATGGTGCTGTTCGGATTGCCCCAACCCCTCCAGGCCGCGCACGTCGCCGTAGGCGCAGCCGTCTGGGCGGCATTGGTGCTGGCCGTCCTCTAGAGCAGGGGGCGGATCAGATCAGAAACAGGTCGTCCTGCGGGGTGGGCGGGTTCACCTCGGGGCCCGTGGCGTCGATGTACACGTTGATCTCGCTCCGCATGCCGAAACGACCCGGGAGGTAGACGCCGGGCTCCACGGAGAACCCGACACCCGGCACCAGGGCGCGCGCGTCTTCGGTCTCGAAGTTGTCGATGTGGGGACCAGAGCCGTGGAGATCGCGGTCGATCGAGTGTCCGGTGCGATGCACGAAGTACTCGGCGAACCCGGCGTCC
>DASZCN010000054.1:0-42626 GCA_035943095.1 Gemmatimonadales bacterium | reverse complement strand
GCGCCGGCGCCTGCCGGCGCCACCACCGCCTGGACCGTGAGGTTGAAAGGGGACGTCCGCTGGCAGCAGGTGACGCCGGCAGGCGCCCTCCTGGTGTCGACCGATGCGGCGCTCGCGGCCGTCGATATCGACCGCGGCCAGGTTACGTGGGAAAAGGTCGAGCTTGGCGGGTTGCCGCCCGACAGTGTCCGAATGGTCGAGGGGTCGCTGCTCATGGAAGCGGCGCGCCCGGGCCTCGTATTGATCTTCGACCCGGTGACCGGCGCGGTCGTCTTCGATTCACGGCGCCTGGGCCTGACGCAAATCGTGACCCGCCGCGTGCTGCCCCAGAGCGGCACCTTGCTCGTCCACGGACGACGCGCCGGCGGGTCTCCGGTCGTGGCGCTCTACGATCTCGTCAGCGGCGAACAGCGCTGGGCGAACGAGGGGTTGTTCGAGCAGACGGAGCCGAAGAAAAAGGGACTGGGCGGCCTCATGCAGGGCCTGGTTCGGGCCGCGTCCGAGGCGACGGCCCTCGAGGTGTTGCAGGCGGGGCCCGACATGATCGTCGTCCACACGCTCCTGGGCCTGCGGGCGCTGGACGCGCGGTCGGGCGCGGTCCGCTGGTCCGCCACGCTCCCCACGGCCCGCGCCGGCAACCCGGCGCGCCATGTCCGGCTCTACCCGTCACTCGACAAGACGGACCGCATCTATGTGAGCTTCGACGACCGGCTGATGGCCTACCGGCTCGCCGACGGCCAGGCGCTCTGGGCCAAGCCGGCGACGGTGCAGGGGTGGGTGCACGACATCGTGCAACATCCCAACGGGATCATCCTCCTCCCGGAATCGCCTCCCGCGAACGAGGCGACGGGCAATGTGCGCATCGTGAACGGGGTGGTCCAGACGGGCCTGAATGTGGCGCGGTACGACGATGGAACGACGATCGCCGACAAGCCGCTGCGCATGCGCGGCACGGTCACCGACGCGATGATCGTCGGCGGATCCGCCGTGCTCGCCGTGGACGCCGAGTCGCGCACGTTCGTGAACGTGCTGGACGTCGCTTCGGCGACATTGCGCCTGAATAAGGACGTGAAGATCAAGGGCCAGCTCGCCTACGCCGAGCTGACGCCGGCGGGCCTGCTATACGTCTCACGCGCCGATGCCGGCACCGACGCGGAAGTCAACTTCATCGACCTCGCGAGTGGCGAGCCGCGCTTCAAGGACGCCATTCAGGGCGACCACCGAGCCGACCTCTGTCAGGCGGTCGAAGGGCGGACGCTCTACGCCTTCGCGAATAAGGATCACAAGCTGTACGCCGTGGATCGCGATGCCGGAACGTTCAAGGCCCTGAGCAGCGAGATCAAGTTGCAGGGTGGGGAAGAGGTGACCGGTCTCGAGGTCCGGCCGGCGGGCGTCGTGCTCATCTCGTCGCAGAATCTCGTGGTGGTGGGGCGGGACGGACAGGTGAAGCAGCAGGTCTACTACCCCGCGCCCCAGCTGCCGGGGCTGCTGCGCGCGCTGTACCGGCTCAATGCCGTGCGCGCCGGTCTCTACGGTGCCGCCGCCTCGGCGTACGGCGACGCCTTTGCCCAGGCGTCGCGAACCTCCACGGATTCCGCCGCGCGGCGCCTCACGGGGCAGCTGGCGACGGCGTACACCCAGGGCGGTGCGCAGCTCCAGGGCTACGCCAGCCAATCGGCGGCGCTCGCCACCAAGCGATTCAAGGCCTCACTCGCCGTGCCGGGGTCAATCTTCATGTTGACCCGAGCGCCCGAGGGGAACGGCAACGTCCTGCTCCAGATCGACAAGGACAGCGGGCAACCGCGCGCGCGTGTGGATCTGGGCAAGGAGCGCGAGCCGGTGTACGCCGTGGACGACGTTGCCGGGATGCTGTTCCTGCGGACCACACCGGAAACGCTGGTCGCTTACCGGCTCTGATCGTACGCCTGCTGCAGGCCCTTGATGTCGATCTTTCTCATTTGCAACATGGCCTGCATGGCCCGGTTCGCCTTCTTGGCGTCTTTGTCGCCCAACATCTTGCCCAAGACGGTGGGGATGATTTGCCACGACAGGCCGTACTTGTCCTGCAGCCAGCCGCACTGGTCCTCTCTCCCGCCCGCGGACAGCTTCTTCCAGAGCTCGTCCACTTCCGGTTGCGTCTCACAGTTCACGAACAGCGATATGGCCGGAGTGAACTTGAACTGGGGGCCGCCGTTCAGGGCAAAAAACTGTTGTCCCTCGAGTTGGAAGGTCGCACCCATGACCGACCCCTCCGGACCCGGGCCTGCCGCTCCGTAACGCGTGACGTTGAGCACCTTCGAGTTCTTGAAGATCGACACATAGAAGTTCATCGCCTCTTCGGCTTTGCCGTCGAACCAGAGGAATGTCACGATCTTTTGCATACCAGCCATCTCCTTGTCTCTCACGTTGTCGACGCCAGCAACTCGGCCAACCGGTCGTAGCTTGCGGCCACGCCGGTCTCCATCCCGGACTTGAGGATTGCATCGCGCGCCGCTCGCGACTCGTAACGCATCGTGTTGGTGAGCGTTGTCTTGCCACCTCGCTCGACGAGCACCAGGGTCCCCAGGCCCTCGCCCGGGTACCACGCCTCGTCGAAGCGCTCGGTGTTGACGATCCGCTCGGGCGCCACGATCTCGCGGTACACGCCACCAATGCCCATCTGGGTGCCGTCGCTGTCGCGGCGCCACACATAGCGGTACTTGCCGCCCACCCGCAGGTCGATCTCACACACGGGCATCGACCAACCGGGCGGTCCCAAGAGCCATCGCTTGACGAGATCAGGCTTGGTGTGGGCGTCGAACACGAGCTGGCGCGGCGCATCGAAGACGCGCGTCATGACGATCTCGCGCTCCGAGGACGTGGTCACGGTCAAGGTTTCGGCGCTTTTCATCGGTGATCTCCTGGCGTTTTTTCCTTGGTTTTCAGCTCGTCGAGCAGGGCGTCGAGGTGCTGGTAGCGTCCCTCCCACAACCGGCGGTACCGCTCCAGCCACCTGGTGGCGTCCGCGAGCGGCTTCGGCTCGAGGCGGCGCGGGCGTCGCTGCGCGTCGCGACCGCGCCGAATCAATCCCGCGCGCTCCAGCACCTTCAAGTGCTTCGAGATCGCGGGCTGGCTCATGGCGAACGGTTTCGCCAAGGTCGTGACGGACGCCTCGCCGGAGGCGAGCCGGGCGAGGATCGCGCGGCGCGTGGGATCGGCGAGGGCCGCGAAAGTGGCATCGAGGCGTCCACTGTTCATAACTTGTCGGTTATATAACGAGGGGAGTGTCGGACGTCAAGGCTCTTCAGGTCATGAGTCAATCGCTCGCCACGATGAACAGTGGAGCGCCGTCGAACTGGTACATCGGCCGCAGCCGCTGGGTGTTGTAGTACTTGGCGACGTCCACGACCTTCTTCTCCGATGTCACGCTGGCGAGCGGCACGCTGTCGTAGAACCCGCGGTGGATGCTGACCAGGCGCCCGTACTCCTTCCGCACGATCAGACCGAGCGCCAGGTTGCCGAAGACCATCGGGACGATCGAGTCGAGCGCGTCCGGGTCGCCGGAGCGTACGAGATAACCAAGCCGCTGGTTCACGACGTCGATACGGCGGCCCTTATTGTACTTCGCCGACGCGTCCCGCAGCGCCGTCCCGATCCGGTCGCCAATCCCCCCCAGCTTGCGGTGCCCGAACATGTCGGTTTCCGCTCCTTCGAAGGTCATGCCGCCTTGGTCGGTCAGGCGCGCGCCTTCCGACACCAGCACGACCGAATAGCGGCTCGGGTTCTTGTTCCGGTCCTGCGTGAGGAGCTCCGCGAGCTGATCGATATCCACCGGGTGCTCGGGGATCACACACCGATCCGCCGCGCCGGCCATCGTCGGCAGCAGCGCCGTAAACCCGGCGTAGCGCCCGAACACCTCGACGACCAGGAAGCGCTCGTGCGAGCCCGCCGAGGTGCGCAACCGGTTCGCCAGCTCGATCGTGCGGGTCACGCACGTGCTGAAGCCAATGCAGTAGTCGGTGCCGTAGACGTCATTGTCCATCGTCTTCGGTATGGCGACGACATTCACTCCTTCGTCGTGCAAGCGCTTGGCGTAGCTGAGCGTATCGTCACCACCGATGGGAATCAGCACGTCCACGCCGATGTGCTCCAGGTTCTTCAGCACGTCCTTGGTGACGTCGTTGATCGGCGCGTCGTAGCCGGTCATGTGCGGCGGCACCCGCTCGCGCGGCAGGTGGCTCGGACGCACGCGCGACGTGTGGAGGAAGGTGCCGCCGGTACGACCGGCGCGGTTGACCTCGGCCTCCGAAAGCTGCTGGATGTTCTCGCTGTTGTCGGCCTTCGGGTCCCGCACATAGTCGACCAGGCCACCCCAGCCGTGTCGAATGCCGACGACCTCGTAGCCGTCGCGCAGCGCGCGAATCGTGACCGCGCGGATCGCAGGATTGAGACCGGGGACGTCCCCACCGCCGGTCAGGATGGCGATCGTGCCTTTCCCCATTCGTCCTCTCTTTACGAGTTCGCCGCAGCCGCTGACAGGGACTATTATAAGCACGGCCCGCCATGCGCGAAGAATTTCGACTGCGCCCGATACCGGTTCTTGGCTTGCCCGCCGTGTCGATTCGGCCCCGCCTCGTTCGACGCCCTGTGTAGGAGCTCGGATCCACCGGCTCCACGGCGCGACGTCGTTGGTCTCGTCAACGCTCAATTCGGGAGGTAACGTGCGGTTCCTGTCGATCGTGAAGTCGGCCGAAAACCAGGGAGCTCCACCCCAAGCGCTGCTGGAAGCCATCGGGAAGCTCACCGAGGCTTCGCTCAAGGATGGGTCAGTGGTCTCAACCGGGGGACTCGGGACGTCAGGGACGGGCTTCCGCATGCGGATCGCCAAAGGCAAAGTGACCACCACGGACGGCCCGTTCACCGAAGCGAAGGAGGTCATCGGGGGCTTCGCCATCATCGAGGCGGCGTCGAAACGAGAGGCGATCGAGACAACCCGACGGTTCTTGGAGTTCCATCACGAGCACTGGCCAACCTGGGAGGGCGAATGCGAGGTACGGGAGCTGGTGTTCCTCGCTCCCTGACGTGACGCCCCGCGCCTGGGTGCTCTTCACGCTGAGCTCCGTCATCTGGGGCGTGCCGTATCTGTTCATCAAGATCGCCGTCGATGCCGGCGTGCCGCCGGCCTTCGTCGCCTGGGCCCGGGTGGCGCTCGGCGCCGCGCTGTTGCTGCCCGTCGCCCTCAGTCGCGGCGCACTCCGCGGCCTGCGGGGGCGCGGCACCGCGATCGCGGCGTACGCCGCGTGCGAAATCGCCGCGCCGTTCGTCCTCATCGCCATGGGAGAGCGCTACATCTCGTCGTCGCTCACGGCGATTCTCATCGCGACCATGCCGCTCCTCGTCGCGCTGCTCTCCGCGCGGTTCGCTCCCGCACACAAGCCGACGGGGCTCGGCCTCGTGGGATTGGTGGTCGGACTGGGCGGCGTTGTCGCCCTGCTCGGAGTGGACGTCGCCGGTCGGCCCGATGAGCTGCTGGGCGCGGCCTTGGTGCTCGTGGCCACTCTGGGGTACGCCGCGGCGCCGATCATCGTGAGCCGGCGGCTGGCCGATCTCGATCCCCTCGGTCCCGTGACCGCGAGCCTCGTCCTGGCGACGATCGCCCTTCTTCCCGCTGCCCTCGTGCAGCGCCCGCACGGGATGCCGGGGCCCGCCCCGCTCTTGGCCCTCGCCGTGCTCGGCGTCGTGTGCACGGTGCTGGGCCTCGTGGTCTTCTTCCAGCTCATCGCCGAGGCGGGACCGGGCCGGGCGAGCATCATCACCTACGTGAACCCTCTCGTGGCGGTCGTCGTAGGGGTGCTGGTGCTGCATGAGCGTGTGGGCGCCATGGTTCTGATCGGGTTGCTCCTGATTCTCGGGGGATCCTGGCTCGCCGCGGCCGGGACGGGGGGAGGCGGGGAGGGGCGGTCCGAAGCCGCGGTATGACACCTTCGAGCGATCACTTCGACAGCCGGCGGTTCTTCAATCCGAACGGCGCGAATGGCCAGCCACTCTGGAAGGTACCGCGCATGCTGCTCGCTCGACGCACGCGGTGGCCGTCGGTCGTCCCGGTGGAGCCGCGCCGGCCACCCAACGTCGGACCGGACGACGCAGTGGTGACGTTCATCGGTCATGCGTCGTTCCTCATGCAGATTGCAGGCACCAACCTGCTCACGGATCCCGTGTACGCCGAACGGGCGAGCCCGGTCTCGTTTGCGGGCCCGCGTCGCGTCCGCGCGCCGGGCGTGCGATTCGACGACCTGCCTGCCATCTCGTGCGTGCTCCTGAGTCATAATCACTACGATCATTGCGATCTCGGCACGCTGCGCGCGCTCGATGGACGATTTCACATGCCGTTCGTGACTCCGATCGGGAACGGCAGGGTGCTCCGATCGGCGGGCCTCCGGCAGGTCGAGGAGATCGATTGGTGGCAACGCGCCGATACCGCGCCGCTCCCGATCACCCTCACGCCCGCTCAGCATTTCGCGTCGCGCAACATGTTCGACCGGAACCGCGCGCTGTGGGGTGGTTTTCTCATCGAGGCCCCCGGACTCCGGGTGCTGTTCGCCGGCGACTCGGGGTACGGCCCCCATTTCCGGGAGATCGGCGGCAGGTTCGGCCCGGTCGATCTCGCGCTGCTCCCGATCGGCGCCTACGAGCCGCGCTGGTTCATGAAGGACATCCACATGAATCCAGCGGAAGCGGTGCAGGCGCACCTCGATCTCGCCGCGCGCCAAAGTCTCGCGATGCATTGGGGCACGTTTCAGCTGACGCCCGAGGGCATCGACGAGCCGCCGCGGGCACTGGCGAGGGCGTTGAGCGAGCGCGGGGTGCCGGCGGAGCGGTTTCGGACGGTCGAGGTTGGAGAATCGGTGTGGGCCTTGCGGGCAACGGCAAGTCCTTCGTAGTCTGGGCGTGTGTCGCCGCATCGCCAGATCTTCCTTCTTTCGCCAGCGAACAGCACCGGCAAGCGTGCCGGCTTTCTGATGCACGCGAACGGCCGGTCGCCCTTGGCCCAACGGCTGCGATCGGGAGAGGGCGCGACCATCGGCGAGGTCTTCAGCTTCATGAGCGGCCTGTATTTTCGGGGCAAGCTGGCGTATGCGTCGACGTTCGCCAATCCGCCGGATGGCTGCTCCGGCATTCAAGTGATCGTGCCGGGCCTCGGGCTGTGTCCCCCTACTGCCGTCATCGACCTCGCCGGGTTACGTGCGGTGGCTCGGGTTCCCGTCGATCCGGACGACCGCCGGTTCACGAGCCCCTTGCGTCGCGACGCGGCTCGCCTGGCTGAACACCTGTGCCAGGGGGATGCGGCGGTCCTCCTGGGCAGCATCGCCACGCCGAAATACCTCCAGCCGCTGCGGGACGTCTTGGGTCCGCGGCTGTGCGTGCCCCAGGACTTCATCGGGCGCGGCGACATGAGCCGGGGCGCGCTCATGCTGCGGTGCGCCGCCGAGCGTCGCGAGCTGGCATATGTCGCGCCCGCACCAGAGCCCTCGTAGCCGACCAGTACGTATGCCCCGAACACGGCGTGCGCCAGCGAGGGAGGGCAGCGGTGAAGCCGAACGCCTCGTAGTCGACGGGCGCGAGATCGCGATCTCGAATCCGGACAAGGTGCTCTTCCCCAAGCCGCAATACACCAAGCTCGATCTGGTACGCTATTACCTCGCCGTGGCCGAGGGCGCGCTGCGTGGCGCCGGCGGTCGCCCGAACATGCTGGTGCGCTATCCCAACGGCATCGGCGGCGAGTTCTTCTATCAGAAGCGGGCGCCCGAGTCGCGGCCCCCGTGGATCGAAGTGGTGTCGCTCCGCTTCCCCTCGGGGCGCAGCGCCGATGAAGTCGTGCCCCGCGACGCCGCCGCCCTCGCGTGGCTCGCCAATCTCGCGTGCCTCGAGTTGCACCCCCATCCCGTCCGCGCCGACGACTTGGACCATCCAGACGAGCTGCGGGTGGATCTCGATCCCGTGCCCGGCGTGAAATGGGGGCAGGTGCGCCAGGTGGCACGCGTGGCCGAGACGGCACTGCAGGATGTGGGACTCATCGGCTGGCCGAAGACGTCGGGGAACCGGGGCATGCACGTCGTGGTGCGTATCGAGCGGCGCTGGAGCTTTGACGAGGTGCGCCGCGCGGCGCTGGCACTCGCGCGGGAGGTCGAGCGGCGCGCGCCCAAGCTCGCCACGAGCAAGTGGTGGAAGGAAGAGCGGCATGGCGTATTCGTCGACTACAACCAGAACGCCAAAGACCGCACGGTCGCCTCGGCCTATTCGGTGCGGCCGACTCCCGATGCCCGCGTCTCAGCGCCGCTGTCGTGGGACGAGGTAGACGTCGTCGACCCTGCCGACTTTACGCTCGCCACCATGCCCCGGCGCTTCGCGAAGCTCGGCGATCGCCACGCCGGGATCGACGACACGGCGGGCTCGCTCGAGCGGCTGCTCGAGCTCTCGGCCCGGCACGAGCGGGAAGGTCTGGGCGACGCGCCGTGGCCGCCGCACTTCAAGAAACAGCGCGGTGAGCCATTGCGTGTGCAGCCGTCACGGGCCAAGAAGGCTGTGAGAGCCCGCGTTCCCGTTCATCCGCTGATCGAGATCGCCCGCGCGAAACGCCAGCAGGACGCGCTCGCCGGGCTCGAGCGCTGGAAGGCCCGCCACCCCAAGGCCGCGGCCCACCTCGAGCCCACCGATGTGCTGGTCGACAGGATGCGTGGCCGTTCGTCCACCTGGACGCGCGTCCGAGTGAATCTGGAGCACGTACCCGTCAAGCTCCGGCCCCGTCAGGAGCGTCTCGATCCCGACGAGAAGACCTTGGCAAGGTCGTAGGCAGGCGTCACCTCGAGCTGATCGTACTGGCAGTCCTTCGGCTTCTTGTCCGGGCGCCACCGCAGAAACGTCGCCGCGTGACGGAAGCGGTCACCCTGCATGTGGTCGTATTTGACCTCGCACACCCGTTCGACGCGGAGCGGCTCCCACGAGAGATCCTTCCCGGCGCTCCAACGGCTTTGCGCTCCGGGCATGCGGGATCCCTCCGCCTTCGCCCAGTCTCGCCAGGGATGCGCCTTCAGAGCGTTCTTGCGGAGCGGCGCGAGCTCCTTCACCAGCTGTTTCCGCATCGCCATGGTGAACGACGAGGTCACGCCGACGTGCTGGAGCCTGCCCCGGTCGTCGTACAGGCCGAGCAGCAGCGAGCCGACCGCGTCGGTGCCCGTCTTGTGCCAGCGGAAGCCGGCGACCACACAGTCGGCCGTACGTGCGTGCTTCACCTTGAGCATGGCGCGCTTGCCCGGCTGGTAGGCGGCGCCCGCCGGCTTCGCCACGACGCCGTCCAGGCCGGCGCCCTCGAATCGCTCGAGCCAGTGTGCGGCGGTGCGACGGTCTTCCGTCATGGGCGTCAGGTAGAGCGGCGGGCGCAGGTCGGCGAACAATCGCTCCAGCACCGCGCGCCGCTCCTGTTGCGGCGCGCCTCTTTGATCCCGGCCGCGGGCCGCCAGGACATCGAATGCGACGAACGACGACGGGGTCGCCTGGGCGAGCTTGGCCACGCGCGACGCGGCGGGATGCAGCCGCATCTGGAGCGCGTTGAAGTCGAGTCCCTGCGGCGTGGCGATCACGATCTCGCCGTCGATGACACAGCCCTTGGGCAGCTGCTCGAGCAGCGCCTCGTGCAATTCCGGGAAATAACGGTCGAGCGGCTTCAGGTCGCGGCTCTGGATGTAGACCTCGGAGGCTCCGCGAAACACGATGGCGCGAAAGCCGTCCCATTTCGGCTCGTAGAGAAAGTGCCCGCCGCCGGAGGGGGGCAGGGCGTCGGCCAGGGTGGCGAGCATCGGCTCGATCGGCGGCGCGAGGGGAAACGTCTTCATGGCGGGAACGTAACGCGGTCGGCGCAGGGCAGGGAGGCTCGTGCCCATCTTGCACGAGTGCTAATCAGTTAGCATATTCCCGGCCATGCCACCCCCTCCCGGTCACGAGAGCCTCGGTCGCCGCGAGCGCCAGATCATGGACGTCGTGTACCGGCTGGGCCGGGCGGCGGTGGGCGACGTGATGCGCGAGCTGCCCGATCCCCCGACCTACTCCGCCGTGCGGGCCATGCTGCGCTACCTCGAGCGCAAGGGTCATCTGCGCCACGGCCGCGATGGCGTCCGCTACGTGTACGAACCAACGGTGACGCACCGCGACGCCCAGCGCAGCGCGCTCAAGCACCTGGTGCGCACGTTCTTCCGCGGATCCCGCCCGGGCGCGGTGGCGGCGCTCCTCGAGCTGCCCGGGAAGGGGCTGACCGACGCCGACGTGGACCGGCTCCGCGACCTGGTGCGGCGCGCCCAGCGAGAGGGCAGGTGACGTGAGCTTCGTCCCCGCGCCCGCGCTCGCCAAGATCGCGCTCCTCGTGCTGGCCGGGCTCGTCGCCGCCGGCGCGCTGCGCGGCACGCCGGCCCGCGCGCGCCACGACCTGTGGCTGCTCGTGATCGCCGGCACCGTGGTGCTATTGCTCGCGGGGCTCCTCCTCCCCGCCGTCTTCTTCACCGTGCCGCCGTCCTGGCTGCCCTTTGCCGCGCCGCCCACGGCCTCGGGCGTCGCGCTCCTGGTGCTCGTGTGGGCCGCCGGCGCCCTGGTGAGCGCGCTGCGCTTGGTGCCCGGCCTCCGAACGCTGCGCCGAATCCGTCTCCATGCCACGGGCCTCGACCGGCCCGACGCTCCCGATGCGCTCGCCGCGGCGAGTCGGCTCGCCGGCCTCACACGCCCCGTGACGCTGCTCGTCTCGGCCGACGTGCGCGTGCCGGCCACGTGGGGTGTGCGCCGCCCCGTGGTCGCGCTGCCCGCCGCGGCTGCCCAGTGGCCCCCGGAGCGGCTGCGGCTGGTGCTGCTGCACGAGCTGCTCCACGTGCGCCGCCGGGACGTGCTGGTCGAGCTCGTGCTCGAGGCGGTGACCCTGGCGCTCTGGTTTCACCCGGCGGTGTGGCTCGCCGCGCGGCAGCTGCGGCTCGAGCGCGAGCGGACGTGCGATGAGGCGGTAATCGGCACGGGCGCGCGCGCCTCGGAGTACTGCGCGCACCTGGTCGACATCATGCGCGCCGCGGCAAGGGGCTCGGGCGTCGTCGTGGCGGCCGGAATGGCCGCGCCCTCCACGCTCGAGTACCGCGTGCGCGCGCTGCTGGACGAGGCCCAGCCGGGGGGCAAGCCCCCGCGCTTGCGGCTGCGCGCCCTGGTGTTCGTGGCGGGCGCGCTGGCGATCTACTGTCTCGGCACCCTGACGCCGTGCCTGCACGTCGGGTGACCATCTTCTTGTCTCCCTATGTGCTAATTCATTAGCATGTTGCCACTGCTCGCTGTCATCGCTCTCGCGCAGGGGACGCCGCCCGGGACCGCGATCGCCGTCCCCCGTATCGCCGACGCCGGCGCCGCGGCCGTCACGATCGATGGCCGTCTCGATGAGCCGGTGTGGGCCGGCGCCGCGGTGCTGCGCGACTTCTCCCAGTACGTACCGAACGACAACCGACCGGCCGACGACTCGACGACGGTCCTGGTGTGGTACGCGCCGGACGCGATCTACTTCGGGATCCGTGCGTACCAGGACTCCGCGAGTGTGCGCGCGACGCTCGCCGACCGCGACAAGATCACGGGCGACGACTACGTGGAGATCCTGCTCGACACGTTCAACGATCGCCGCCAGGCGCTCGTGTTCGGTGTGAACCCGCTCGGCGCACAGGCCGACGGCGCGCTGGTGGATGCGCCGCGCCAGATCGCCACCACCCTGTCGGCGGTGAGCACGGGGGCGTACACCCTCGACTTGAGCCCGGACTACGTCTACGAGTCGAAGGGACGGCTCACGGCCTGGGGCTACGAGATCGAGCTGCGCATCCCCTTCAAGACCCTGCGCTTCCAGGCGCGCGACCCCCAGGACTGGGGCCTCAACGTCGTCCGCGTGGTTCAGGCCACGGGCCACCAGCACACCTGGACGCGGGTGCTCCAGACCCGCGCGTCATTTCTGGCGCAGAGCGGGACGCTCACCGGCCTCACCGGTCTCGAGCGCGGTCTGGTGCTCGACGTCACGCCCGAGGCCACGAGCACTGTCAGCGGCGGGCCGCAGACGTCGGGCTGGGCGTACGGCGGCGGCGCGCCGCGGCCCGGCGCCACAATCCGCTGGGGCGTCACCAGCAATCTCACGCTCAACGGCACGGTGCAGCCGGACTTCTCACAAGTCGAGGCCGACGTGCCCCAGATCCAGTTCGATCCGCGGACGGCGCTGAACTATCCGGAGAAGCGGCCGTTCTTCCTCGACGGCCTGGAGCTGTTCCAGACGCCGATCCAGCTGATCTACACGCGCCAGCTCGTGGATCCCCGGGGAGCGGCGAAGCTGACGGGAAAGATCGGGGCCACCACGATCGCCGCCCTGTCGGGCGTGGACGGCACCGATGCCTCGGCGAGCGGAACCGACCACCCGTTCATGAACGCGCTGCGTCTGCGGCGAGACTTGGGCAGCGAGAACAGCCTCGGGCTGGTGTACACGGACCGAGTGGACGGTGACGACTTCAACCGGGTGGCTGCGGTGGACGGGCGAGTCGGGTTGGGCAACGCCTGGGCGCTCACGTTCCAGGGCGGTGGGAGTGCGACCCGCGATTCGGCGGCCGGTCCCGTGCGCTGGGGCCCGGTCTGGCGTGCGACCCTGGTGCGCTCCGGGCGGCAGTTTGGCCTCACGATCTTGAGCCGCGGCACGGGCGAAGACTTTCGCGGCGCGAGCGGGTTCATCTCGCGGCCCAACGTGGTGTCGAACAGCGTCACGCCGAGCTATACGATCGTGGGTGCGCCGGGTTCGTGGCTCGAGAGCGTCAACGTCAATTGCTTCTGTGCGTGGACCTGGGACGAGTTCCGCCACTTCACGGCGGGCCGCGCGCCGGACGACCGCCAGGCGGACATGAGCGCCGGCTTCACGCTGCGCGGCGGCTGGCAGGTGGGGCTGGCGCTGTCGATCGAGACGTTCGGGTACCCAGCGCCGTTGTACGCCAACTATCGGGTCGAGCGGGTGCGCGGCACCATGGTGGACACGATCCCGTTCACCGGGACGCCGCGCCTGCCCAATTTCGATTATGCGGCAAACCTCCAGACGCCGAACTTCCAGACGTTTTCACTCTCGGCGTTTCTCCTCGTGGGACAGGACGAGAACTTCTTCGAGTGGGCGAACGGCCACATCCTCATCGGGAATGTGGACCTCGCCTGGCGGCCCACCGGGCGGCTCCGGACGGAGCTGATCTACGAGCACCAGCAGGTGAGCCGGCCCGACGACGGCAGCCTCGTCTCGCGGATCCGCGTGCCGCGTCTCAAGGTCGAATATCAGCTGTCGCGACCGATCTTTCTGCGGTTGATCGGGCAGTACACGTCGAACGAGACCGCCGCGCTGCGCGACGACTCGCGCACTGGCGGCGCCATCCTGATTCACGATCCCGTGACGGGGGCGTTCACGCGCACCACGGCGACCGCGAGCAATGCGTTCCGCGTTGATTGGCTTTTTTCCTATCACCCGACACCTGGCACCGTAGTCTATCTGGGCTACGGAGCGAGCCTGGTGGACCCGACGGCGTTCCGGTTCCGCGGGCTGACGCGCGTTTCGGACGGGTTCTTCGCGAAGGTCAGCTATCTGTTCCGAGTCTGAACGGCGGGAGTTGCACGGAAACGAGGCACGACGTATGTAGTCGCGCTCATGACGCTGCGCTCCTCGGTTCTGGTCAGTCTTATCGGCACGCGGTTACCGGTGCTCCTGCTCGGTGCCGTTGCCGTGATGCTCGTCGGCACCATTCCCGCTCCGACCGCCGAGGCGCTCTGGCGCGTGTCGCCGCACGAGCTGGTGAACATGCAGGCGCGGTGGGACACCGACTTCTACAACCAGATTGCCACCGGCGGCTACCGCTGGGACCCGTCGGTCTTTCTGCACCAGAACGTGGTCTTCTTTCCTTTGTATCCGCTGTTGATGCGCTGGGTCGGAGCGTTGCTCGGCGGCCATCCCCTGCTCGCCGGAACGATCATCTCACTGGCGGCCTTCGCCGGCGCGATCGCCCTGCTGTATCGGCTGGCCGCGCTCGAGCTCGGTGAGGACAAGGCCTGGCCGGTGATTCTGCTGGTGGCGACGTACCCGTACGCCCTGTTCTACTCCGTGGTCTATACCGAGTCCTTGTTCCTGTTTCTCACCGTCGGCGCGTTCTACGCGATGCGGCGGCGCTATCTAGTGCTGGCGGCGCTGTCGGGCTTCGCGGCCGGGCTCACGCGTCCGAACGGGTTCTGGCTGGCTCTCCCGTTGCTGTGGATGGCGGCGAGCGCCCCCCCTCCCCCCCCGTCCGAGGCCCCCGACAGGAGCGATAGACGGCGCATCGCGGCCATGCTGGTCGCCCTGGCGCCGGTCGTCGGCACCGCGGTCTTCTCGGCGTATCTCTACGCGCGATTCGGCGATGCGCTGGCGTGGGTGCACGGTCAAGCCGCGTGGGGCACGCCATTGTTGGGCCGCGGTCCCGCGCCCGATCCCGTGCGCACGGCGGAGGATCTGCGTGTGAAGGTGAGCGAAGTGCTGGTCTACATCGGCGACATCGCGGCGTTTTTCTGGGCGGCCTGGTCGATCGTGCCGGTCGCACGACGCCTCGGGCTGGCATACGGCATCTGGATCGCCATCAACATCTTCCCGCCGGTGGCGGCGCACCTCTTCATTTCGGTCGGGAGGTTTACGGCGGTCCTGTTTCCGCTGTTCTTTTGGATAGCGTTGGTCGTGCCGCGACCACGCGTGGTGCGTGTGGCGGCGGTGTTCGCGGTCTGCCAGGCGATTCTGGCGGTCGGGTTCTTTCTGTGGCGACCGGTCGTGTGATCACTGCGCGAGTAAACTCGCGGCTCGGCACCTGCCCGTAAACGGGCGTAGCAGCGCCGCTCGAGCGGCGGAGGCCGAGCCGTGGCTTCCGCCCTCCCTCACCGGCGGTAACGCCGCAGGCGTGGCTCGCGGCGCGCCACCGCCGCGGTCGCGACGAGACAGCCGAGCCCGCCGCTCACGACGGAGGCGACCGCGCCGAAGAGCTGGGCGACGGCCCCGGCTTCCAGCTCGCCGAGCTGCGGCCCGCCCATGAAGAAGATCATGTTCACGCCGGTCATCCTGCCGCGCAGCTCGTCGGGCGTCTCGAGCTGCCGGACGATGTTGCGAATCACCGTACTGACGGTGTCCGCGCCGCCCACGGCGGCGAGACAGAGCAGCGTCAGCCAGAAGCTCTTGGAGATTCCGAAGACGACGGTCGCCGCGCCGTACGCTGCCACGGCCCATAACAGCACCGCGCCCCGACGCTCGATCCGGTCGATCCCGTACGCCATCACGACGCCCGCCAGCGCCGCGCCGACCGACGGCGCCGCGTACAGCCATCCGTAGCCGCGCGCGCCGACGTGCAGGATGTCCTGCGCGAAGATGGGGAGCAGCGCGGTGGCCGAGGCGAAGAAGGTGGCGACGAAGTCGAGCAGCATCGTCGAGCGCACGATCGGCTGCGCGAACACGAACCGGAGGCCTTCGCGGGCGGCGGCCCAGCTGATCTGCGCGGGGGGCGCCGTCGCCTGCCGGGGGCGGGGGCACGTGCGTATCAGCAGCAGCGCCGCGATGACCATGAGAAAGGAGACGGCGTTGACGGCGTACACCCAGGCGAGGCCGGGACCGGCGATCACGAGGCCCGCCAGGGTCGGACCCGCGACCGAGGCGAACTGAAACATCACGGTATTGAGCCCGATCGCGTTGGCGAGGTGCTCGCGCGGCACCAGGTTGGGGATGAGCGCCTGGCGCGCCGGACCGTCGAAGGAGGCCGCGGCCGAGGACAAGGCCGCCAGCACGTAAATCGGCCACACGACGCGCAAACCGGCGAACGTCAGCGCGGCGAGGGCGGCGGCGAAGAGCGCCATCACGGTCTGGGTCGCGAGCATCACCTTGCGGCGGTCGAGCGCGTCGGCCATGACGCCGCTCAGCATCGAGAAGGCGATGATCGGCACGACCTGGACGGCGCCCACGAGCCCGAGCGCGATCCCTTTGCGCCCCGGCGCGGCGAGGAGCGAGACGTGCCAGAGAATGGCGGCCGTCTGCATCCGCGATCCCGAGAAAGAGAGGAGCTGCCCGATCCAGAGGAGCCGGAAGTCGCGGTGCCGCAGGGCGGGGAAGGAGGCGGTGATGCACGAACTATGTTTGTATTGTACGGTAATGACAAGCGAGGGTACCATGACTTCCTCAGCTGTGACGAACTTCATGAAGCAGCAGGGCTTCGCGCCGGAGGCGCCCGATCGTGCCGCCCTGCGGTTCCGTGGCCTCCAGTTCCAGCCCACGATCGTTGCAGGCGTGATACTGGTGGCGATCCTCACGCAGTCGCCGGCGATCTTCCTGCTCGTTTCCGCTGTCCTGTGGCTCAACGTGCTCGTGCCGGCGGCAAACCCGTTCGAGAACGTCTACAACCGCCTGATCGCGCGCCCGCGCGGCCGGCCGCCCCTCAGCAAGGCGCCGGGGCCGCGGCGGTTCGCTCAGGGGATGGCGGCGACCTTCATGCTGGCTGCGGGCCTGAGCCTGCTCCGGGAGTGGACGGCGGCCGCGTACGCGTTCGAGGGTCTCATCGTCGTGGCCTTCGCCGCCCTCCTCTTGGGGAAGTTCTGCCTGGGCGCGTACGTGTACCATCTCCTCAGAGGGGACGTCGCGTTCGCGAACGGGACGTGTCCGTGGAGCGATTGAGCGGGGGCGGGATTGCCCTTCCTTTCCTTCTTTCCACGAGAGCGAGCGGAGCTGTCATCCTGAGCGCCGCAGGCGCGAAGGATCCGCTTTTGAGATCCCTTCGCGTAGCGAGGGATGACATCATGGGTGTGCCCCAAAAGCAGGTCCTTCGCTCCGCGCGCGTGCCGCGCGCTTCGCTCAGGATGACATCGGGGGGTGCGCCCTCATGAAAAGAAAGTAGAGATGGGAGGGGCGGCCAGCTCTTCCCAAGTAGGGTTCCGTCGTTCTATGAGGCCGATCTTCCGCGAGCGCTTCCAGCCCTTGAGCTGTTTCTCGCGCGCAATAGCATCGCGAATGTCGGCAAACTCTTCGAAGTAGACGAGGCGTGTGACGCGGTATCTGCTTGTGAAGCCTGCGTTGAGGCCCCGCTTGTGCTCGATCACGCGACGCGCCAGGTCATTTGTGACGCCTGTATACAACACGCGGGAACGACTCGCCATGATGTAGGTGTAGAAGGTGCGCATGACCTCGGAGGATGGCGGATCCGGCCCTAGCGACCATCATCCTTTTTGCCCGGGCATTGCCCTTCCTTTCCTTCTTTCCTGACGAGAGCGAGCGGGCTGTCACGGAATAGAATTCTGCAGTTTCACCCGTATGACCCCAAGGGGGAACCGTCCATGCGTCGTCCAACCGCTGTTGCGCTCGCCGCCGTCTCGGTGGTCGGCTGTCTCACCGTACCGCGTCCGGCCTGGGCGCTGCAAGATGTCCCGCGCCCCGTCGCCGGCGGCGGCATTTTTGTCCCTGAATGGAAGGGGAAGATCGACGATCAGGAAGCGCGACGGGGAGCCAAGCTCAACGACTCGAAGCTCACCAAGGAAGGCGACGCCCTGCACGTGACTACGGGGCCAGCCGTCCTCTACTGGAATCCCACGAACGTGGCGAGCGGCGACTACACGGTGAAGGCGACCTTTCGCGAGCCGAAGTACATGAACCTGAACGACCACCCGCATCCCTACGGGATCTTCATCGCGGGCAATGGCCTCGGCGCGGATCAGCACAGCCTGCTCTACTGCGCCACGTACGGAAACGGTACCGTAATCGTTCGCGGCTTTGGCCCGCAACCGTTTCAATTGAACGGGCGCGGGGGCGAGCGCAACGCGGCCGTGCACAAGGCGGCGGGGCCGGGACAGCCCGTCGAGCAGGAGATCGCGGTTTCGGTGCAGGGAGACAAGGTCACGTGCGTAGTGAACGGCACGGTCATCGGGAGCTACGACAAGGCGGCCGTGGTGACGGCGGGGAAGCTCAAATCGACCGACGGCATATACGGCATTCGATTCGCGCACAACACGGAAGGCCTCGTTACCGGGCTTACGCTCACCAAGCCGTAGAGGCGGTACGGTGAGACGCCGAAGGTGGTGAAGCCGGCGCTACGCTTAGCCGGTCGAACCGGACCACTGCGAACTTTTCCCCGACGCCCACCGTTAGCGTAGTACCATGCCGAACGACTCGAACGCCTTCCAACGCCTCTCCGTCGCCGAAGCCTCGCAGCTGATAGCGGCAGGGCGGGGCGTGCTGGTCGACACCCGCGGCCGCCATCACTACGACAACGCCCACGCCGCCGGCGCGGTGTCGGTGCCGCTCGTGGCCATCGAGGCGACCGAAGGGCGCGCCGCCACCGACGCGGTGCCGCCCGACCGCGTCCTCATCCTTTATTGTGCCTGACAGGACGAAGCCACAAGCGCCCGGGCGGCGCGAACGCTGATCGCGGCGGGCTTCTCGCCGGCCCGTGTGGCCGTGCTCGTGGGGGGGATCGGGGCGTGGCACCAGGCTGGACATCCTCTCGAACGGTGGAATGACCCCGCCTGACCGCTCGCCGCCGCCGTTAACTTGCAGCCCATGACCGACCTGCTGGAAGCCCTTCGGGCGGGGTTGTCGCCGCACTACAGCGTTGAGCGCGAGGTCGGGGCGGGGGGCATGGCACGCGTCTTCCTCGCCACCGAGCGGCACCCGCCGCGCCAGGTGGCGATCAAGGTCATGAACCCCGAACTCTCGACGCCCACGTTCCGGGAGCGCTTTATCCGCGAAGTCGAGGTCACGTCCAAGCTCAGCCACCCGCACATCGTTCCGATCCTCGCTGCCGACGAGTGCCTGTTCGTTCCCGATGGCCCCGATGGCGTGTGCTACTACGTCATGCCGTTCATCGACGGCGAATCGCTCCGGGTCCGGCTGTCGCGCGAAGGGCGGCTCCCGTTCAAGGAAGCGTTGCGCGTCACGCTCGAGGTGGCGGACGCGCTCGGCTACGCGCACGACCACGGCGTGGTGCACCGCGACGTGAAGCCCGAGAACATTCTCCTCTCCAAGGACGGGCACGTGTACGTCGCGGACTTCGGGATCGCACGCGCCGTCAGCGCCGCCGGCGGGGAAGCCCGCAACCTGACGGGCGTCGGAGAAAGAGTGGGATCGCTCGCCTACATGAGCCCCGAGCAGCTTGCCGGGAGCCGCGACTTGGACGGCCGTACCGACGTCTATAGTCTCGGCTGCGTCCTGTACGAAATGGTCGTGGGCCAGCCGCCCTTGCTCGACGTTACAGCGGGGTCGACCGCGCCGCTCGGGTCGGTCGAGGCGGTGCTGCGCGACCAGGGGGCGAACGCTCGAGCGGCGCGGCTCGTGAAGGAGACGCTGGCGCGCGCCCTCGCGGCGCTCCCGGCCGACCGCTACCCCAGCGTTGACGATTTCGCGGCCTGCCTGAAGGATTTGGGCGACTACGAGCGGGCGAGCGGCACCTGGCTCCCACGCATACGCCATCATGCGGCGCTGGTCGGTGCGGTGAGTGCGGTGGTGCTGGTCGGCGCGGTCGCCGGGGCGGTCCTGCTGCGGCCAGGCGGGCGCCGGCCGCGGCTCGACCCGAAGCGGGCCGTAGTCACGCCGTTCGAGAATCGTTCGGGTGACCCGGCGCTCGCCTTCCTGGGGCATCTCGCGGCTGACTGGGTGACGCAAGGGCTCGCCCAAGGCAAGGCCGTAGAAGTCGTGCCCGCGGCCACGTCCGGTCACCTGGATGCGGACGGGATCGACTCGCTCGCCGCCCGGACGGGCGCCGGGACGGTGGTGACAGGTTCATACTACAAGGACCGGGACTCGGTTCACTTCCTGGTGCAGATCATCGACGCCGCGCGGGGGACCGTGCGGCGCATGGTCGAGGACGTGGCCGGACCCTCGGCGACACCCCTCGCGGCGGCGGACATGATGCGCCGCCGGATGGCGGCGGTGTTCGACTCGTTGTTTGCCAAATAGGCGTCGGACGACGCTATGAGGCCCAGGCTCCTTCGCTTCGCGCGTCCCAAGAGCAAAACAGATCCTTCGCTACGCGCGCTGCCGCGCGCTTCGCTCAGAGCCTGCCCTGAGGCGCGCAGCGCCGAAGGGATGACATGGGGCGGGCGCTTTTGCAGAGGAGGAGACGGGAGGAAGGGGGGATGTGGGGACTTTTCCCTTCTCTCCTCCCCCCCCCGCCACGAGAACGAGCGAGGTTGTCATCCTGAGCGAAGCGAAGGATCTGCTTTTCAGGTCCGAGATCAGCGTTCCGTGAGCAACTGTCCACAGTCCCATCGCAGATGTCCTCTTTCCACCTGTAAGTTGCCTGAATTGGCCGACGAGCGCGCAGCCGCTAGCCGCGCGCGCGTTCGTCCTCACCCCCTGTCCCCCTCTCCGGTCGCGAGAGGGGGAACGAGCGAGCGACAACGCGCTTCGACCGGCAGCGCGCACGCGCAATACACGAGCGCATCGATGCATTGCGCGGGTGAGTCTTCGGCTACTCTAGAGCAGGTGATTCACACGGGCCGCGTTCTCGACCTCGTCTCCGCGACAACGCGTGTCGATCCGTCGCGCGCATGTCCTGCGCGACGACGTGTCGGGGCAATTTGACAAGCAGCGATGATCGTTCAGGAAACACGGCGTTCGAACACGAAGTAGGGGCGCAGCATGCTGCGCCCCTACGTTTCTGTCACCGCGCGCGTCGAGTCATCCGTTGCGCGCGTCCTTACCAGAGGACACGCGCGATTCGAAACCTTCTCGGGTGAGGGCGTTTCAGAGTGGCTCGGATTTCGCATTGGTGCCGCGCCGTCGGGAGAGTCAACCAAAACAGGCACGCGATCCGACACCGTGCCGGGAAATGGGGAGAGGAGGACTTTATGGACGCGCGGTTGCGCAGGCGGCTAGAAATGGCCGTGCGGGTTCGGGATTTCCTCCGAGCCCATCGGACGGAGGGAGTGGCGGAAGGTGCGGCACTCGCTCGCCTCGAGGAGCTCGTCCAACGGGCGGAGGTGCTGGCGTCGCAGCAGCGGGCCGGCATCCTGGCGACGCGATCGGCCACGGAGCTGCGCGCCGAGGTGCGGCGCGCGCTGCAGAGCAAGCTGCTCCTGTACCTGTCGGCCGTGGGCGGGGTGGCGGCGGGCGAGAACGCGGAGCTCGGCGCGCAGTTTCGGCTGCCGCGTGTGGGGCCGAATCAGGCGTTCGTCACCATGGCGCGCGGGATGTTGGAGAACGCCACCGCGCACAAGGAGCTGCTCGAGAAACGCGGCATGTCGGAGACGTTGATCGCCGATATCACTGCCGCGATCGAGGAGTTCGAGCAGACGCTCGAGGCCACGCGGGCGGGCCGGCGCGACCATGTGGGTGCGAGCGCCGACCTCCGGGCCGTCATGGCCGAGATCTCCGAGCAAGCGAAGGTGCTCGACGGGATCGTGCGGTATCGGTTCGGGACCAACGCCGAGCTGATGGCGGCGTGGGCCAGCGCTCACAGCGTGCTGGGGCCGTTCCGGTCTCGCACCGAGCCAGAGGTAGGCGGTGGTGAGACGCCCGGGGTGGTGAAGGCGGCGTAGGGTCGCTCCCTAGACCTACGCGAACGAGGCGCGGCTGGCCGTCGCGCGCCGGGAGGTCGAAGGAGCGCCGGGCCGCGCCTTCGTTGCTAGCGCGCGATCGCGGCGGGCGCCGGTCCGGCATCGACCAGTTGTCTGGTGACGGGCTCGACGCGCACGTTCAGTCCCTCCAGCGTGCGAGCGCCGAGCAGGACGAGATCCCCGGGCTCGCCGAAGACGACGTCATCGGCGGTTCGCTTGCCCGCGGCATGGATCAGGGCGTGGCCCGTCCACCGCTCGAGCACCGTGCCGTCCGCCTGGCGGAACCGGCGGTTCTCGTAGCGCGCGATGCCGAGCGCGTCGAGGACGCCCGCGGGGATCCATGACAGCTCGGCCGCGGTGTCGACAAGGGCGGCCTTGACCGGGCGTTGCGCGCCGGGACGCGCCGGATCCTCGACAGCGATATCGACTCGAAACAGTTCCATCTCGTCGGACATGATCGCTCCTGCGACGCTGCGGAGTTGTACCATAATCGCGCTGGCGGTGTCAACTCCTGCACCCAAGGCATTGATCCGGGCCGCGGTGGCGTAGGTTTGCTGCCCCAGACCTACGCGACGCTGATGCTGCCGAAGATCGCGATCCCCACCGCGCCCCCAAACTCGGCGCACGTCTCGGAAATGCCCGAGGCCGCCCCCGCCCGCTCGGGCGGCGCCCAGCCGATGATGACGTCGTTCGTGAGTGTAAGGGAGCTCGGGTCGGGACGCACGCATCAAGCTAGCTCGACGCGCAAGCACGAAAGCGCTGCGCACGTTTGACTTCCTTGGTGCATCCGACTAGCCTTCACGCGAGGCCCGACGGGTGCGCAGCGCGTCGGGCGTCAGACAAAACGTCAAGGCGGAGCTTGGCCAATGCGCCGGCTCCGCCTTCGTCTTCTGAGGAGGGACATGACTATCGAGCCCAACGATTTTCAAGGCCGATTGCGCACCCTCCTGGGATTACACAGCCTGGCGTTTACGGACGAGGAGCTGGCGCGAATGGCGGATCGATACGGGTCGTGCACGGGGAAGGACCCGTGGGACGTGCGACAGTATGCAGGGCGGGCGGGAATGGGCGCGCGGGAATACCGCGTGATGCGGGGCACGGGTGTCGGCGACATCTACCGGAGCAGAGAGCGGGCCCAGGCGGACGCAGTCGGCGCGGCGCTCAACGCCCTCGAGTCGGAGGTCAAGTCCTGATGGCTAAGGAAGAGGCGATCGAGATCGAGGGCGTCGTGCAAGATGTGCTGCCCAACACGACGTTCCGCGTGCAGTTGACGAATGGGCATTCCGTGCTCGCGACCATCGCCGGCAAGATGCGCCGGTTCCGCATCCGCGTGCTCGCGGGCGATCGGGTCACGCTGGCCTTGTCCCCGTACGATCTCACCCGTGGGCGCATCACGTTCCGCCACAAGTGAACCGCTCGCGGCGGATTCTGGGACGCACCGGGCTGGTGATCGACGGGGGCGCGCCGCGGTGTCGCACGTGCGGGGAGCCACTCCGCTTCGACACGGACCGCCACGGCCGGACCACGGAAGTGTGCATCTGCGGATACCGCGGGTACCTACAGACCCGGCAGGGAGAGGGGCCCGGTCGACCTGATCCTCCGGCCCGCACCACTTCGTAACCGTCAAAAGTCGGTACCAACTGGTTCAGCCCACCAGGAGAGCTAGAGCCCAAGCCAGGCGTCGAGCGCGAACCGACCGCCGCCCGTGAAAACGAGCGCGAGCGCGCCCGCCATCAGCAGGAACTCCAATTCCCATCCGCCACCCTGAGGGCCGGAGGTGAAGCGCGCCTTGCCGATCCGCACGGTGGCGAGCGCGACCACCATGTCGATGGCCAGGCCCAGCGCCAGGACTCGCGTCGCCACGCCGAGGATGAGGAGCACCGCCCCGACCGTCTCCAGGAGCGCGACGATCCAGGCGTTGAGCAAAGGGGCCGGCACCCGGATCTGCCTGAGGAAGCCGGCGAAGGCGGCCGGATCCTTCAGCTTGCCCCGGCCGTGGGCAATAAACGCGGTCCCCAACGCCACCCGCAGCATGAGCGCGCCAAGGCCGACATAGGGAGCGAACAGCTTGTCGAGCATGTGTGCCCCTCCGTGCTGGTTATAGAAACTTCATCAGCGCCTCAGTCGTCTCCTTGGGTCGCTCCTCGAGCAGCCAATGTCCGGTGTCCTTGAGGACGAGAAAACTCGCGTCCGAAGCCACAAGCTTCACCTGCTGACCGAGCAGCGCTCCGTTGGCTTTCTCGCCGCCAATCGACAGGACCGGCATGGTGAGCTTGGTCTGAGCCAGGTGCGCGAAATCCCGGGCTGCCTTCGGGAACGAAACAAAGTATGCCCAGCCGGCGCGCATGCGTCCAGGACGGGCGTAGGCCGCCGTGTACGCCCTTCGTGCAGCTTCGGGGATCGAGTGCCTCTTGTCGGCCGCGAAATCGTTCCAGTAGTGTTCGATATAGATTCGCTCGCGGCCTTTCACCAGAGCTTCGGGTGTCGGGCCGTTGAAACGGAAGTGCCAGATGCCCGGGTTGTTATACACATCCTCCCATCCGGCCACGCCCGGGAGAAAGGCATCCATCAGCACGAGTTTTTCGACCTCCGCTGGAAACTGCGCGGCGTATGCATAGGCGACCATCAGCCCGATGTCGTGGCCGACCACTCGGGCTTTTTCGACCCCCAACGACTTCGCGAGCGCGTGGATCCGAATGGCGGCGTTCTTCATATCCAAACCATTCGCGGGGATCTCGGACTCACCGATGCCGGGCAGGTCGGGCGCGATCACGGTGAATTTCTCGGCGAGGAGCGGGATGATGGGTCTCCACATGCGTGATGTCTCCGCATAGCCATGCAGCAGGATCACCACGGGGCCGTGACCAGCCGAGAGGTAGTGGAGTGTGACCCCGTCGACGGCCACAACTCGAGAGCGGATCGTCTCGCGCGCCGTGGATCGTTGTGCCGAGAGTGTCGAAGCAGAGAACATGCTGAGTACGACGAAGCGGGCAAACAGTCCGAGCGACGGTTTCATGGAGGCCCCGGATGAGAGTGACCTGGAGTGACTCGCGCACCGAAACGTTTGAGCCCTCGTTCGTGCGCCTTGCGTCGTTCCTCGTCCCGGTTGCGCGGTGGCGCGTTGATCCGCAGCGAATGAATCAGACGCTGCGCGGCCGCCGTGACTTCCTCGACCGCGCGATTGAACACCGCTTCGTTCGCCTGAGACGGACGCGTCGTACCACTCAGCTTGCGCACGAACTGCAGCGCCGAGGCGTGAATTTCGTCATCCGTCGCGGGCGGGGCGAAGTTCGCCAGCGTTTTGATATTGCGACACATACTCGCTCCTCGATCCCAGGTAGGCCGGGTGGTTCCACCGGACGATGGGAAGATACCTTCTAACCAAACGTGAACACCACGGCCCGAACGCCGGGATCGAGGAATGCGATTTCAAACGTCCGGTCTTCGACACGCCCCTGGTGTGGTTTGGCATCGTTCAATCCTCAATAACCGTCGACGGCGATCGATTTGGACAGACACCTATTTCGCGCCGGCCGCCCGTTCGATCACGCGCGCAACCTCTGGAGCGTGCGAGATGAACACCACGTGACTCGACTTGATCTCCGTCGTGGTCGCCCGCATCCGCTTGGCGTAGAAGCGCTCGAGGTCGGGATTGAGCGCGCGGTCGTCCTGCGCGACGACGTACCACGACGGGATGGTCTTCCACGCGACGAGCGGGGACGAGGCGCCGAACGAGCTGCCGTGGATCGGCTTCTGCGCGGCAGCCGCAACGTCTGCCTCGATTGCGGGGAGGTCCGCCGCGAAGACGCTATGGAACATGGCCCGATCCATGTAGAGGAACCCTGCCGCGTCCGGACGCAGTGCCGTGCCGAGCTGCGTGGGAAACTTTTCGAGGTACGCATCGACCCGCTCGCCGCTGTCCGGTCCGAACGCCGCGAGGTAGACCAGCGCCTTGACGTTGGGGTTGCTGGCTGCCGCGGTCGTGATCACCGCGCCGCCGTACGAGTGGCCTACCACGACGACCGGTCCCGTCTGCGCATCGATGAGACGCTTCGTCGTGGCGACGTCATCGGTGAACGAGCTGAGCGGATTCTGCACGGCGGTGACGAGGTAGCCGTCCTTCTGCAGAATGCGAATGACGTTCGAAAACCCCGAGGCATCCGCGAACGCGCCGTGGACGAGTATAATCGCCGGTTTCGCAAGGGGCGCTTGAGCACGAAGGGCGCCGGCACCGGCGAGGCCGACGACGAAGAGCATGCAGGTCCTATTCATGGCGATGTTCTCCCGGTGGTTACGACCTGATGAAGGCCAGCAGGTCGGCGTTAATGGTTTGCTTTGAGCGCCGGGACCAACGGCAGCCTCCGGATCCGTTTCCCTGTCGCTGCGAACACCGCGTTGGCGAGCGCCGGCCCCGTGATCGACGTGCCCGGCTCGCCGATCCCCCCCGGCGCCTCGAGGTTGCGAACCAGGTGAACTTCAATCGTGGGCGCTTCGTTCATCCGTACTACGCGGTAATTGTGGAAATTGGACTGCTCGACCCGGCCACCCTTGAGCGTGATCTCGCCCCACAAGGCCGCGCTGACGCCGAAATTGACGCCGCTCTCGATCTGTGCCTTGACGATATCCGGGTTGACCACGGCGCCACAGTCGACCGCGCACACGACTCGGTGCACGCGCACGTCGCCTGCCTTCGACACCTCGACTTCGGCCACCTCGGCCAGGTAGCTGCCCCACCCGCTAAAGAGCAGGGACACCCCGCGGCCGCGCCCGGCGGGCAACGGACGTCCCCAGCCGGCTGCCTTCGCGGCGACGTCGAGCACCGCGCGAGCGCGCGGCGCCTTGCCCAGGAGCGCGCGGCGGTACTCGACAGGGTCGGCCTTCGCTGCCGCGGCAAGCTCATCCATGAAGCTCTCGATCACGAAGATGTTGTGAGTCGGTCCAACGCCGCGCCAGAACGTCGTGTTGAGCACCGGCTCCTCGTGCCGGACGAACTCCATCTGGGTCGCCGGGATGTCGTAGACGAGCTGCACTGCGCCGTCCACCCCATCAATGTCGATCCCGTTCGTGAAAGCGGGCGGCAAGTAGCGCGCGATGATCGCCGGACCGACGATCCGGTGGGTCCAGGCGACCGGCCTGCCGCGGGCATCGAGCCCGGCGGCTAGGCGGTCGTAATAGTAGGGGCGATAGAACTCGTGCTGCATGTCTTCTTCGCGCGTCCACACCACTTTCACCGGTCCTTCCACCCGCTGCCCGATGCGCACGGCCTGGGTCACATAGTCGTATTCGAGCCGCCGGCCGAATCCCCCGCCCAGCAGATGGTTGTGCACCACCACCTTCTCGAGCGGGAGGCCCGTCACACGGGCAGCGGTTCCCTGCGCCCGCGTCAGCGTCTGTGAGCCGGTCCACACCTCGCAGCCGTCCTGCCGGACGTGGACGGTGCAGTTCATCGGCTCCATCGGGGCGTGGGCGAGGAACGGCACCTGGTACACGGCGTCGACTTGCTTCGCCGCACCGGCGATGGCAGCAGCGGCGTCGCCGTTCTTCCGCGCGACCACGCCGGGCTGCTGCGACGCCGCATCGAGGCCCTGGACGACGTCGGCCGTGCTCACGCCGGCATTCGGCCCGTCGTCCCAGCGGACGGCGAGTGCGGCGAGCCCCTGCTTCGCCGCCCACATGTGATCCGCCACCACGGCGACCACATCACCCAGGTTGACGATCTGGCGCACGCCCGGGATCGCCTTGGCCTTGGCTTCATCCAGTCCCGCTATCTTGCCCCCCAGCACGGGGCTCGCGGCGACGGTGGCGATTTTCATCCCCGGCAGCCGCACATCGATGCCATACTGCGCCGTGCCGTTCACCTTATCCGGGGTGTCCAGCCGCTTCGCCGGCGTGCCGATGAGCGTGAAGTCTTTCGGATCTTTGAGGGGGACCTGGTCCGGCACCGGCAGTTTGGCCGCCTTGTCCGCGAGCGCACCGTAGCCGAGGGTACGGCCAGTCGGCGTGTGGGTTACGACGCCCCGCCGCGCCTGGCACGACCCCGGGTCGACATCCCACGTCTGAGCGGCCGCTGCTACGAGCATCGTGCGAGCGGTCGCCCCGGCGCGGCGCAGCGGCAGGTAGAACGCGCGCACCGACGACGACCCACCCGTTTCCTGATCGCCGAACAGGGGATTGGCGTAGAGCTTGTCGTTGGGCGGGGCGTGCTCGAGCTGGACCTGGTCCAGTCCCACCTCGAGCTCTTCCGCGAGCAGCATGGGCATCGACGTATACGTGCCCTGTCCCATTTCGACCTGATTCATGACGAGCGTGACGCGTCCGTCGGCGCCGATGCGAATGAACGCGTTGGGGGCGAACGCGGGCGGGGGCGCCGCGGCGGTTGCCGTGGCGGCGCGTGATCGTTCACCAACCCTGCAGCCGAGCAGGAGCCCACTCCCGGCGGTGGTGAGCACCACCACGAAGTCGCGGCGCGATACCGTGTGCAAGGTCATGGTCTGGCTCCTCTCGCAGCTTGCTTGATCGCGGCGCGGATGCGAGGGTAGGTTCCACAGCGGCAAATATTGCCCGACATTGCGCCGTCGATGTCCGCGTCGCTCGGATGGGCGTTCTTCGCCACGAGCGCCGACGCCGACATGATCTGGCCGGACTGGCAGTAACCGCACTGCACAACGTCGAGGTCCAACCACGCCTGCTGCACCTTCTTGCCGGCCGGCGTCTGCCCAATGGCCTCGATGGTGGTGATCTTTTTTCCGGCGACCGCTGCCACCGGCGTGACACACGAGCGGATGGGGTTTCCGTCCAGATGCACGGTGCACGCTCCGCAGGCAGCGATGCCGCAGCCGAACTTGGTGCCGGTGAGACCGACCACATCACGCAGCACCCACAAGACCGGCATGTCCGAGGGCACGTCGACCGTCACATCACGTCCGTTGATATTCAGGGTTGGCATGAATCACTCCTCGTGACAAGACGCCCTAGATTCCGTTCCCCTGATATAGCTGCTGTCCGTGCCGGTGGTAATGGACTCAGACTCTGACGGTAGTGTCCACGCCGCCTGGTTTTCCCATGGTTGAACAAACAGGTAGGCGGCGAGCTCGGCATCAGCGAGATCACGGTGAAGGCACACCGGGGCAGGGTGATGCGAAAGATCAAGGCCGACTCTCTTGCCGACCTGGTGACCATGGCTGCGAGACTCCACCTCGCACCTGCGAGGCGTTAATGCCGTTCGGGTTTTGGCACCACGCGGTCGCGACAGCGCCGAAATAGTTCAGCGGTCCCCGCCGCATACGGCTCGAGGAGGATACGATCGCCCTCGCAGCCATCCGGCCCGCAACTGACCTCGGTCTCCCGAGCCACGGAACGCCAGCGCAGGGCCCCGTGACCGGAATGCCGCCAGTCCTGGTTCGGCAGAAACAGGCTCAGACGACCGGCGAAGTAGCGAGGGGTGTAGCGCCGCACCCCCATCATCGTGGCATTTTGAAGCTCGGCGCGGAGGACCGCTGCCTGATCCGGTGCAGCACCCGGTGGCGGGACGTCACTCGTCTCCGGCTGCGCCTTGACCAGCCGCTGCAGAAAGGCACTGAGATAGCGGCAGCGCTCCCGGTAGGAGAGCGACGCCAGTGCCCGCGCATGCCGGCGCACGCGCTTCACATATTCCTCCAATCGCTGACGCAGCTGCCCCACAGCCCGCCACGAGCTCGGATACGGACTCGCGAACAGGGCGACCAAGGGGATTGAGGCACCCCGCTGCTCGAGCTGGCGAGCCAACTCGAACGCGATCATTCCGCCGGAGCAATGGCCCGCAATCAGGTAGGGACCCTTGGGCCGGAAGGTGAGGATCCTGGACGCAAAATACGCGGCCAGACCCTCGACGGAGGTGAGCGGGACAGCCTCGCCCTCGACCCCAGGCGGCTGCAGCCCGTAGAACGGCTGATCCTCCCCCAGATGCTGCGCCAGGGTGCGGAAGCTCAAGACGTTGCCATTGTGTCCGGGGACGGCAAACACGGGGATCAGGTCTCCGCGCGGTTGCAAGGGCACGATGGCTCGTTCCTGCCGGGCCAGCGTCTCAGCGGACCGCAGGAATTCCACGATATCGCGCTTGTGCTGCTGCAGCTCGTTGCGCAGCTCCGGCGTCAGCACGCCGGCCGGCGCATTGCACCGCAGCTGGTCGCCGTCCGGCCAGACCCGAATGTCGCGGCTGCGCAGCTCCGCGAGCAGGGTGGCCACGGTCACAACGCGACTTCCTCTCGTTCGCGGGACCCGGCGGCGGGCGCCTTGCCCTTCGCCACCCACGACATCCGATCGATGACCTCAGCCAGCCCGGCGAGCGTCGGGTGCTCGAAGAGATTGCGGAGCGCGAGATCCACCTCGAAGACATCGCGGATCCGCGACACGGCTCTGATGGCCACCAACGACTCCCCCCCCAACGTGAAGAAATCGTCGTCGAGGGCGACGTGCTGCACTTTGAGTAGTTCGGTCCAGATAGCCGCGAGCGCCGTTTCGGTCTCGGTAAACGGCCGGCCGCCGTCTGGCGCGGGGGAGGACGGGAGACCCTCGCCCGTGACCGCCGGTAGCGCCTGGCGATCGACCTTGCCGTTCGCCGTCAGCGGCAGCGTGTCCATCAGCACGAACGCCGCGGGCACCATGTATTGCGGCAACCGCGCCTTCAGATGGGCGCGCAACGTCGCGGGAGCCAGGACCGCTCCGTCCGATGGGAGCGCAACGGGGACGGAGACCCGGCGTTCGCCTCCGGCCGACGGGCGGATCGCGTACACGTAGCACAGATCTGTCTTTCTCAGCAGCGGGTCCTGCTCTACGAGCGCGTCGAACCCGTGCTCCTCCAGCAGGGTCATGATGGGCGCCAGATGTTCCTGCCGATCCACCTCGATCACGAGCTGACGAATCCTGGGCCAGTCCTCCGGGGCGAGCCCTCGCAACACGTCCAGCTCGCTCTTCTCGACGTTGATCTTGAGCAGGTCGATCCGGTCCAGGCTCTGCTCGGCGATGATGCTCGAAAGCGTGCGCAGCTGGGCGGCGACCGTTTTGGCGTGGAGCCGGCCGTCGATCAGCTCGCCCACTTGAGCCGCGAATCGCTCGTCGGGCCGTGCCTCGGGCTCCTGGTTGAACACGTAGTTCTTGACGACCTCGCGCTCCGTCGCCGCGTCGGCGTAGAACCCGGAGAGCAGCGACAGTCCTTCGAAGAACGTCAGGTCCGCCGACTTGTTCTCGCTCGAGAGGCCAAGCGGCAGGCACTGCACGGCATTGCCCCATGCGTCGGCGTTGGCTTTGAGACACGCAAACGCGGCGGGATTCGGCTCGAAGGAGACGATCCGGAGGTCCGAGGCGAGGCGACTCGCGAACACCGTGAACAGGCCGATGTTGGCGCCGGCATCCACGATGCAATCGCCGTCACGGATCGTGATGCCATGACGGAGATATGCCTGCAGGACGAAGATCTCGTTGTAGATGTAGTCCGTCTCGTTCTTGTTGAGATGCGCCACCGCCGAGCCGTCGGGCAGGACGTACAGCGCCTTGCTCGCCCACAGCGGCTGGTGCGGTCGCTTCGGCACCACGTACGCGACCAGTCGCTGGCCGCCGGCCCCGTCTTCGGACATGCGCACCACGGCGTCCCGGACGCCCGGGTGCTCGCGCAGCATGCCCGCGATTTCGCCAAGCTCGATCCGGTAGCCATGCAGCTTGACCTGGTCGTCCACCCGGCCGCAAAACTCGAGCGTCCCGTCGGGGAGGGAGCGCGCCACGTCGCCGGTGCGGTACAGCCGTCCGGGCGTCCCCGGAGTGAACGGATCGGGGATGAATCTTTCGGCCGTCAGCTCCGGCCGATTCAAATAGCCACGCCCGACCCCGGCACCCCCGATGTACAGCTCGCCGCGCTCACCGGAGGGCACGGGCGCCCGCCCCCCCGGATCGAGGATGTACGCGCGGGCGCCGGAGAGCGGTCTCCCCAACGGAAGGGTCCCGGTGGGCGTCTTTGGCAGCTCCGGACCGACGTGATACGTCAGCACACCCACGGTCGTCTCGGTGGGACCATAGTGGTTGTGGATCTCGCACCCGGGCGAGAGCGTGCGCAGCATTTCGATCCAATCCAGGCGCGAGGCCTCGCCTCCGAGGATCAGGCGAGCCCGGGGCATCACGCGCTCGGGATGTTGACCGGCCTGCAGCGCCGCGAGATGTGACGGGACGATCTTTAAGACATCGATCCGCTCACGCTGGAAATACTCGGACAGGAGCGCCTGGTTCTCCACCCGTTCCTGCGAGACGACGTGCAGGCAGCCGCCGGTGGCGAGCGCCGGGAAGATCACCGTGTTGCCGAGGTCGGCGGCAATGGTGGACACGGTGGCGTGATTCATCCCGGGCTCGAATCGCAGCCGCTCGCAGACCGCCAGCACGTAGCTCGCGATGTTGCGGTGCTCGATGCAGACGCCCTTCGGACGTCCCGTTGAGCCGCTGGTGTAGATCACGTAGGCGAGGTTGTCCGGCCGCACGCGCGCATCTGGTCGCGCGGACTGGGTCGAGGCGCTCCAATCAACGGTGTCGAGGCACACGGCCTGCGGCGCGATCGGCGGGGCGGGAAGACGCGACAACAGGCTGTCCTGGGTGAGCAAACACGTGACCTTCGCGTCGGCCAGCATGTACGCGATCCGCTCCGGCGGGTACGCCGCGTCGATGGGCACGTACGCGGCTCCGGCCTTGAGGATGCCCAGGATCCCCACGATCATCTCGAGCGAGCGTTCGACGAACAGCCCGACGAGGCTGTCGGGGCCCACGTCGAGGCCGCGCAGCAGCTGCGCCAGTCGGTCGGCCCGAGAGTCGAGCTCGCGGTAGGTCAACCGCTCGTGCTCGAACACGACCGCCAGCTGATCGGGCGTGCGCCCGGCCTGCGCTTCGATCAACTGGTGCAGGCAGAGCTCGTTCACAGGGCGCACGCGATCAGCTCCTTCATGATCTCATTCGTGCCGGCGTAGATGCGCTGCACGCGGCTGTCGGTCCACATCCGGGCGATAGGGTACTCGGTCATGTAGCCATAGCCGCCGTGCAGCTGCACGCATTCGTCCACGATGCGGCACTGCGAGTCGGTGAGCCAGTACTTCGCCATCGCGGTGGTGATGTCGTCGAGCTGGCCCGCGAGGAATCGCTCGATACAGTTGTCGAGAAACACTCGGCCGACGTGCGCGGCGGTCTTGCACTCGGCCAGCTTGAAGCGGGTGTTCTGGAAATCGATCAGCGGCTTGCCGAACGCCGTACGCTCTTTCACGTACCTCGTCGTGAGGGCCACCGCTCGCTCGGCCACCGCCACGGCGCTCACGGCGACGGTGAGGCGCTCGTAGGCCAGCCGGTCCATCATCTGGGAGAACCCCTTGCCCTCCGCGGGCCCCAGCAGATTGGCCACCGGGACCCGCACATCGTCGAAGAACAGCTCGCAGGTGTCCTGCGCGTGCATGCCGATTTTCTCGAGCGAGCGGCCGACCCGGTATCCGGGAAGGCCGTTCGTTTCGACGATGAGCAGCGAAATGCCCCTCAACCCCGCCACTCGCGGGTCCGTTTTCGCGGCGAGGCAGACGAGGCCGGCCAGGCCCCCGTTGGTGATGAACGTCTTCGAGCCGTTGATGACATAGTGCTCGCCATCGCGGCGAGCCGTGGTCTGGATCCCTTGCAGGTCGGAGCCGGCAGCCGGCTCGCTCATCGCGATCGCGCCCACCAGCTGGCCCTGGGCCATGCGGGGAAGCCAGGCGCGCTTCTGCGCCTCGGTGCCGTAAGCGAGGATGTAGTGCGCCACGATACTCTGGATGCTCGAGCCGAAGTGCACGCCGGCCTGCGCCAGCTCCTCCAGCACGACGGCTTCGTGAGCAAAGGTTCCGCCGCCGCCACCGTATTCCTCGGGCACGTCGGTGAGCAGGATGCCGGTCCGTCCGGCCGCAGTCCACGCGGCGGCATCGGGGCGCTGCTGCTCGCGCCAGCGGTCCTGAGCCGGCACAAACTCCTTCTGCACGAACTGACGGACCGTCGAGCGGAACATGCGGACGTCGTCGTTCACCCAGGGTGATTGATAGGCGCAGGAAGGCATTACCGCTCCTCCGTAACGACGGCCGCCACGAATCCCGGGGCGGGGGTCAAGCTCTCGAGACGCCAGGCGCGGTCGTCTCCCGGCGTGGCCTCGATTCCCAGGATTTGCGCCGGCTCTCCCGGCGCGAGCGACACATCAAAGCTGTCGAGCGGATGAGAGAGGCCCTCGCCCAAGGCTTTGATGAACGCTTCCTTGCGGGTCCAGCATTGGAAAAACCCCAGCGGCCGGTCGGGTGGATCGAGGGCCCGGTACGCCGCACTCTCTCGGCGGGAAAAGAAGCGTGCGGCGATCCGGTCGGCATCCGAGAGGGAACGGATCGCTTCGACGTCGATGCCGATCTCGCGTCCGGATGAGAACGCGTAGACAGCGAGGTCGTTGCAATGCGATACGTTGAAGCGCAGCTCCCCATCAGCGAATCGCCCCCCGAGCCCCGGCTTGCCGTGTGCTCCGTACTCGAGCTCCACCGCCTCCGGCCGAACGCCCAACCGGGACGCCAGCAGCTGACGCAGACGAGCACGCGCGACGACAAAGTGGTCGCGGTCGCGATCGAAGGCAAACTGCGTGGCTCGGTGTTGCTCGACGTCCGAGAGCAGCTTTGCCGATGCGCGAACGGCCGCGGAGTCCGTAGCCAATCGAAACACCGCGACCTCGAAGGTCCCGGAGTCCGCGGCGTCCTCCACGACCGAGCCTCCCCTCGCCTGCTTCACGTGCCTACCCATTGTCGACGGCTATGCCAGAACCCAACAAGTTCCATGCCCGTCGTGGCGCCGCTACGAGTCGCGTGGAGGCAACAGGGCAGCCGCCTACTTGCTGCGTTCAGACCACACCTGTCTCACTGGGTTCTGCGGCGGGTCAGCCCCGGTCCGGGGCAGTCTTCTTGAATCGGAGGGCCATCAGTGCACGGCGGGCAATAGGTACTGGGGCACGAACACTCGCTGGGCGGTGAACAGCGCGGGGTCGCTGTAGTTGCCGCCCGTGAACCCGATCACGAGGTCCAGCTCCGGAATGCCCATAAAGATCTGACCGCCATTCCCGCCGGCGAAGAACGCGCGAACCTTCCGGCCCTGGTAGTCGTACGCGACGGAGTTCCACAAATAGCCCCACTGCTGCGTGGGGGTCAGGTCGCGGAGCGGCGCGGTCGAGCGGCGCGCCCAATCGCGACTCACGATCTGTTTCCCGTTCCACCGGCCGTCGTTCACCATCAGCTGCGCGAGCTTCAAGAAGTCGCGCGGCATGAACCGATGTCCCCCGCCGCCGTAGGCCTCACCGCTCGGGTTCAGCCACAACTGATAGGTCCGCATGTGCAGCGGCCGGGCGATGAGCCGCTCGAACAGCACCGACAGCGGCTCGCCCGCGACCTTCGCCAGCATGCCGCCCGCCACATTGGGCTCGGCGCTGCAGTAGAAGATCTTCTCGCCGGGCGCGGAGATCAGGGGCACGTCGAGCGTGTGGCGATACCAGTCGGTAATCGAGTCCTGGTCCGCGATCTGGTCTTCATCGGCCGAGGTGGGGTCGTTGGAGTCGCAATTGAAGCCGGCGGTCATCGTCAGGAGGTGCTCGAGGGTCATCGCGCGCTTGCGGGGATCGAGATCGGCGGGAAGCGAGCCGAGCATCGTTTGATATACAGGCGAGTCGAGGCGGAGGGGGACTCCGGCCTGGATCGCCGCGCCGATGAGCGTCGCCGTCCAGCTCTTGGCCGCGGATCGCGTGTCGTGCGGCTGATCGCGATCGTAGCCGTGGAAATACTCCTCGACCACGAGCTTGCCGTGGCGCGCGATCAGCAGGCTGTGGATCTGCACCGTGCTGAGCGAATCCATCGGCATATCGATGAGCAGTTGCACGAAGCGCTCGACGGCGTCGCGCGAGATCCCCACCGATTCGACGGTCGCGACCGGCCAGCCGTCGTCGATCCGGAGCGGCGGGGTGTAGTGATAGCGCGCCCCCCCTGCAGGGTTGCCGCGCGGATAGAATGCGCTGCTCGAGTCCCTGACCCTGGTGAAGTCGTACGTTCCGCCGGGGAGCGGGATGCTCATGACACCGTCCTCATAGCGGCCCTGCGCCAGGGTCGTGTCAGGCCTCGTGCCCCCCCCCTCTCGGCCGATCAAGCGCACATCCTTGCCGTCGATTTCAACCCGCGAGACGCGCACGAACCGTCCCAGGTTGCGCTCGGGATTGCGGAGATAGGTGCGCAGCGTCCCGTCAGGCTGACGCGTGATCGGGAGGTAGAAGGTGAGGCGGCTCTCGAGCGGCGTGACGGTGCCGCGCCAACGGTTGGGGCCGTCCGGCACAAGCTTCACCGGCGTCGCATAGCGATCGCCTTGGAACCAGTGGCGGTCGTGGAATGAGCCCTTCCCGTCGGGAAGTGTGAACGTCACGGATTGCCCATTCACCTGCGCGGGGACCGAGAAGCCGGCCATGTCGGCGCGCCAACCGTCCCCTGTGCGGTGGACGATCAGTGTACCGCGAATGTCGGGGCCGAACCGCAGCGCGGCGCCCCAGAGACCCTCGATGTTGGGGGCGGCCGCCCCTTGGCCCGCCGCATGGACTGGTGCGGCGAACAGCGCCAGGGTTGCGAAGACGGTCGCCTTGGTCATTGGGCTAGGGGTGAGACACGCCGCGCGGCCTGATGGTTGGCTGCCTCACCGCCCGGTCCGCGGATGCAGCTCACGATCACCCACTCTTTAGAGTGGGGGAACTGTCCATTCTAGATCGAGGCGCGCGATCTTTTGCGAACGAGCCTCCAGAATTGGCGATCTCCAATCACCGTCACCACGTGTCCCCGCGTGGCCAGGCGGCGGATCTCCATGAGCTTCAAGCCGCCGCCCGCACCGGCGATCTGTAATGCGTTGGGTCGGCCGCGGACGAGGATGTCGGTCGAGCGACCGGGTTTCGGCTGGACAATCGCGCCCGCCCGGCGCGCCGCGGCGATCGCATCGCGCCGCGGGCGGCTCAGGAATCCGGTAAAGGACAACCGTTTGCCCTTGAGACTTCGCACCCGCCCGAACTGCGGTGCCGTGCGCGGATGCCGCAAGGCGGTCATCAGCTCGCCCGCGGCGGCATAGCGCTGGCCGCGTACGCCCAGGCAGCGGTGAATGACTTCCTTCAAGTGATCGCTGCACGGCAGCTTGCGGACGTCGCGACTGTGAATCGGGCTCGCGGTGTCGCCACGCAGCAGCATGACGGCGATCAAGCCCACCTGGTAGATGTCGTCGCGCTGCTGCCAGCGCCGCACCTTCCCCCACGCGATCTCGTTCGGCACGTTGAACAGATTGAACGCGTCGGCGGTCACACCGCGGCGGCTGAGCTGATGCGTGGCAATTCCAAAGTCGCCCAGCTTGAGCTGCTCGTGCTCGCACACGAATACGTTGAAGGGCGTCAGGTCGCGGTGGAGCGCCTGCCCCCGATGCAACGCGTCGAGAACGCCGAGCACCGCGGCAATCTCACGGCGCACGTACCGCTCGGGCTGCGGCCCCTTGCCCTCGAGCCAGGCGCCGAGGTCTCCGTGCTCGGCGTATTCCATGGCCAGGCAGTAGCGCGTGCGTCCACCCTCGACCACGACGAATCGATCGTGGATGCGCAAGGCACGCAGCTCGCGGCCGAGGAGCTCGGCGAAGTAGGCCTCGCGCAGCCAGGGGGAGAGCCGGTCTGTGATCTTGATGCACACCTGTGGTGGTAACGCACCCCGAGGGTGCGGCGTGGCGAGGTAGACTTCGCCGAAGCCTCCCTTGCCGACCAGCCGCTGCAGCTGATACGTCCGCCCGCTCTCGGAGCTGAGAACGGGGGGCGGTGTGGCCTGCGCCGGCCGCTCGGCGCGGTGCGTCGCGGACGCGCGAGTGCGTGTGGCCATGCGATTTCGCGAGAGAGACTCTGGTATTTGAGCCCGAACCGCCGTGGCGTCAAGGCGCTACGACTGTGCCTGCAACCGTGCGCCTACACCGACCATCCAAAGCGCAGCGTGGCCCTCAGCCTAGCGTTGTCCACGATGGGGAGGTACCGGGTGAATAGAAGAGTTGGATTCCGAGTACTGCTACTCATTTCCATCGGTCTACTCAACCCGGCGCTCGTCGGCACTGGTGTGGCAGTACCACGCGCCCGCCAGTTTCACCCGAAAGCATCGGACTCCACCGCTTGCGGCTCGCTCCCCCTCGGAACATTTGCCTACGATCGCTCGGCACCGCTCGATCTCCGTGACTCGATCACGAAGACCGAGGACGGGGTCCAAGTCCACGCGATCAGCTTCGTAAGCCCCCGAGGAGGAAGAGCAACGGGGCTCATGTTCGTTCCTACCCATCTCGCAGATGGTGCGAAGGCGCCCGGCATCGTGATGCAGCACGGCATGCCGGGAAAGGCCGAGTACGTATCCTGGGTGAGCGGGAACATTGCGCACCACGGCGCGGTCGTGATCGCGCCGGATGCACCGTTTGCCCGTCGCAGCGGGGCTCCAGTGCAGTTTACTCCCCAAGACAGTGCCGAGCAGGTTCAGCTGATTGTGGATGTAAGGCGCGCGTACGACGTGCTCGAGGCTCGCCGGGACGTCGATTCGAATCGTTTAGCCTTTATCGGCCGCAGTTACGGTGCCGCGATGGGCGGGCTCGTGGCGGGTGTGGACCACCGGCCCCGCACCTTCATTCTAGTGGTAGGGGACGGCGGATTGGTTTCGCACTTCACTACGGCAGGGCCTAGCGGCAAACTCGACGGCCTCCCGCGCGAGCGACGTGAACGCTGGCTGGCGGCGATGCGACCGATCGAGCCAATCCGTTACATCGGGTGCGCAAAGAAGACGTCATTTTATTTCCAGGCGGCACGCCGGGATGAAGATGTGACGAGGCAGAACGCAATCGTCTATCAGCGTGCGGCGCCCGAGCCGAAGCGCGTGCGTTGGTACGATCTCGATCACAACCTCGGCTGGCCCTCGATCATTGACGAGTTGGAATGGCTGCACCGCACACTGAACATCGCTCCGCCCGGGCCGAAGGCTCTCATGTGGTGCGCTACAAAGGGTCGCTGCACAGGGGAGTAGTCCGTAGCTTAAGCGCGACCCGTTAGCCTGCGCGTGTGTCAACTTCGGGAGGAGACCGTATGCGCCCGTCTCTCTGGTATCGGATCTCGTCGGTGCTTCTGGTACTGTTTGCCGTGGCGCACCAACTCGGCTTCCGCAGCGTCGACCCTAGCTGGGGCGTGGACTCGGTCGTCCACGCGATGCAGGCCACGCACTTTGAGGTGCAGGGACTGACCCGGTCCTACTGGGATTTCTTCACCGCGTTCGGCTTCTTCGTTACCGTGTTGCTACTCTTTGCCGCATTCCTCGCGTGGCAGCTTGCCGGGCTCTCGAAAGAGGCGTTGCGAGGCCTGGGTCCGGTCACATGGGCCCTGGCTCTCAGCTTCGTGGCGATCACCCTCATCGCCTGGCGCTACATCTTCTTCTTCCCGTTGCTGTTTTCGGGGCTTGTCGCCTTGTGTCTGCTGATGGCCGCGTGGAGGGCTCGGGCCGCTTCAAACGTGTCCGAGGGGCCCGGCACAACTATGTGAGCCCCATGCCCTCCGGGAACCATCTCCACCCACATATAGAGCGAAGGCGCTGCCAAGCACCCAAGGGCCCCCCAGTCGCCGTGGTCGCCGGTGGCGAATTGCACCCGACGAAGAAGAACCCGTCGGTGGTCGCCACGTTGAAGCGTGGCGCCCCCGCGCCGCAGTGCGAGCCCCTGGGGTCCGTCGGGTCGGCCATGACGTTTGCTGGCTTGCGAATGTCGTATCCGAGCTCGGTGAGCGTAATCCCCTTGACGCCATTCAGTACTGCCCCTGCGGAAGCAAAGTTCGCGACGCTTGGCCCCGTTTTTACGAGCAAGAGCCCCTTGTTCTTCCCCGGACTGTCCTTCGGATCACCGGTGGTGCAAGCGGGGTCCTGAACTGGCGTAGCATTCGCAAAGAAATCAACGGCTGTCGCGCCGGTGGGGCAGCCGATTCCCCTCATCCAGAACGCTCTGATGAGACTGCTATGGTTAGGATCGAATTCGAAGGGCACGACGGTGATAGCGTCGTCGGGTGGGTCCTCCGGCTGCACCGCCGAACTCGCAGGGTCAGTGACGAGCAGGTTAAGCCCGAGCAGCGCTCTTGCGACCCAGGCAGAAGGGTCGGTTGACCGACAACATCGGCGCGGGGTCCAGCGACGGCCGGCGGAGCAGTGGGCCGCTCGGCGCCACGGTCGCAGCCCACGAGCAGTACGGCGCCGGCTGCTTACGGTTTACTCGCTCTGATCCGGTGATGCAGGCGTAGGATTCTCCGTCGTCCGTTACTTGGCCAGGCCGAGCTGCGTATAGAAGTCCTGATTGTCCCAGAACAGCCACTCGTGATCTATGGTTGACCCCTTCCAGTGGCCGATGGTGGCCATGCCGATCGCGAAGCGCCTGCCTGTAGGCGCGATGCTGCTGCCGTCGGCCGTTGACATCGGGCGCGTGAACGTCCCGGTCATGACACCGGTGACGGCCGTCCATGATCCGGAGCCGAAACGGATTGGGTGCACCTGGATCTTGATGTCGGGAGCGAAGACGAAGAGCGCCTTCAGGTCGGCGATGTGGCGTTCGATACCCTTGGTCTCGTGGCCATCTGGCCACGTGACTACGACGTCGTCAGCGTGACTCTCGTGCAGGCGGTCCCACTTCTGATTACTGAAGACGTCGAAGTCGAGCACGTCGAACGTCTTGAGGTGGCTTTCAACGGGCGCGGCTTGTGGCTCATGCGGCGGCGGGGGCGTCATCGGGTGCTCGGCGGGCGACTGCGCTCCGGCCGTAGCGGCGCCGCCGAGCACGGACGTGACCGCAACAGCGGCGATGAAGCGAAGCAGACGGGGTGGCATGGTGGCTCCTTGTGGGTGTACGCATCAGAGGTTAGGGTTATGGTAACCAGCACACAAGTACGCACCTTTTGGTAACTATAAACGGTCGGGAGCCCTGATCCCCATGCCTTCAGCCCGCGCGAAGCGGTATGTGCCCGACCCGTGGAATCCCGAATGCCCGTCGCGCGGATTGATCGCGATGCTGGGCAGCAAATGGGTGTTGCTGTTGATGCCCCTGCTCCGGGAGGGACCGAAGCGAAACGGTGAGCTGATGCGGGCCATTCCCGACATCTCGCAGAAGATGCTGACGCAGACGCTTCGTGAGCTGGAGAGTCGCGGACTCGTGCTGCGCCGCGATCTCCAGACGGTGCCGCCTCACGTGGAATACGAGCTGACGGGCTTGGGCAAGTCGCTGGCCAAGACCATCGCCCATCTCGATGACTGGGTCGTGCAGAACTTCAATCGCACGACCGCCTCCCGAACCGCGGACTAGCTTCGTTGGAGGATGCCGAATCCATGAAAACTCAGGGCTTTACCGGGGGACGATTGCCTGACACTCGGGCGATCAAATCATCGATTCTCGAGAGCAACAGCTTCAGGATTGGCGACGCGTTCGCGTTGGTGTACCCGACGACCAGATCGATCGTCGGCACATCCCCGATCAGAGGACGGCTGATGACCGACCACGAGAGAAAATGTTGTACGTATGCGGGCAACAACGCGACGCTCCGGGTTGAGGCGATCAGGGACATCGCCATCGCAAGATTATCCGCTTCGAGCTCAGGCTTGGTGTCGATTCCGCATCGCTTCAGGTAGTCGTCGATCACTGTCCGTAGCACAGGAGCAGCGGAGACGCTGAGCAGTCGCTCGCCAGCGATTTCCATCGGGGCGATGGCTTCTCGCGCGGCAAGGCGGTGATCGCTCGGAAGGATGACGACGAGCGGTTCCTTCGTGACAACCCTGTAGACGAGATCTGGCGCCTTGATCTCGGCCCTCAGAAAAGCGACATCGAGCTTGCCTCTCATCACATCCTCCCCAAGATCACGAGAAGAAGACTGGCTTGAGATAGTCACATCGATCTTGGGCAACTCGTCTCGAAGAACGCGCATCACCTCAGGCAACCAGTCGATCTCCTGTCCGGTCAAAAATCCGACAGCAAACACAGGTTTATTCGGTTTGGCCGCCCGGCGCGCCGCTTCACTGGCTGCATCGACCTGAATCAGCGCCAGCCGCGCATGGTCGAGAAAGGCCGTCCCTGCCGCCGTCAGTTCAATGCCGCGGGCGTTGCGAGTCAAAAGCCGGGTGCCCACGTGGTTCTCCAGATCGCGGATTTGACGACTGAGGGACGGTTGCGCCGTGTGCAGGAATTTCTGGGCGGCCACGGTAAGGCTGCCTGCTTCCGCAACCGCGACGAAATAGCGAAGATGCCGGAGTTCCATTTAACGGCCCCATACCTACTAGGTATGGACACCAGCATACAAAGTATTTCTTGATGCGGCAATCGTCTCGTAGATTCGCGTGTAATCTGATTTCTTCAAAGGACAAGGCATCCAGAATGCATGCGCGTCAGGTATACACCAAGGAGCGGACACCACCGTGGTCAATCTCTCGGGCAAAACAGCTCTGGTAACCGGCGCTTCCCGCGGCATCGGCCGCGCCAGCGCTTTGGCACTCGCTGAGGGCGGCGCCCAGGTGCTGGTTCACTATGGCCGCGGCAAAGCCGAAGCGCAATCCGTCGTCGCCGGGATTCGCAACGGCGGCGGCCGGGCTCAGGCGGTGGGCTCGGATCTGTCCGCTCCAGACGGGGCACACAACCTCGCTCAACAGGTTCGCGGTATCGTGGGCGACCGGCTGGACATTCTCGTTGCGAATGCAGGCGTGTCGAAGTCGGCGAACATCGAAGATACGACGGTTGAGGATTTCGACCGCCTCTTCGCGGTGAATGTCCGCGCGCCTTTCTTTCTCGTTCAGCAGACGCTTCCGATGTTGGGCAGTGGCAGCAGCATTGTCTTCATTTCGTCACTCGGCGCACGTGCGGTCGTCGGCGAGCTGGCGGCGTATGCGGCGACCAAGGGAGCAATCGACACGCTGGTCAAACACTTGGCCGCAGCGCTTGGC
>DASZCN010000053.1:0-3183 GCA_035943095.1 Gemmatimonadales bacterium | reverse complement strand
GCGCGGGAGTCCGTGAAGCACGGAGGTCACGAGCGCGAAGGTCACCGCCTTGTCCCCAAAGTCCGCCACGAAACTCCCGAAGAAGCAAGCACCGAGGGGGGGGAGCCCCAATGCCTTTCCGAGCGCGGTCGTGAGGGCGATCCCGCCGGTCGTGGTGCACCCGAACACCAGATAGGAGATCGGCGTCGACGTGAGTGCAGCGATCACGCCGAGTCCGAATCCCGCGGGGAGGGCGGTCTTGAGACTGCGGAACAGGCCCGCCCGCGCGGCCATCCAGGCGTACAGCGCGACGATGATCTGCACCGCCACGAACGGCCAGAACGTCGGGTTGCGAAGTGAGTTCACACCCGAGGTCACGACACCCGTCGCGATGCCGACGACGGGCCCGGCCAACGCGGTCGCGAGGATCGTCCCGGTGGTATCGAGAAACAGCGGCAGCGCCACCGCATCCACGGCGGCCGAGAGCGCGAGGCTGATGGCGGCCGCGACCGGGATGAGGACCAGGAGACGAATGGACACGGGCCGCTTCCAGGAGAGTCGCGCCAAAGATAGATATAGCCGCATGCTCGAAACCAGCCCGATCATCCGCGCGCTCCGCGCCGCCCATCTGCACGATGTCTCACGGGAGGATCTGCTCCGACTGGCGTGCGAGCGGATCCGCCGGCTGGGCGCCCCCTTCACGTCGGTGTACGCCTACATGGTGCACGGCGACGAGCTCGTGCTCGAAGCGTTCGCCGGGCGCGAGACCGAACACACGCGAATTCCGGTGGGGCGCGGGGTGTGCGGCACGGCGGTGGCGACAGGCGAGGACCAGAACGTGCCTGATGTCGCCGCGCTAGGGAACTATCTCGCGTGCAATCTGGAAACCCGGTCCGAGCTGGTCGTCCTGATCCGCCGCGGTACGACGATCCTGGGCCAGCTCGACATCGACTCCGACGTCCCCGCCGGTTTCACTCCTGAGCACCATCGCACGGTCAAGGAAGTCGCCGACGCCCTCGCGGTACTGCTGTAGCTACTCGGTGTGCGCTTCGGCCGCGCTCTCCCACCCGAGCAGGGAGATACGCCCGGCGTCCGTGTCGTGGTCCACCAGCTCCGCGTAACGCCCCCATTCCACCAGCGTCCTGAACAACGACTCCGCGGGAATGAAGGGGAAATAGATGGTGAGGTCGGCGAGCACCTCCTCGTCCTCCACCGAGCCGTCGCTCTCCTTGAGCATCGCGATCAGGCGCGCGAATAGCGGTTGTTTACTGAGCCGGGCCCGCGTGGCATCCTTGCGCGCCGCGTCGTCCATGGCCATCACGTCACGCCCGGCCTGCGTCAGCTGGACGATCTCACCCGGCGTCGTGACCCAGCCGAGCTGCTCGGCGGCTCGCACCACCGCGGACATCCGGTCGTAGTCGACCCCGAGGTCTTCCGCCAGCTCGAACACCGGACCCTTGCCCTCGGGGCGCGTGAGGAGGTGGTCGAGCAAACCCGTGACTTCGGAGACGTGCACTCTCGGGAACGGCACGAGGCGCTGCGGCGTAGCGGGCGCCGGCTCGGGAAGCAGCGTCGCCGTGAGAATGGCGTGCAACCGATCCACCATCTGCTCGAACTCGGGAGTCCGCTCAACGCGCGGATACGGCAGGGAATTGACGAGCTGCTCCCGCACGTGGCCGGGGTTCGTGCCGAACACCACGATCCGTCCCGCCAGGAATACCGCCTCCTCGACCGAATGCGTGACGACCACGAGGGTGTTCACGCCGGTGGCGGAATCCCGCCACAGGTCGACCACCTGGCTGCGCAGGTTCTCGGCGGTGAGCGGATCGAGCGCGCCGAACGGCTCGTCCATCAGCATGATCTCGGGCGCCACCGCGAGCGCGCGCGCGAACCCCACGCGCTGCTTCATGCCGCCCGACAGCTCTTTGGGGTAGGCCTGCTCGAAGCCGTCGAGGCCCACCAAGTTGACGGCACGGGCGACCGCGTCCCGGCGCGCCGGCCCGGACACCCCGCGCGCCTCGAGACCCATGGCCACGTTTTCGGTGACGGTGAGCCAGGGCAGGAGTGCGAACGACTGAAACACCATGGCGGCAGCCCCGAGCACGCCGTCGAGACGCCGCCCCCGGTAGAGAACCGTCCCCTCGGCGGGGCGGGCGAGCCCGGCGAAAAGGCGCAGCAGCGTGCTCTTGCCGCACCCCGAAGGGCCGACCAGCGCCACCACTTCGTGCTCGCAGACGGTGAGTGACACGTCCCGCAGCGCTTCGAGGTTCTGCCCGTTGGGCAACCGGAAGCGTTGCGAGACGTGCTGCGCTTCGAGCAACACGGTATCCGTCGTCATGTGGCCATCCCGAACCGCTCCTGCGCCCACTGCATGAGCGCCCGCCACACGAGGCGGTTCCAACTCACCACGATCAGACTCATGAGCGCGATTCCCCCTGCCAGGAGCGGGAAATTCGCGTGCGCGGTCGCTTCGCTGATCAGGCTTCCCAGACCTCTGGTCGTCCGCAAGGCGCCACCGGCCTCAATGTATTCGGCGACGATGGATCCGTTCCACGCACCTCCCGCGGCGGTGACCCAGCCGGTGATGAGGGCGGGGAAGGCGGCCGGCAGGTAGAGCAAGCGCCAACGCGCCACCCGTGGCAGGCGGAACACGGTCGTTGCTTCCTTGAGCTGCTGGGGAATGGCGGCCACGGCCGAAATCACGTTGAACAGGATGTACCACTGGCCCGCGAGGACCATGAGGACCACGGCCCCGAGGCCCAGTCCGACTCCCGCGCGCGCTAGCAACAGGATCACCAAGGGAAAGAGCATCGGTGCGGGAAACGACGCGACGACCTGGATCACAGGCTGGAGCGCGCGCGCGAGGCGCGGCGAGCGGCCGATCACCACGCCGGCCGGCACGGTCCATAGGGTCGACAGGAACACCGCGCCCATCACCCTGACGAACGTCAACCCCGCGGCCCCGGCCAGCGCGGCCCACTCCCGCCAGCCGAGCTGGGCGAGGAGGAGCCACAGGCGCCAGGCGCCGAGCACTGCCGCCCCGGCCACCACCACGGCGATCAGCGCGGCCCCGATCTTCCGGACAATCGGATACTCGAACGCGAGCCGTGGGCCCCGCAGAATCACAGGGCCGACGCTCTTGAACGGTGCCTCGAGCGGCCGGGCGGCGCGGCGTGCGGTGCGATACGCACGCCGCTGCAGCAC
>DASZCN010000052.1:0-18732 GCA_035943095.1 Gemmatimonadales bacterium | reverse complement strand
AGGTACAGCACAACCTCCACCGTCTTCCACCATCCTCCACCGACCTCCACAACCTCGATTCACCGCGCGCCAGTAGCTCAGATGGATAGAGCGTCGGCCTCCGGAGCCGAAGGTCCCGCGTTCGAATCGCGGCTGGCGCATGTGATGGCTCGAAGCCCCGCCGTCGAGTACCGAACGGCGGGGCTTCGGCTTTCCGAAACAGTCGCGGCCCGCGACGGCGGGGTTCGGCGTCGGGTTGCTGCTGGAACGACGCGCCCTAGTGTTCGAAAACGCCATCCCAACCGCACGAGCACATCTTCAACACCGGGCGCCATCAGCTGATCACGTATCGTCGTCCACTCCACGTTTGTGCCTGCGATATGCCATCATTGTGATGCCGGTGACGATGAGGAAAGCCGGCACCATCAGGATGACCATGCCTGTGAGCAGGGCTCCCATGCCCACCACGATGACCTCGGGGTCTAATGCCCGGCCAACCGCTGGTGCATCAGGCGCAGCGCGTCGGGCCAAACGTGATCGAGCATGAACATGGCAAAGATCAGGTAGGGGATCAGGCTCCAGAACAACACCGGGCGCTCGTACTTCAAGTGCATCAAGTACATGAGCCCGAGCGCCGCCTCGACGAACGCGAGCAGGAGGAGCGCCACCAAGAGCCGCTCGGTCGGCAGATGCTCGTAGGTCAGCACCACCTCGACGGCCACAATCAGGAGCAGCCCCACCCACACGGTCACGTACGCTTTCATGCCTGGACCTTGACTTGCGACACCGGTGCCCATGGCCTGGCCTTTCGCTTCCTCAGCGAGCGTTCATCAAGTAGACGAGTGGGAACACGAACATCCATACCACGTTCACGAACTGCCAATACAGGCCGGTCGTCTCGATGTGGCCCGTGTCGAAGCGTCCGCGCAGGTAGCCGCGGGTGATCACGGCCAGCGCGATGATGCCGGCGATCACGTGCAGGAGGCTCAATCCGGTGATACTGAAGAACGTGGCTCCGAATAGCGCGGAGCCGCCCAGCGGGTTTTGGAACAGGCGCCAGCCCTCTGCGAACATCCCGGACCACTCCCAGAGGTGCAGCACCGCGAACACGAGGCCCAACAGCATCGTCACGCCGAGCCAGCGGACGGTCGTGGCTTTCTGGCCGGCTTGCGCAGTGCCGACCGCCACTACCATGGTCAGGCTGCTCACCAGCAGCACGACCGTCATGGCGACGGCGTTCGCGATCGTCGGCCAGAACGCGAACGGCCTGCTCCAGTCCGGATTGGCAAGCCGGAGATAGCCGTAGGCGAAGAGCATCGCGCCAAAGGTGGCGGCGTCGGCGATGATGAACAGCCAGATCGCCAGTTTCTTGGACTCAATGCCGTACGGAGACGGTTCCATCCGCGCTCCCGCCTGAGCCCCGAGGGTCACCGCAGATTCGCTCACGTCACCTCCCGCCCATTACACGCGCGTGACAAGGATCACCAGGAGATACAGCCATAGCGCAGCCATGAAATGCCAATAGAGCGCGGCGCCGCGGAGGGCAGTCCGGGCCTTGGCACTCGAGGCGTGGGTCAAGCGGTGCAGCACATAGAGCAAGCCTCCTAAGCCGCCCAGCACGTGCACCCCGTGCAGCGCGGTGAGGACATAGAAGAACGCGCTGCTGGGGTTCGTGGCCAGGAACACGCCCTGCGCGGAGAGCCCGCGCCACGCCTCGAGCTGGCCGCCCACGAACAGCAGTCCCAAGACGAGGGTCACGTAAAGCCACGACAACCCCTGCGGCGGCAAGTCGAGGACCGCGCCCTCCTCGTCCCACGCCGGCGCGGGGACTGCCAGGATCCGGCGGCGGGACAGTTCGAACGTACCACTGCTCATGAGCAGCACGAGCGTATTGAGATACAGGATCGGTGGCAGCCGGAAATGCTGCCAATCGGCGGCGGCCCCCTGGCGCGCCACCAGCGCGGCCGTGAACGCCGCGAACGACATCGTAATGGTCGCGATCCCGACCCAGACGCCCGTGAGCGTGGGCTCGGTGGGCGGCGTCCGCGGGGCGGGCACGGTGGTGGTCGTCGGAGACGAGCGAGCTGCGAGCACCGCCGCTCAGTCCGCGCCGACGGCCGCGGATTCGGGCGAGGCCTGCATGATGTAATCGCCCTTGGTGCCCTTCACCCCGTACTCCTGAGGCCCGTGGTACACGGCGGGCGGATGGCCGCCGAAGTTGTCGAACGGCGGCGGGGACGACGGCGTGGACCACTCGAGTGTCGTGGCCTCCCAGGGGTTATCGGGGGCCGGTGGCCCGCGGAACCGCGCGCGGATCAGATTGTACAGGAAGATCAACTGGGCGGCCCCGGTGAACAGCGCGGCGATCGTCACGAAGCGATGTAGCGGGATCAGCGGCTTCAAGTAGTCGTCGGTGAATGCCGAGTAGCGGCGCACACTGCCCGCGAGGCCGAGGTAGTGCATCGGCATGAAGATGCAGTAGACGCCGATGAAGGTGAGCCAGAAGTGCCACTTGCCCAACGGCTCGTTCATCATCCGGCCGAAAATCTTCGGAAACCAGAAGTACGTGCCGGCGAAGATGCCGAACATGGCGGCGACCGCCATCACGAAGTGGAAATGGGCCACCACGAAGTAGGTAGCATGCAAGTAAGTGTCAATCGACGGCTGCGCCAGGAAGAAGCCACTCAGCCCCCCGCTCACGAACACCGAGATGAAGCCCAGACAAAACAGCGCCGGCGTCTTGAGACGCAGCTTGGCGCCGTAGATCGTGCCAATCCACAGGAGCGTCGCAATCGTGGCGGGAATCGTGATGATGAGCGTCGGTACGGAGAACAACAGCGCTGAAAACGGGTTCATCCCGCTCAAGAACATGTGGTGCCCCCACACCGTGTAACTCAGAAACGCAATCGCGACCATGCACCCGATGAGAACGCGCGGGCCGAGCAGGGGCTTGCGCGCGAAGACGGGAAGGATGTGCGAGACGATGCCGAACCCGGGCAGGATCGCGACGTACACCTCGGGATGGCCGAAGAACCAGAACAGGTGCTGCCACAGGAGCGGGGAACCGCCGGCATGGGGCTGGAGGCGATCGCTGAGCACGAGCCCGCCGGGGATGAAGAAGCTCGTGCCGGCCCGCTGGTCGAGCAACAGCAGGATGCAGGCCGGCATCAACACCGCGAACGCGATCAGACCGATGACCGAGGTGATGAACCACGCCCAAGTGGACATGGGCATGCGGGCGAGCGACATGCCTTTGGTGCGCAGGTCGAGCGTCGTCGTGATGAAGTTCAGCGACCCGAACAGCTGCCCCACGCAGAAGATGGCGATCGACAGCGCCCACAGCGTCTGACCGAGTCCCTGCCCCGGTCCGGCGTCCTTGCCAACCGCGCTCAGCGGCGCGTAGGCCGTCCAGCCCGAGAGCGCGGGCCCATCGGCCACGAAGAACGAGCTGATGAGAACGAGAAATGCCACGAAGGTCGTCCAGAAGGACATCATGTTGAAGCGGGGGAACGCCATGTCCTCCGCCCCGACCTGAATCGGCAGGAAGTAATTGCCGAATCCCGCGAATGGCGCACTCGTCAGGACGAAGAACACCATGATCGTGGCGTGCATCGTCATGAGCGAGAGATAGTACTCCGGCGTGATGATGCCGCCGGCGGCCCCGTTGGGCGACAACTTCGCCAAGCCCGGAATCGGCAGGTTCGGCCATGCGAGATGGATCCGCATCAACCACGACAGCACCATCCCCGTCACCACGGCCACGAGCGCCAGATCGAGATACTGCTTCCCGATCACTTTGTGATCGAGGCTGAAAACGTGCTTCCGCCAGAAACCCTGCGGGGGCGCATGGTGATGAACGGCTGCAGGTGCCGCGGTCGGTGGCATTGGGCCTTACCTCTTTATTGTTGTGCCGCTTTGTCCTTCAGCCACTGGTCGAACTGGGTTTGCGGCATCACCTCGAGATAGGCGCGCATGTTGTAATGTCCCAAGCCACAGAGCTGTGTGCACACGATCTCGTACTTCCCGGTCTGGGTGGCAGTGAAATGGAGCGGCACCATGAGACCGGGGACGAAGTCCTGCTGGATCCGGAGCTCCGGCACGTAGAACGAGTGGTTGACGTCCTTGGCGTGCATGCGCAGCAGAATGGGCCGGTTGACCGGGATGACTAAACTGGGGACGACGATGTCGTCGCGCGCGTCGACATCGTGCGCCGGATCGAGCCCGAAGAAGTTCTCGCTGGCTTCATTGATCAATTCTGGATGGGTGCCGCCGAACGTGCCGTCCGCGCCGGGATAGCGGAAATAGAAAGCAAACTGCTCGGCCTGCACGTCGACGACGAGCGAGTTGGGATCGGGGGGCGCCTGGAAAATGCCGGCCCACACCTTGGAGCCGACGAACGTGAGGGCGAGGATTTCAATCCCGACCAGCACAATGGCCAGCAGCACCAGGGGCTTTGGTCCCCCGGGAAAAATCTTGATCTTCCGTCCGTCCGGAGCGGCGCTGTAGCGCCAGGCAAAGAGGGCGAGCGCCAGCTGCGAGACCACGAACAAGAGTCCCGTCATGACCATGGTCTCCCTCATCTGTTGGTCGATGCCGGGCCCGTGCACCGAGATGTCCGCGGGGGGCCACCAGACATGTCCGACGAAAATGGCGGTCGAGACAACCGTGATGATGGCGACCACGACGGCGAAGAGTTTGCCCATGTTGCGGCTCAGTACGGCGTGGCTTTGAAGACGAAGTTGATCGCCTTGGTCTCATTTCCGGTGATCGTCACATCCTGGGTCTGCGTGCCGAATTGCTCCTGCCAGGCCGTCACCGTGTACTTGCCGGGGGACAGGCCCTGCAGGCTGAACGCCCCGTCCGCCCCCGTCACCGCGTAATGCGAGGTCGGGAGCACCAGATGCCAGCCATGCATCCACGGATGCACGTTGCATTTGACGGGAATGAACTCGGGCGTCTCCCACTTGGCGTGAATCGGCGGCGCCCCGATCGGCTGCGACTTATTCCACTCGGGATTCACCTTCGCCAGCGGGTGGATGTTGTGGGACGTGGAGTCGTCGTTGTAGATGTCGAGCGGCTGGTTCGGCTCCACCACCAGCACGTGGGGGATATACTGGCAGCCCCGCTGATCGAGCCGGACCGTCTCCGCCGACGTCGCCGCGCCTTGATCACCGGCCGAGATGTACACGACCACCCAGCCGAGCGTGTTCCCGGGGCCGGTCGTGACGTTCTCGGTCAGCACCGGAGCCCCCGCGTGCTTGCGGACACAGTAGGGCTCTTTGGCCATGTCGATCGGCTTCATCTTCGGCGGCGTGCCCGTGAAGGTCACCTTGCCGCTGATCGTGGCTCCCGCGGGGGGCGCGCTGCCCCCCGTCATCATCGCGGTTCCCGCAACGGCCACGCCACCGAGGAGCATCAAGTCGCGGATACGCATTCGAACAGCCTCCTTACTCACTGCCCGGTCCCGGGCGGTCCGATGGGCTTGAGCTCCTTGGCGTGCGACGCGAGCCACGCCTGCCAGACGCCCGCCTCCGGCGTCTCCAACGGTTGGAGCGTCCGCAGGAAGTGCACCAAGTCCCACCCGTCCGCCGGCTTGATGTCGTCCGCGAATGACGGCATCGGCGTGCCGTCGAGTCCCGTCATGAAAATCTTGTAGAGATCGCGGTTGGTGACGCCGCACATGAAGCGCGAGCCGCTCGAGAAATCATACGGACGGATCGCCAGGTCTTTGTTGTCGGTGAGCGTCGCGGCGGATGGACCGTCGCCGTGCCCTCTCGAGCCGTGGCACTTCCAACATTCCATCTTCTGGTACAGCTCTCGACCGTGCAGGACGCTCTCGATGGTCAACGCGGGCTCCTGCGGGATCGTGATCGGAGTCCCCGCCTTGGTGGTCTTCCACTTCGGCGAGAAGGTCTTGATGTACGCGACGAGATCGGCTCGGTTCTGGCCCGTCAGCGGCAGCCATTGCGGCATGTTCGTGGTCACGAACCCGCGGCTCATCGCGTCGAACAGATCCTCGTCCGTCGGGAGTGTGCCGGTCGGGGTCGACCGGCACTTGAACACGCCGAGTGTGAAGTCCCGGGGCTTGGGATCGATCCACGCGGCGTTCTCACCGGCCCCGTCACCGTCCTGGCCATGACAGCCGACGCAGTAGCGACGGTACAGCTTCTTTCCGGCCGCTGCGTGCCCGGTGAGATTCCCGATGTGGCTTTCCTGGGCTGAGCCGGTCGTCGCCCCTGCTGCGGACAGGAGGACACCGAGCCCCGAGACGAATGCCACGATGCGCGCGTGCAGTCTCATGTTGGGTCTCCTCCGTCAGAAGTCGAAATCCAGACCGCTGAACAGGCTGCTCGTCCACACGTTGTCCGTCGCGGCGAATGCCGAACCCCGTGTTCGCACCGCCGACACCTCCGTGTGCCAGCTCAGCCCGGCGCGGCTGAACATGATCGGGTACCACCGGATGCCGCCCGAATACGCGTCGACATTGCCGAGGTCGGTCGGCGCCGCCGGATCCGTCTGCTGCGACATCCGGACGGTCTCCCAGCGTGCCGTGACCACAAATTGGGGGTTCACGTAATAGTGGGCTTCGACGAACCCCGAGTTCCACTTGGCGTCCTGCGCGCCGGGTGGCAGTGCGACATTCGCCGCCGTGCCGGTCGCGAGAAAGGCGTTGTCGGATGCGTGCATCACGAAGGGCAAGAGCTCGAAATCGCCGAAGAAGAAATCGCCGGCGAGACCGATCCGGTAGAACGGCTTGTTGCCCGTGCCCGTGCCTGGAATCGGGACGCCGCCCGACGTCTGAAAGTATGTCGGACGCCGACCGAGGTACGCGTACGCGCCCAGGCGCTCCACGCCCATCGATCCGGCGTCCACGGCGTGGCTGAGCGTGAAGAACGCGTCGTAGCTCTGGCTGGTCGGGAGATTCACCTGGCCGTCAGTACTACTCAACACAGCGATACCATAGCGCGTGTAGCTGTTGTCCGAGTGCCCGGAGAGCTCCGCGCCGATCTGGTTGTCGCCGAGTCCGAAGTCGTTGATGTCCCCGCCGGGCAGGAAGTGATAGGACTGATAGGCGCCGCCGTTCCCGGACAGGAACAGAAAGCGTTTTTCCGAGACGAGGTTGTCCAGCTCGAATTTTCCGACCTTGAAGTTGACCCAGCGATTGCTGAAAAGATTGTCGAACCGCACAAACGCGGCTTCGAAGTGGAAGGCGCCGGTGTTATCGGACGAAGGCAAGAGGACGAACGAAATGTTCTTGTAGAGCGTCCCGGCCGTCCACAAGTCCATCCCGGAGAGATCGAAGCCGGACTGCGTGACGGTCTTCGACACGAGCCCGCTCGTCGAATCCCCCGGCACCGCGTCCACCGGCTGCTTCGTGGCGCTTTCGCGGTGCAGGTTCGGCGTCATCCGGAACGTAACAGGGATATAGGACGGATTCTGCCAGATGGGCGAGTCGCGGTCGTTCATCAACTGGTAGCCGTTATCGCGGAATCGCTGCCCGAACGCGTTCAGCTCGGGCCACGCCGTATGACAGGCCGAACACGGCAGGTTGTACTTCCGGGCGAACGCTGGAATGGCTTTCGTCTTGTGAACGGCGAGCGAGTAGGCCGTGTAGGCTTTCGATCTCCCGCCGCTCAACGCCATTGCAGCGCCCAGACAGACGAGCGTCACGACACAGCTGACCAACCACGACCACGGCGCACCGCCCACACCCTTCACGAACCACCGGACCATGGTCCCTCCCGGTTTCGTGCAACCAGTTGTTCTTGGAAATGAGCTACAGGGACGTTCGGCGCCTCAATCTTCACGAATGGCAGGGAGTGTACCGGCCAACGGCGAGTTGTCAAGAAGTCGTCAGGGCGATGTCAGCAGCGTGTGCACGTTTCAAGTTGCGCCTAGAACGCGAGTGCCAGCCGCCGACGTCGCGTGCGTTTTAGGTTGTTAGAATCGAGATTATCAGTCGGAGTGAAAAAAGCCCGGTCGGCGTCAGCGCGGCGACCGGGCTCCGTCATCTCAGGTTGCGGACTCTCAGGCCACGCTGTGTTCGTGCTGCTCCTCGAACTCGAAGACCACTTGGCAACGCCCGCACCGCATCCGTTCCGGCGGCCTGCCGAGCGCGACACGCTGAGCACAATTGGGACACACCGCGTACCGCTCCTCGGTGATCAGGCTCCACTTGCTCGGGCGGGTCGTCACGATGTCGAGATACGAGGGCGGTAGCAGTACCGATTCGTGACGCACGACTACCACGACCTCGTCAGGCCCCCGGCTCAAGACCGGATACCAAGCCCCCCGCCGCAACCCGCCCCGACGCACCCCGTCGCGCAGGCGCGCCCACCGTTCCGCCGCCAGTCGATCGAGCCGTTCGAGCATCGCCATAGGACGTCTCGCTCCGCACGTTTGCGACGAATGTGCGGGCCGCGTATGCAGTCGTCAATACGCGCAACGTGTCCCATCCTCCGCGCTCTGCACGTTCTGCACGTCCTGCGTGTTCTGCGTGTTCTGCGGCGATCCTAAAATCCGAACGCCAGCCCCACGCGCGCGACCGTCTCCTGGATCGAAGCGTCGACCTCGCCCGTGCCGCCCGGATCGGTCTTGCGATTGATCCGCTGAAACGCGCTTCCGGAGCGTCATCACAAAGCCGGTGATCGAGGCCGCCCCACCCACGACCGCGAGCTCCCGCTTGGAGCCCGAGCCCAGGCTCGAGCTCTCGAGGCCCAGCGTCCCCACGACCGCGCCGCCAGTATAGAGGAAAGCGAGGCCGAGCGGCCGCCAGCTCTGTGGGGGCACCTCGGTCTCAGGCAGGTACTGATATCCCGGCAGACGGTGGGATAGATGCAGGTCGCGGGACCCCAAAAGATGCGCTGCGTCTACAGTCGTCCGCGCCGTTTCAGCTCGAGGTATTTGGCCACGACGGCCTGCGCCGCCCGGTCGGGGGCCACGTCGAGCACTAGGACGCCGGCGCGGCGCATGTGCCCCAGCGCCTGCTCGCGCGCCCCCAGCAGCTCTTCGGCCGCGGCCTTGCGAAACGCGTCGTGCGCCACGGTGGGACGCAGGGCGGCGGCATGCTCGAGCTCGGGGTTCTTCAGGGTCACGGCGAGCGGCAGATGGCGCGGGCGCAGTCCCGCCACGTTGGCGACGAGCGCGTCCGACGCGAACCGGTCGATCACGTCGGTGAAGAGGACGGTGAGGGCCCGCTTGCGGTTCCGCGCGGCGAGGTAACGGAAGGCGCCCGGATAGTCGGGTTCCACGAGCTGCGGCTCGACGACCGCCAGGACGTCGAGCACGCGCTTGAGCGCCAGCCGGCCACGCTGCGGCGCGACGAAGTGCTGCACGCCGTCGGCGAACGCCATCACGCCGACGTTGTCGTCGTGCTGCACCGCCGCGTACGCGAGCTCGAGCGCGGCCTGGACGACGTAGTCGAGCCGCGGCACGCCGGCGATCTCCGCCGTGAGCAACCGCCCCGTGTCCAGAACGAGCAGCACTTGCTGGCGCCGCTCGGCCTCGTATTGTCGCGTGATCACCTTGCGCCGGCGCGCGGTGGCTTTCCAGTCGATGTGCCGTAAGTCGTCGCCGGGCACCCATTCCCGTAGCGATTCGAACAGCCGCCCCTCGCCGATCTGTCGCAACGGCGTGATGCCCGGTTCGCGGCGGCGCCGTGCCTGTGCGACGGCGGCACGCAGTCGGACGGAGACGAGAGGCGGGTACACCGCGGCGTCCCACGGCAGCGGCACCGTGGTCCGCCGCCGCCCCAGCCCGAGTGGGCCGAACGCATCGACCATGAACTCCCCCGACTGCTCCCGACCGCGACGCACTGGGGTCACCGACACCGTCTCCCGAGCCTCGCCGAGCCGCGGCACCGCGATGCGACGCGACACCTGCGTGCCGCCGAGCAGGTCCGGACGCACCTCGCGCAAGCGGAGCCGCACGGCCCGGCGCGTGGGGTTCACCCACCGATACGTCACCTCCGCAGCGCGACCGACGGAAAAGGCCGGGGGTGCGTCCCGAAACACCGCGATCGCTTTTCCTCCCTGGGCCAGCCGGGGCGCGAGCGCGGCATCGACCCATACCGCCGCCACGAGCGCGAGGTCGGCGATCAGCATCACGTCGAGCGCGACTCTCCCTCCCCAGGGCAGCCACGGTGCCGCCACGCCAAGCCCGGCGATCAGGGCGCCGATCACGAGCCCGCGACGGGTCCACAGCACACCGGCGTAGACACCCACCAGGAACCACAAGGCCCAAAAAACCAAAGCGATGAGGCAGGACAGCAGGACGTCGACACCGATCATGCGGTCGGGACCTCGATGCGATCGAGGACGGACTTGAGGGCGACATCGGGTGTGACGCCTTCCAGCTCGAGCTCTGGTGCCACGTTGACGCGATGCCGCAGCACGGCCGGCGCGAGGCGCTTTACGTCGTCGGGGATCACGTAGTCGCGCCCCTCCACGAGGGCGGTCGCGCGCGCCGCCTTCAAAAGGGCCACGCCTGCCCGGGGGCTCGCGCCGAGCGTCAGCGACGCGGCTTCGCGCGTGGCCCGCACCACCGACGTGACGTACGCGGTAATCTGGGATTCGGCCCGAACGGCCTCCACGGCCGTCCGCAGCCGCCCGAGTCCGGCCGCGTCGGTCACGGGGGACACGCCGTACGTCTCGGGCCGGTCCGCCTCGAACCCGCCGACCGTGCGCGTCAAAATCCCTTGTTCGTTGGTCGCGTCGGGATACCCCACGAGGACTTTCATCATGAACCGATCCAGCTCCGCTTCCGGGAGGGGATATGTCCCCTCGAACTCGATGGGGTTCTGCGTAGCGAACACCGTGAACGTGGTGGACAGGGGATAGCCGACACCGTCCACGGTCACCGTGCGCTCCTGCATCGCTTCGAGCAGCGCGGCCTGGGTTTTCGCGGGCGCGCGATTGATTTCGTCGGCGAGCACCAGATCCGCGAAGATGGGGCCCGGCCGGAACGTGAAATCGTGCGATCCCGTGAGCATGCTGACGCCCGTGATGTCGGCGGGCATCAAGTCGGGGGTAAACTGGATCCGCTTGAACGTGACATCCAACGCGAGGGCCAGCGTCCGGACCAGCAGCGTCTTCGCCGTCCCGGGCACGCCCTCGAGCAGGACGTGGCCGCGCGCGAGGAGGCAAATGAGCGTCTCACGGATCGCAGCCTCCTGACCGAGCACGACCGTTCGCAGCGTCTCTAGGATCCTGCGCGCGTCTTCGGCGGGCGAAGCTCCGTCCACACGTCCTCCACGGCTTGGGCGGCCGCGAGCGCCCGCTCGGGTCCGCCGGGTTGGTTCAGGATGCGCTGCAGGCGCCGGACCGCGTTCCTTCCCGCGGCGGTGGGCAGGGCCAGCTCCAATGCGGCGAGCCAGGAGCGCTCTTCTCCGGCGGCCAACACCCCCGTGCGACCGAGCCGGCGGCGCAGGCTCGAGACCGTGAGTGCCACCGAGGTGTCCACGCCCGCCGCCCCCTCCAGCCCAGCGGCGAGCGCCTCGAGGTGCTCGATAGGAGACCGCCGGCGGCGCTCGATGACTGCACGCGCGGGCCCGAACCGCACCCCCACGAGCGCGAGACCGATCAAAAGCAGCGCGACCAACTGCAGGAGCGCCCAGCCGGTCGGCGCTCGCAGGAGCCAGCCGACGAGCTCGCGGGAGAGCGAAGTAGCGCTGCCGAAGCGCTGATGGTACTCGTCCCACGCGAGTCGCCCTCTGCGGTGCGCCGGCACCAGCAACGGGGTGACGAATTCCGGGACCGGGGTTTCGCGCCACGCCCGGTTGCGGAAGTAACCCGCGTCGGCAACCAGTGTGACCGTGCCGCCCCCCCGATACTGAAGCCGCAACGCCGCCGGGCGGCCGTCGAGCAGACGGAGCAGCGTGTCCTGCGCCAGGGGAAGGAGCGTCTCGCACTGGCTGTCCTCGATTTCGCCGCCGCGCAGGCGGCGGGCCGCGTCCCGCTCACCCTGCCCTGTCGCGGGCGGTCGGAAATAGTTCGTCACCGCCGGGAGGGCGACGCGGTGATCCGTCGCGACGACCCGAAAGCTGTCCACTTGCATGAAGTCGAAGCGGTAGGCGACGTCCCACCCGACGCAGCGCGAGATACCACCGCCCCGGTCCGCGGCCACCACCGCCCCCCCGTCTTTCACGAACTGAACCACCTGCGACAACTCGGCGCTCACCAGATCCTGCGGCGGGTCGATCACAGCCAGGGCGGCGGGGCGGCGCTGGGTGTTCGTGGCAAGATCGAAGAGCGGCGTCCGCCGACGCTCGACCGGGACGCCCAGTCGGGCGAGGATGTCGTAGAGCGCGCGACTGCCGTCGGGTCCGCTCACCAGCGTCGAGGCGCGGGAATCGACGACCGGCGGCGGCCCGGCGGCGCGCCGGCCAGCCCAGACCGCGAGCGCCAGCAGGACGCCGAGCAGCAGCACCATCAGGATCTCAGCCCGACGCGACATGCTCGTGCAGGAGATCGGCCTGGCTGGCGAACTCGCGATACGTGCGTTCGTCGCACGGTGCGGCACCGAACAGGTGGCCGTACAGCCGTGCGACGAGCGCGCCCAGCGAAGCGCGGCCCGCGGCGTCGAGCCGAGCTTCGCCCACGTACTCGGCGGGGGTCTTCGACGGATCGAACTTGAGCGCCTCGTCGCGATCCAAGTCCAACAGCATCGCGATGAAGCGATGCGCGAGCGCCTCCGCATACCGCCCCTCGCGGGCGAGCCGTTCGGCCCGCTCGCGATGCGCGCGCGCGTCCTCGAGCCGCAAGCCCGTGGCGCCCGCGACGCGCGCGGCCGTCTGCACCGTAGGCCGCGTGATCCTCCACACCACGTAGCCCATGTGCGCGAGCACGCCCAAGAGCATCGCCACCAGCACCCCCAGGAGCACCTGGAAGACCGCCGGGTGGCTCGCTTCGGCTCTCGCGAGCCAATCGAGGAAGCGGCCGAGTTGCTCGACCATCCATTCGAGCGGGCTACGCCCCGTGGTCCAGCGATACGTCGGCCGAGCGAACACTTCGGCGACCGCCCGGCGCACCGAGTCGACCGGGATGCCCTGCATCACGAGGGTCAGGACATCGGTCAGACGATCCCCAACCGTTCGCCGAGCACCTGAAGGTCGAACGCCTCACGGCGCACGCGCAGATCGTAGTACATCAGCGTGATGACCGCCGAGATGGCGGGCGTGAGGATCACGGGAACGATCGTCGCGACCGCCGAAAGCGCAATCGAGAGCCCGGGCATCGAGAGCTTCGTTAACGCGGCCGGCACCGAGAGGATCCAGTTCGGGAGCGCATTGAACAGCAGGAACGCGATGGCACCCAACCCGAACACCTTGCCCCGGAAGCCTCGCGTCAACTCCCACGAGCGCCGGAATGAGTCGAACGAGCTTCCCAGCTCCTCGAGCACGACGACCGGAGTCGTAACGCCGTAGCCGCACAGCACGTAGACGACGAACCACGCACCCGCCGCACCGGCGACAAAGATGAGGAGGACGCCGCCGACGCCGGCGCTCTTCGCTATCACCGTCAGCAGACCGACGACGATCGCGACCCCGAATGCAGCGAGCAGAACGATGGTGCCCTTACCGAGCCCGACTCCCACCAGCGCCCAGAGTTTGGACAATCCCAATGCGAGCGCGTCCTGCAGGCTGGGGGTTCGGCCGAGGTACGCGTCGGAGATGATGCGCACAGTCCCAGCGGTCAGCACCAGGCCGGCGAGGAAATACACGATGAGGATTGGAAACAGCCACAGGAGCAAGGACACCATCGCGGCGCCTGAGTTTTGCGTCGGCGTCGTCAGCGCGCCCTGCCAGCGTGCGCCGACGTAGACAAACAGCAGCGCGGGAACCGCCAGCACCACCACGGCAAGCTTCAAAAACAGCCCGAAATACCGTCGGTACATCACCAAGGCTCCGTCGAGGATCTCGCCGAAGTTCATGGGCCGAATGTCTGCCGCCATGGATGGACTCGCTCCTGGCACGGGGTCGCGATAAGATGTTGACATGCCCGCTCCCGCGCGAGGGCCGCACCCATCTAGCGCGTCACTGCGCCAGCTGTTTGGGATCGAGACGCCCGAACACGTCGCGCTCCACCTCGACCTTGCCGGCCTCGGTTCCCGCGCCGCCGCGGGCATCGTCGACACCGCCGTCGCGAGCCTCGCGATTCTGCTGCTGTTCTGGCTGCTCACGCTCGTCGGCCTCACGGGCCCGAGCGGGACGCTCGCCGGCTGGTTGCTGGCCCTCGTCATCCTCGTCTTCGCGTTCGCCTTTCTCGCGTATTTCGTCCTGCTCGAAGCGTTGAACGGCGGCCGCACCATCGGCAAGCAGATGCTCGGCATCCGCGTGGTGATGGACACCGGGCACCCCGTGACGCCGACCGCCGCGGTCGTGCGTGGGCTGTTCCGGTTGCTCGATTGCTACTTTCCTCTCCTTCCGTTCCTGCCCGGCCTGGGCATGATCTTCCTGCATCGCCGCAACCAGCGGCTCGGCGACATCGTCGCCGGGACGATTGTGGTGCGCGACATTCCCATCGACTGGTCGCTTGCGGCGCCCCCCCCCTCACCCGCGGTGGGGCCCGGAGCACGGGAACCCGAGGCGGTCGAAACCGGGCCGCCGGAGCTCACCGAGGAGGAGTTTCGGCTCCTGGACCAGTTCCTCGCACGCGCCGCCGATCTCGAACCGACGCTCCAGGCGCGGCTCGCGACCGACCTCGCCGACCGCTTCCAGGACCGCGTTCCCCGCCGCACAACCGACGCCGACGCCTACCTCGCCGCGCTGTTCGCCGAGGAGCAGCGCAAGCGGCGCAGCCGGTTCGCCACGCGAGCGCGCACGGACGTCGCCGGGCGCACCTCCGTCACCGCCGAGCGGTTCTTGGAGCGAAAACGGGAGGCGTGGGGGAAGTTTCACCGCCTCGCCACTCAGGTCGAAAGAGCGGGGGTGAGCCACCTCCCCGAAGCGGAGATCCCGGGCTTCGCGGCCCGCTACCGCGAGGTCGCCGCCGACCTGGCGCGAGCGCGCACGTACGGAGTCGACCAGCGCGTGATCGAATATCTCGAGCGGGTCGTGAGCGCCGGGCACAACGCGCTCTACCGGGCCCGGGGCCGCCGCCGGGCACCGGTGATTCGGTATCTCGTACGCGATTTTCCCGCGGCGGTGGTGCAATCCTGGGCGTACGTCACGGCCGCGTTTCTGTTGTTTGCCGTTCCTGCGGCGCTCGGATATGCGTTGATCCGCACCCACCCCGACCTCCAGGACGAGCTTACATCGCCGGAGATGGTGAGCCGCGCGCGTGAGGCGGCCGCCCGTCAGGCTGAAGGGATCGGGTACGCCCAGTCGTCGCAGGAGGAGCTGCCGCTCATCGCGTCCGCCATCATCAGCAATAACATCAAGATCGGATTCTGGGCCTTCGTGGGTGGTCTAGCGGGCGGGGTGCTGACGGCCCTCGTCCTGGTCACGAACGGCATGAGCCTCGGTGCGGGGTTCGGGTTGTTCGTGAACTACCATGCTGGTGGCTACCTCGCGACGTTCGTCGCGGGCCACGGGATCCTAGAGCTCACGGCGATTTTCATCGCCGGTGGGGCAGGACTTCGGATCGCGGGAGCGCTCTTCGCGCCCGGAGACCGGACGCGCCGTGACGCACTGGTGGTGGAGGGCAGGATCGCCGCGCGGATGATCGGCGCGGTCGTGACACTGCTCGCCCTCGCTGGAACGATCGAGGGATTGCTTTCGGCGAGCGACGCGCCCGCCGTGTACAAGTACGCGACGAGCGCCCTGTCGGTCGTCTTCCTCGGAGTCTACTTCGGGAGCGGATGGGCGTATCGCCGGCGCGAGGCGGGGGCGATCCGGCCGGTCTACGCTCCGGGACGCGAGCCGAGCTGACCGCTCAACACCTCGAGATCGAATCCTTCCTTGCGCACCCGGAGATCGTAGTAGAAGAGGGTGAAGACGCTGGTGATGAGCGGGTAGATGAGGAGGCTCACAAGGGCAACCAGCACCGTGACGGCGGTATCGATTCCGCCGGCGAGGGCGCCCGCCGCCGCGCCGAGCGCGCCGGCGCCGAGCACGACCACGAACACGAGCCCGAAGGACACGAGCCACAATCCCAGAGCCTTCCACCTAGATCCCTTGGTCAGGTCCCAGGAGCGCCGCAGGGCGTCCGTGGACGACTTGAGCGGCTCGAGCGCGGCTACCTGGCCCGTCACGGAATACCCGCAAAACACAATGATGCCGGGGATGATCAATGCGATGGTCGCCAGGCCGGTGACGAGGCCGCTCAGGAACGTGGCGCCGAACACGCGGCCGAACTTCTCCACCGCGTATCTGAGGGCGTCGCCCAGTTGGGGGACGCCGCCCAGGTACGCCACGGAGACCGCGCGCACGGTCGCCCCCGTGACGAGCAAGGTTCCGACCGCATTTAGAATCCGAACGATGAGCGCACCGAAGGGGTCCACCCGACCTCCCGACGCCAGCTCGAGGTACAGCTGGACGACGGTGGGTACGCCTTCGCACGCCACCGCGATGCCGAACAGCAGTCCGAAGTGTCGCCGCAGTAGCGTGAGCGCCCCGTCGAGGATCTCGCCGGTCGAAAGGGGCCGAAGCTCGAACGTGGCCACGGTGACCTCCTTCGTCAGTAGGGGAACCGACGCCGCACGGGAGGCCAGCGCCACCACCGGGGAGCGATGCGCAGCGCCTGGCGGGGATGACTCCACCACCGCGCGGGCGGGCAAAACCGCGGCCGATGGCGCCGGCTCACTGCTTCACCGGGTCAGCGATCGAGCGCCCCCAGCATGTCCCGCATCTTGCGCGACAGGGCCTCGATCTGCTTCAGGCCCGCGACCGTCTCGGCATCGAACTTTTCGGCGCCGAGGAGGAGCAGCTGGGTTTCGGCGAGGATAGCGGCCAGCGGGTTCGACAAGTCGTGCCGCAGCTTCCTGATCGTGTCTGCCGGGTCCGGCATCTAGAGGAGCGAGCGGTAGAGATCGCGGAGATGATGGTCGCGTAGATCGCGCACCGATTGCCACAGCTCGGGCTCCGAGGTGGCGCAGAAGATCTCGGCGGTGGTGCGCTCCCCTTCGGTGTCCGCGGCCCCGAACAGCACCCGGCCACGCCAAATCGCGTCCTCGGCGCGGCGCACCTGGAGGCGAATGGGGATGAGTTGGCCGTCGAATCTGATGGGGGGGAGGTCGTGCACGACCGCTTCGGTCGCGTCCTGCGGGTTGTAGCGTGCCGGTTGTGCGGGCATGCGGCGCCCTAGGGCTAGTTTGGGTAAAGATATAGGTTGAAGTAACTTGCGCAATACTGACGGCGGCTTCGCCGCCGGAGGTTGGTGGAGGTTCTGGAGGTTGGGGGAGGTCAGGGGAGGTTACTCCGACTCGGGACAACCTCCCCTAGCCTCCTCAACCTCCTCCAACCTCCCCAACCTGCTTTAGATCCGGAACGGCACCGGCACGAACGTGATGAGAAAGAGAACCAGCGCCACCCACGCGAGCACGCGGCGCGACCTCGGGAGTGGCCGCTGGGCGTCGAGGACCGGCGGGTGACTCAGCCGGCCGCGCGAGAGCACAAGCACGAGGAGCCCCCAGTAGAGCCAGCCACGCCAAAACCACCCGAGAACCATAATGAGCGTCCAGAAGCCAAGGGCGATGCGCGGCTGCCAGCGAGGGAGCGCGGAGTAGAGAATGTGGCCACCGTCGAGCTGCGAAATCGGGAGCAGGTTGAGCATGGTGACGAACATGCCGAGCCACCCCGCAAACGCCACCGGATGAATGAGCAGTGTCGGCGCCGCCCCGTGAGTCAGCGAACGGAGCAGTAGCGTCACGAGCGAGTCACCAAGGACGGCCGTCTCGCCGTCGAGGCCGAGCAACAAGCCGGTCGCGGGTCCGTGGCCCGGAAGCGGGTGACTGAGGACCAGTCCGACCGCGAGCACCGGGAGGGCCACGAGGAACCCCGCGATGGGACCCGCCACACCGACGTCGAATAATTGGCGGCGGTCGGACAGCATGGTGCGCAGGCGGATGAACGCGCCCATGGTTCCGATGAACGATGGGACGAGCGGCACCGGAATGAAGTACGGGGGTGACACGTCAAGATTGTACCGGCGCGCCGTGAGATAATGTCCCAGCTCGTGGCAGCAGAGGATCGCGAGCAGTGGCAGGGAGAACGCCAGCCCCTTCGCCCACGCGTGGACCAGGTGTGCGGGAAGCGGGTAGCTCCCCGTGAAAAGGTCAAACGGGTTGTCGTAGGGGATCGCGTGCGCGAGCACGGCGCCCGCGAACGTCGTCGTGAGGAGCGTCGCAACGAACAAGGCGATGTGCACGCCCCACCGCTCTCGGCGCCGACCCAGGGGCCGAGTGAGCACGAGATGCCTGCCGTCGAGCTCGTCCGACCAGTAGTAGCTGCCTGGCCACTGGGCAAGCGCGCCGGCGAGCGCGGGAGAAGGGCCGGAGTGCGCTGGATGTACAAGCGCGTCAATGACTTCCCGATCCGGCAGCGCTGTGGTCCGCCACGCCAACAGGTACGCGCTCAGGTTCACGGCATGCCCTTGACTGGGCGTTTCGGAAACCCTACTATACCTGCCTCGCTTCCCTTCGACTTCCCAGATTCCATTTTCAACGCGCTCACTCCCCCACCCCGGGGTTTCGCCCGCCGTAGAGCTACGAGGCAACGACACACGTGGATATCGCTGAACTAAAGAGGAAATCCGTCGCGGAACTGCACGCGATGGCCGAAACCCTGAACATCACCAACTACTCAGGGCTCCGCAA
>DASZCN010000051.1:0-8591 GCA_035943095.1 Gemmatimonadales bacterium | reverse complement strand
GCGTTGAGCTGGGCCACCCAGGGTGGGTGGGAGCCGGCCGGGGGGGGGGCGTGGCGCGCGTGCGTCATCAGTCGCTCTCGCGCCGCTGCTCGCCCGAGCGCCGGGGAACGCGAGAGCGACGGTCCGCACCGCTCCGATGCTCGACCGGCACCGGCACCGTCTCGCGACGGCGATCACGGACGATCCGCCGACCCGCGGTGCGGCGTCGGTCTTCGCGATGACGGGTGATTGGCGCGAGCGCCACCCCTCCTCCTTAATAGCGTCTTCGCTGGTCTTCACCTGCAAGCCTCGTGCTGTACGGGCAAGGACGCGGCGCGCCGCCTTGCGACCCCGCCCTCGCCGACATGTGACCCAACGCCTGCTGCGTCGTGTCCACAGTGGCGCGAGGAACCGCGCCGGAACACCATTCCATATGCTCTCGGTTCTCTTGGTCGACGACAGCTTCGCGTTGCGGGAGGCGCTGGCGCGCTCGCTCGCGCGACGGGGATGTCGCGTGACCACGGCCGCGAGCGGCCTCGAAGCCTACGAGGTGCTGCGGAAAACCACGGTGGACGTCGTCGTCACCGATCTCTACATGCCGGAGCGGGACGGAGTCTGGCTGTGGCGGCAAGCGCTGTTGGAATGGCCGGAGCTGCGCGGGCACTTCGTGCTCATTTCCGCGGTGCCGCCCCAGGCCGCGACCCTGACGCTGTTCAACGCCACCGAGCGCTTTCTCCTGAAGCCGCTCGCGATCGCGGAGCTCTGGTCGGCGGTGCAGGACGCCGCGTTCGCCAAGCCCCGCCCTCGGCGCCCCTCGCCGGTTCCGTTTTCATTGCATTCATTGAGTCACTCAGCGGACCGGGAGGGCAGTTCGAGAGGCGCGAGTGAACTCGCGGCTCGGCAACAGCCCGTAAACGGGCGGTGAGCACTCTGTTTTAGCCGGCGATGTCGAGCCGCGGCTCCATTACTTTTCCGCATGGTTGTTTCTCTCTCCCGCCGCCAATTCATCACCGGGACTGTCGGTCTCATCGGCGCCGCGCTGGGCGACGGCTTCCTCGTCGAGCCCACCGCCATCCAGGTGTCGCGGCACGACCTGGTCGTGCCCGGGCTCGGCGCCGAGCTCGAGAATCTGCGGGTCGCCTGCATCTCCGATGTGCATCTGCGCGACGGCGTGCCTCGGGCAGCGGAGGCCGCGCTCGAGCGGCTTGCGCACGAGCGCCCCGACGTCGTCGTCCTGATCGGCGACATCTGCAACCGGCGCTCCGACCTCGCCACGCTTGCGTCGTGGTCGGGGCACGCGCGCGGTACGCGAGCCACCTTTGCGACCCTCGGCAACTGGGAGCACGACGCCGGCATCGATCGCGCCACCGCGGAGCGCGCCTACGGACAGGTGGGCGTGGAGCTGCTTTACAACTCGAGCGCGCGGGTGGGCGTGGGGGGGGGGCCATCGGCCCTCACCATCGTCGGCATCGACGATCCGGTAATGGGCGAGCCGGACGTGGCGACGGCGGTGCGTGGGATAGACACGGCGGATCCGGCCCTGTGGCTCGTGCACGCGCCGGGCTATGTGGACGGCATCCCGCGCGACCGCTTCCCCCGCCCCGCCGCCATCCTGGCGGGCCACACCCACGGCGGCCAGGTGCGGTTGCCGTTTTACACGCCCTACACACCGTCCGGCAGCGGCCGCTTCGTTTCGGGGTGGTACCGGGATACGCTCGCGCCGCTCTACGTGTGTCGCGGTGTCGGAACGGTGCTGATCACCGCGAGGCTGTTTTGTCCGCCGGAGATAGCAATGTTTACGCTGCGAAGGGCGTAGAAATGCAGAATGTCCAATGTAGAATGTCCAATGTTCAACATTCAATGATCATTGATCATTGGACATTGGACATTGTGTTGAGGGAGCAGACTTCGGCTCGCGGTACTGGTGTCTCGGAGGGTTCCCGCTCCCCGCCGCCTGCTCCCCCTATGCTTCAGTTGTGCAGACGCGTCAGCGCATAGATCGATAGCGGGATCCCGAGCAGCACCGCCGCCAGGCGGAATCCCTCCAGCACATCGGTGTTCTTGCGCTTCGGCACCACCAGCTCGTCGCCGGGACGAATGCCCGCGACGTCGAGCGTCGTGCCCTGCGCCATCAGGAGGCGCAACCGCTCCTTCTCGAGGACGGTCGCGTCGCCCCGCTGAATCTTGATGTCCGAGAGCCTGGCGTTCGTCGTATAGCCGCCGGCCGCGGTGACCAGGTCGGCGAGCGGCGACTCGGGCAGGACACTGTAATACCCGGGCTTCGCCACCTCCCCCTGCACCGACAGCCGCATGAGCGCGCGGGCGTGCACCTCCGGATCACGCACCAGCCGGCTCACGTAGCGCGTCACCTGGTCCTCGAGCTCACTGCGCAGGATGCCGCGCAGCGGGATCTCGCCGATCGAGGGCAGCACGAGCGCGGGCCCGAACTGCACGGCGAACGTGTCGGCCAGGCCGATGTCGGCCGTGCCGCGGGGCGGCGCGTTCGGCGTGGCGAAGGTGTCCCCGATGCCCGTGGGCGCACGCACCACCACGCGGTCGCCCGCCTGGAAGTCTCCGGCCTCGAGCCGGGCCCGGATTCGCGCCGCGAGCGGCTGCGCGCGGTTGCGATCGCCGACGCCGGCCGTGGGAGACTGGGCCAGGCTGTCCAGCACCTGGGCCAGGGCGTTGAGCTCGTCGCGCCGGGCCATGAGGCGCCGGGCGGCCGAATCGGCCTGGAGAATGACGGACTGGGCCGCGCCGAGCGATGGCAGCGCCACCAGACACGAGAGCACGAGCACCGACGATCGACGCATGATCATTCCACCGTTACGCTCTTCGCCAGGTTGCGGGGGCGGTCGACGTCGCAGCCGCGGAGCACCGCGATGTGGTAGGCCAGCAGCTGTAACGGGATGATGGTGAGGATGGGCGAGAGCAGCGGCAGCGTGGCGGGCACGCGCAGCTGCTCTTCCGCGATTGCGCTCAGGTCGCCGTTGCCTTCGCTCGTCACGGCGATGATGCGGCCCTGGCGCGCGCGCACTTCCTGCATGTTGGAGCAAACCTTCCCGTACACGTGGTCCTTGGGCGCGACGAACAGCACGGGCATGTTCTCGTCGATCAGCGCGATCGGGCCGTGCTTCATCTCGGCGGCGGGGTAGCCCTCCGCGTGGATATAGCTGATCTCTTTGAGCTTCAGGGCGCCCTCGAGCGCCACCGGGAAGTTCACCCCGCGCCCGAGATAGAGAAAATTCGGCGCCGACGCGAAGCGGCGGGCGAGCGCTTTCACCTGCGGCTCGATCTCGAGCGCGCGGGTCACGAGCTGTGGCAGCTGGATCAATCGGCACACCAGCTCGCGGCCCGCGTCCTCGTCCAGGCTGCCGCGCTCGCGGCCCAGGTACAGGCCCAGCAGCGCCAGCGCCACGATCTGAGAGGTAAACGCTTTGGTCGACGCGACGCCGATCTCGGGCCCCGCGTGCAGGTAGATGCCGCCCTGGCACTCGCGCGCGATGGTGCTGCCCACCACGTTGACGACGCCCACGATCCGTGAGCCGACGCTCTTGGCCGCGCGCATCGCCTCGAGCGTGTCGGCGGTCTCGCCCGACTGCGAGATGGCGATCGTGAGCGTACCGGGCTCGGCGAGGAGACGGCGATAGCGGTACTCGGACGCGTACTCGACTTGCACCGGCACCTCGGCCAGCTCCTCGATCAGCTCGCGACCCACCAGCCCCGAGTGCCACGACGTACCGCACGCCACGATCACCACGCGCTGGATGGCGCGGCAGTCCTCGGACGTGAGGTTGAGCCCGTTCAGGCGGGCCGTGCCGCGTTCCCCGATAAGCCGTCCGCGCAGCGTCGAGCGGACCGTCTCCGCCTGCTCGCAGATCTCCTTGAGCATGAAGTGCGGGTAGCCGCCCAGCTCGATCTGGGCCAGGTCCCACGCCACGTCGTCCACCTCGCGCAGCTGCACGTGGGACTCGCGGTCCAACACGTGGTAGCCGTCGCGGGTGAGCACTGCGATGTCGCCGTCGTCCAGGTACACCACCGAGCGGGTGTGCTCGAGCACCGCCGATGCGTCCGACGCGACGAACAGCTCGTCGTCGCCGATGCCGAGCAGCACCGGCGAGCCCTGTCGCGCCACGACCACCTTGCCCGGCTCGGCCGCCGACATCACCGCCAGCCCGTAGGTGCCTTCGACGTGCGAGAGCGCCGAGATCACGCGCGCCTCGAGCGTCGCGCCCGCGGCGTCCTCGATGAGATGGGCGAGCGTCTCGGTGTCGGTGTCGGTGGCGAATTCATGGCCCTGGGCTTCGAGCGCCGCGCGCAGCGCGTCGGCGTTCTCGATGATCCCGTTGTGGACCAGCGCGATGTCGCCGTCGCAGTCACGGTGGGGGTGGGCGTTGCGGGTGGTCGGCGCGCCGTGGGTGGCCCAGCGCGTGTGTGCGATGCCGCTCGTGCCGACGATCGGCGCGCCGTCGAGCTGCGCCCGCAGCGCCGCGACGCGTCCCGCGAGCTTCATGACTTCGACGCCCGCCCCGTTCTGAATCGCAACGCCGGCGGAGTCGTACCCGCGGTACTCGAGCCGGTGCAGGCCGTCGAGCAGGAGGGGCCCGGCTTGCCGCGTCCCGACGTATCCGACGATGCCGCACATGTCGCTAGGAGTCCTTCGCAGTGGGGGGCGCGGGACGGAGCAGGTCCTCACCGCCCGCCAGCCCGAATTGGTTGAGCTGGGCGAGCTTCGCCACGAGGCGCATGGTCAGGTCTTCGGGCGCGAGCACCGTGCCGCACCGCGCGCATACGACGCCGGCCACCGCGCCCACGCGCAGTGCGCCGTACGGCGGTCGCTCCTCTGGGCGGGTCTCGTCACAGCGTCGGCACAGCATCGGGCGGAGTGCGATTCAAGTTTGGGGCCGTGGCTTTGGGGCGGGCGTCGGAGCCACGTAAGTGTCAATCGCCGCAGGTGCGTTACAGCTTGTTGGCGGAACACTGCGACGGCGCCACAGGAACCCATCGAGGCGGGGGTTCAACCACGGACTGGCCAATGAGTTGCCGGGAGCCCCGCCGGCGCATGAGTCCTGCACAGAAATGCGCGCGGCGGCGGATCGACGCGTGGGCACTACGCCCGACTTCGCACATCCCCGACGTACCCGTAGAGGTGTTCGCATGTCCGATGCAGCGGCTGCCTCCCGCGCCCCGCTGGTGCTGTTGGCCAACGCGCAGGAGTGGGTCTCGCGTTCACTCGAGAGCATCCTGCGCCCGAACGGCTACACGGTCCTGAAGGCCTTCAACGGGCGGGACGCGCTGGAGCGGGCGCACCGCTCCCGCGCCGACGTAATCATCCTCGACTCGGGTCTGCCGGAAACGGACGTCCTGACGCTCACTCGCGCGTTGCGCGTGGACCCCTTCGTCACACCGAGCACGCCGATCCTGATCACCTTCTCGGGGCCGCTCACCCGCGCCGAGACCCTCGACGCGCTGCGTGCGGGCGCCAACGGCGTGTGGGGCGTGCCGCTCGACACCGAGGAGTTCCTGTTGCGGCTGGAGGGCCACGTCCGCGCCAAGCTCGACGCCGATCAGGCGCGCTCGAACGGGCTCACGGACGCGCGCACCGGACTGTACAACGCGCGGGGACTGGAACGCCGCGCCCGGGAGCTGGCGGCGCATATGGATCGCCAGCAGGGCTCGCTCGCGTGCGTGGCCCTCGCCGCCGACGGCGACGGCCCGGCGCTGACCGAGTCCCTGGGGCGCACCTTGCGCGCCTCCGCCCGCAGCTCGGACGCCGTCGGCCGGCTGGGCCCACGCGAGTTCGCCGTGCTCGCCCCCGACACCGATGCCGAGGGCGCGGTGCAGCTGTTCCAGCGACTGGTGGGCCCGCTGCAGGAGCTGGGCGCACGCCCCGCGGGACCGACGCTAGGAGGGGACCGCGACCACCACGGCATTCGGTTGCGGGCGGGCTACGACGCGCGCTCGGGCTTCCACACGACGTCGCTCGATCCGGCGGTGCTCCTGGGACGGGCCCTCACGGCGCTGCGCGTGGCCGAGCAGCAAGAGCACGCCGAGGGGGGGACGATCGTGCCGTTCGTGAGTAGACCGGCAGCGCAATAAGGTGCTTAGACGGTCCGCCTAGCGTTCCGCCGGCCCCCTCAGCACATGCGCTCCCGCGGCGACCGCCGGCTCGTCGTGCACTTCGTAGCCCTCGAGATAATACGAGTAGTACCGATAGGCCCCGTTGGGCCGCACGTCGTTCAGCACCGCCCCCAGCACGCGCACCGGCAGGTGATTCAGCACGGCGAGCTTCGTTTCCGTCAGCTCGCGATCGCTCACGCCGGTCCGCAGGACCAGGACCAGGCTGCCGGTCAGGGTGGCGAGCGCGAGCCCGTCCGCGCCGGCGGCAAGCGGCGGGCTGTCCACGATGATCGCCTCGTAGCTCGCGCGCAGCGCGTCGAGCAGGCGAGCCATGGCGACGGAGGAGAGGAGCGCCGGTCCGGCCTGGCTGCGGAAGCCACAAGAGATAAAAGAGAGGTTCTTGTACTTCGTAGCCTGGATCGTCTCGTCGCGCGGTACGGTGCCCTCGAGTAGCTCGGTCAAGCCCGGACGCCGCGCGGCGGACAGCGTGTGGTGCAAGCGGCCGCGGCGCACGTCGCCATCCACGAGCAGCGTGCGGTAGCCCGCGTCGGCGAACGCCAGCGCCAGGTTGGACGCGACGAACGACTTGCCGTCGCTCTTGCCCGGGCTCGTCACCGTGAGGCGCACCGGGCCGGCCGTACCGTGCCGGTGCACGACGTTCAGCCGGATGCCGCGCAGCGACTCGATGACCTGCGCGGCCGCCGCGTCCCGATGGCCATTGCGCCAATCCACGTGCGGCACCGCGCCGAGGATCGGCAGCCCCATCGCACGGGTGACGTGCTCGGGATAGTGCACCCGGCGATCGGTGTGATCGAGCAGGACGGCGCCCAGGACACCCGTGCCGAGGCCGCCCCAGAATGCGAGGAAGATGAGGATCGCGCGGACGTGACCCGTCGGCACCTGCGGCTCGACGGCGCGGTCGAGCAGCCGGACGTCCGGGATGCTCGACACTTCCGCGAGGCGCGCCTCTTCGTAGCGCGCCTGCAGATTCGTGACCGTCTGCTCCGCCAGCGTCACCTGGCGCTGCAGCCGGGTCTCCTCCACGGCGAGCGGCGGGATCTTCTGGATATTCGATGACGCGGAGCCCACGCGCTGCACCAGCTCCGTTTCGCGCACCCGCAGCTCCGCCACGAGCGAGGCCGCGAGCCCCGGCAGCGTCCGGTGCGCCAGCTCGTCGACCTCCGACGCGAGTCGGCGCACGGGCGGGTTCGCGTCGGTGTAGTGCGCGCGCAGCGCGCGCAGCTCGGCCTGCTTGGACGTGAGGTCGCGCAGCGCCTGGACCATCTCCGTGGAGCGCTGCACCGCCCCGACCATGGAAAGCGCGTCCACCGGGACCTCCGCGTTGGCGTCGGTGGACGGCGCCAGCAGGCGCTCGATGGCGGTCCGGTCCCGCCGCACTTCGTCGAGGTTCACCTTGAGATCCACCAGCCCCGCGAACATCGGATCGCGCGGGTATTGCGTGGACTCCGTGACCGATCCCGCGCCGGCGGCGACGGTCGTGACCGCGCCCACGCGGAAAGACTTCAGGCTCGACTCGGACTCGCGCAGGTTGGCCTGCGCCTGCGTGAGCTGCTTTTCCAGGATCCCGGTCAGCTCCGTGAGGTTGTCCCGCTTCAGCCCGGCCGCGACGGCCACGAACCGCTCCGCCACCGCGTTTACCGTGGCGGTGATCTGTTCGGGGTCGTGCCCGCCCAGCTCCATCCTCAGGAAGTTGCCATCTAAGTCTGCCGCAACCTTGAGGTTACGGGCGAGTCCCAGAGACGCCTCGTACGGCGGGTCGAGCGTGAACGTCACGTCCCGCCGTCCCGTAAGGGCGGCACGCGGCGGCACCCAGGCCAGCCCCAGCGCGGCACCGACCGAGTCTCCCGCGACGCCGGTCTGCAGCGGCTTCTTGGACACGGCGTTGTAGAGTGCGAAGTGCGGCGCGTCGCCCGAGTCCTCCATTACAACCAGGCGGTACTTGCCGGGCGCGACACGGTCCTTGATGCGGAGCGTCGCGAGGATATCCGAGTCGCCTGGCACCTTGGTGTGCAGGTACAACCGCTGGCTCCGCACCGCGTCGTCCAGCACGGAGTACGACTGCAGCAAGTCCATCCAGCCGGTGGAGATCGGCAGCTGGGCCTGCCAGATCGGCCCCGCGTCGCGCGGCTGGCGGGCCGGCACCTGGATCCATAGCGTGGCCTGTGCGGCGTACGTGGGCCGCAGGAACATCGTTCCCACGACGGCCAACGCCGTGCACCCTACGGTCACGCCGAGCACGAGCCATTTGAAGCGCCGCACGGCGGCGACATAGCGCCACCAGTCGGGCGGCGGAGTCGGGTCTTCGAACGGCGCCGCAAGGCTCGGCGCCGTGGGTCGGAAGCGTGTGATGGATTCGCCGGGCATCATCCCGCACGTACGTTGCAAGCTCGATACCGTGACCGGCTCGCGGCTCCGCTATGTCAAGTCATTCATCGGCGACGGGATAGCCGCGCCGCGCGGCGCGCCCGCGG
>DASZCN010000050.1:0-1973 GCA_035943095.1 Gemmatimonadales bacterium | reverse complement strand
CGTATGGACAGCACTGGGCCGATTTGCACCCCCAACTTCTGAGCAGCGCTTTGCGCATCACGCAACTGCATCGCCGCGATCGGAGCATCTGGGTTCACAAGCACGGCGATGCGAGAGGCAGCAGGAACTGTTTCCTTTGCTTCTCCCAGATCACCTTCAGGCCGATATCGCTTATACCAATCCTCAGATTGAGTGACCGACTGCTGCCCAGTCGCGTCGCGCGATGGACATAATCTTCCAGGGTTGGTCGATGAGTGTGTTCCAAGCGTAGCAGCAGTGGTCGACGATATCGTCGAAGGATTTGAAAATCCGGTTTGACAACCAATTCTGACGCATGAACTGCCAGATGTTTTCCTGGCCGTTGAGTTCGGGTGCGCGCGGCGGCAGCGGCACGAGTGAGATGTTGTTCGGAACCACCAGGGCTTTGGCGCCATGCCATCCGGCCTGATCAAGGAGGATAATGGCGTGCGCTCCGAGGGCGACTTTGGTTGCGATCTCGTCGAGATGGAGCTGCATGGCTTCGCAGTTGCAAGCCGGCAGCACGAGGGCGGCGCCGGCTCCACGTTCGGGACAGACCGCACCGAACAGATAAGTCGATTGGGTCCGTTGATCGTGGGCGGCACGGGGGCGTGAACCTTTCCTGGCCCAGCGATAGGTGAGCTTGTTCTTTTGGCCCACCCGCATCTCGTCTTGAAACCAGACCTCTACCGATGTGCCGGGTACAAGCTTCGCGCGGATTTCCTCCACACGCTCGGCGAAGTTTTTTTGAACGCGTCCATGGCCTCAGCATTCTGCTTGTAGGCCTTAGGCCGGGCGCTCATATGCGAGAAGCCCAACTTCTTGAGGGCGCGATAGATCGTATCGTCCGACACCGAGAGTCCGAACTCCTCGTACAGCCGCATGATGAGATCGCACGCCCGCCAGCGCACCACACCATGGATCGCAGGGATCGGACCCTCCTCTACGATCCGGGCGAGAAAGGCCTTGTGCCTGGAGTTGAGCTTGGGCGGCACTCCCGGAGAAGGAATATTGATGAGACCGTCCACTCCCTGCTCGTTGAACCGGATCACCCAGTCCCGCAGCGTCTGACGATCCATGCCACCAATCTTCGCCGCCTCTTCCCGCGAGGCCCCGTCGAGCACGGCCGCAATCGCTAACAGCCGTCGCGTCTGCGCAGCATCTTTCGCTCGCTGGGCAAGCCGGCGAACCTCGCCGGCGGTATAGTCCGTCTGCATCGGAATAGCGTGGCCCATGGCAAACCCCCTCAGTTTGCCATCTTGAATCATGCCGCAATCGATTCGGGAATCCCTGGAGAGTCAGCGACTCAGCGGGTTGGTATAACAGGTTGCAGCAGCGCCCTAACGGCTAGCCTGCGCCTTCAGCGCCTGCACATCCGCCTCGCTGCGCAGCGTCATGACCGCGACCTTGCGCGCGCGGAAATAGGGAAAGACCACCTGCATCGGCGCGCCGTCGCGGTCCAGCAGGGAAATGTAGCGCGGCTCCGCGCCGCGCGTGGGCAGATCGAACGCCGTCCAGGCGGAGGTCTTGGGATCGTAGCGCAGCGCGCGGTCGGCGCCCCAGAGATTGGTCCAGACGTTGTGCCGGCTGTCGACCGCGACATGGTACGGCTGCTGCCCGCCGGGTAACGGCACGTAGGTCGTGTCGTGGGTGCGCGTGTCGATGCGGGCAAAATTGGCGCCCCACGAGTTGCCGACCCACAGCACGTCGGCGTTCTTGTCGGTGCCCATGCGCCGCGGTCCTTGTGCCCACGGGAACGGATTGTTGAAGTCGGGCTGGTTGTAGGTCTCGTAGAACTTGCGCGCGTCCGTGCTGACGCGATCCATCTCGTCCCGCACGGGAGCGAGCTTGACCTCCTGCGGCTTGTCCGTCGCGCTGTCACCTTTGCCGATGATGTCGAGCGTCATTTCCGCCCACCAGCCGTTGCCGTCGCGGTCGCCAGCGGCGCCATAGGT
>DASZCN010000049.1:0-22919 GCA_035943095.1 Gemmatimonadales bacterium | reverse complement strand
GTACCGGGCGGTGCGCCGGAGAGTACCGCTCCCCGCTCCCCGCTCCCGGTCGACCCCGAGACGCTTCAAGCCCTTCTGGACCTGAGCGGCCCCGGCGGCTACGTCGTGCTCGTCGGCTCCGCCGCGCGCCACGCGGCGGGGCTCGCGGGACTGATGGGTGGCATCCACTTCATCGGCATCGACGCGCCGACGGATGTGGAGGAGCTGCCGGTGCTGAGCCTGCTCACGTGCGACACCATGATCCCGCTGCGACAGGCGATGGCGCGCGCCGTGGTCATTGGGCGCGAGCGGGCGGACGCGGGGTGGCTCGCGGAGGCGCACCGCATCCTGCTCCCGGGTCGGCGGCTCGTGATCGAGCGCGAGGACGTCAGCCCGCCGGCCGGGCTGACGCGGGTCGCATCGGGGCAGGGCGTCGTCGTCGCCGAGCGGCGCTGATCAGCCTTCCACTGCCGCGGCGGTAGGATCGGTCTCGGCGTACACGCGGTCGATCACGTCCTTGTAATTCTTCTCGACCTGACGCCGCTTGACTTTGAGCGAGGGTGTGAGCTCACCCGACTCGATGGTAAAGTCGCGCTCGAGCAGCACGACTTTCTTCGGCATCTCGAACTTGGCGAGGTCGCGCAGGCCACCCATGACTTCACGCTCCATTTTCGCTTTGACGTCCGCGAGCCGGATCAGGTCGGCGTGGGACGCGTACGCGAGGCCGCGTTCCTTGGCCCAGCGCTCCAGATTGTCGAAGTTCGGCACGATGAGAATGATCGGGAACTTGCGCAGATCGCCGAGGACCACCGCGCTCGCGACGAATTTGTTCAGACGCACGGTGTTTTCGATCGGCTGCGGCGCGATGTACTTGCCACCGGCCGTCTTTAAGAGGTCCTTCTTCCGGTCCGTGATCTTGAGGTAGCCATCGGCGTCGAGCTCACCGATGTCGCCCGTGTGAAACCAGCCGTCTTGGTCGATCGCTTCCCGGGTTTCGTCCGGCTTGTTGTAATAGCCCTGCATGATGTTGGGGCCCTTCGCGAGGATCTCGCCATCGGCGGCGATCTTGATCTGGACGCCCGGGATCGGTTTGCCCACGGCCCCGAGCTTCGGGCGCTGGAGTGGGTTGAGGGTCAAGACGGGCGACGTCTCCGTCAGGCCGTACCCCTCGATCACCGGTAGCCCGGCGCTGTAAAAAAAGCGCGCCACCTCGGCCGCGAGCGGCGCCGATCCGGACACGAAGAACTTCACTTTACCGCCGGTCCGTGCGCGCAGCTTGGCGAACACGAGGCGGTCGGCGAGCGCATGCCGCAGCCGCAGCGAGAGCGGGACCGGGATGCCCGCGAGCCGGTGCGCCGTCCAGGCTTCGCCGGCGCGCTTCGCCCATAGGAAGATCCGGCGTTTCAACGCGCTCCCGCTCAACGCGTTCTCGAGCACGCGGGCATAGACCTTCTCGTACAACCGGGGCACACCCGCGACGATCGTGGGATGCACCTCGACCAGATTCGGCGCGACCGTGTCTACCGACTCCGCGAAGTTGATCGTCACGCCGGTGGCGAAGAAGTAGTACTCCACCATGCGCTCGAGAATGTGCGACAGGGGCAGCCATGCGAGGCAGGTGTCGTCCTCGCTCGCCCGCAGCACCTCCACGCATGCGGTCACATTGGAGCAGATGTTGCCGTGACTGAGCATGACGCCCTTCGGTTGTCCGGTGGTGCCCGACGTGTAGATCAGCGTGGCCAGGTCGTCCGGCCGCACCCCCAGCGCGTCCTCTTTGAAGCGAGGGTATTTCGCCGCGGCTGCCGTTCCTTTCTTCTCGAGGTCGGCCAGGGTCATCGAAGCGCCGCCTGCGGCCTGCGAGTCGAACGCGATGATATGGCGCAGCGCCGGCAACGCGGCTCGGATGGACTGGATCTTCTCCACTTGCGCCGCCGTCGAGCAGAAGACCGCCGCCGCCCCGGAATCCCGCAGGATGTACTCGACCTGATTCGCCGGCAGCGTGGGGTAGATCGGCACGTCGGTGGCGCGGACGCACAGGCAGGCGTAATCGGCGAGGGTCCATTCGACCCGTGTCTCCGACAGGATGGCCACCTTGTCACCCGCGCCGAGCGCCAGCTCGCGTAGCCCCATGGCGATCGCCTGGACGCGCTCCCGCGCCACGCCATGCGTGACCGAGTGCCACGTGCCGTCGGCCTTGTACCGGAAGGCGGCCGGGTGATGGGCGTACTGCTCCACCGCGTCGAAGAACAGCTCGGTCAGTGTGCGGGCGCTCATGGGAGAAACCTCACGACGAAAGTGACCGGCGACCCCGGCACGGTGTCGCCTACGGCGCGGCGGGCGATCGCAGCCACGACCACGCTGTCGGGCACCGGTCCCGCGATCAGGCGCAGCTTGACGCTCGCGATCCCGGCGCCGCCGCTCACCACGGTATCGGCGATGACGAGCCCATGCGCGGTGTCGCTCGTGACCAGGGTGACCGGCCCTGCGGTCGGGGGATACGCGATCGCGTACGCGACGGGGCGGCCGGCGAGCGGGACCGTGAGCGAGTCGCCCCCCCCCCGGTCGCCGAATCGATCGTCTGCGCGATGAGGATGGCGAGCGAGTCGGAGAGAGAGTCGACCGACAGGTGCACGGTGTCGGCCACGCGCGACGAGGGGGTCGCGTAGACGGTGTCCGCCGCGGCCAGGGCGCGGATCACGACGGGATTGCTGAACGTCTGGCCCGCGCGCGCCAGCAACTGGCCGGGCGTGCTGCCCGGATGGTTCACGACCGTGCGCCCCGTCGTGCTGTCGAGCACGGTGAGGATAGCCGTATCGAGCGTGGACCACACGAACGTCGCCGCCACCGAGTCGAAGTGGCCGTCGAGCGCGCGCGCGTGTGGGATGAGCGTGTCGAGCTGTTCCAGGCTATCAGGGGCAATGACTTCGATCGCGATCACGCGGCTCAGGTCCGGCGGGCTGAAAATGCCGCAGCCGAGAGCCGCCGCGACCACGAGCACGATGACGCCGGCGCGGCCTCGTTGGGGCCGCCCGGTCAGGGCGCCTCCGCCGCGGCGGCCTGCGTCGGTCCCCCGCCGGAGGCGCCGAGGTCCCGAAGGGCCGCGGTGGCGTGCTCGATCCATTTTTGCGCGTCCGGGCCCTTGGGTGGGTGTGCGAGGAACGCGCGCAGATGCTGCGTGGCCCCGTCCGGATCGCCCCGCTTGAGCAGCAAGAAGGCGAGCCCGTAATGCGCGCCCGCGAGCTCGCGGTCGAGCTCGAGGGCACGACGATAGTGACGGATGGCCTCGTCGATGCGCCGCGTCTTGGTGAACGCGATGGCCATGTTCTGGAGGATGCGTGCGTCGTTGGGATGATCGCGAAGCGCGAGGCGGTAGGACGTGAGGGCCGACTCGTAATCGCCCTGGCGTTCCAGAGCGAGCGCCTCGTTCAGGTAGTCGAGCCGCTGGGGGTTGAGATCGTCCGCAGTCGAGCCGCCGAGCAGTCGGCGCCAGAAACCCATGCGCCGAAAATAGCTTGCGGCGTCGTGACTTTGCAATGTAGCTTCTCACCCCATGCCCGCCGCGCCCCGCACGCCCCCCCAACCACCACGCAACGCGCGGCAGACCCGCAAGCCCCATGGCGTCCTCGAGGTGGACTGGCCGCTGTTCGGCGAGATGTGCCGGGCCCTGGCGCTCCGGATCTTCCGGGCGTACGACCCCGAGGTGGTGATCGGCATCGCCAGAGCGGGCGTCATTCCCGGCGCCGTGGTGGCCAGTATCCTGCAGCGCGACTTCGCGTCCCTGGCCATCACGCGCACCGAGGCCGGTGGCCGGCCGGTCGTGATCGCCGCGCCGCCTCGCCTCGTCACCGGCCGGCGGGTGCTCATCGTGGACGAGACCTGCGACACCGGCGCCACGATGAAGCTCGCCTTGAACGCCGTGCGCGAGCTCAAACCCGCCGACGTGAAGACGGCAGTCTCGTTCCGCACCGGCCCCTTCCAGCCGGACTTCGCCGCGCTCGAGACGGAGAACTTCATCATCCTCCCGTGGGACCGCGAGGTCATCATCGACGGTGAGATCGTGATGCGACCTGACTATGCCGCGAAGCTGAAGGAACTCGGCGGTTGATCGATCGGCTGGCCACGGCGCTGAAACGCTCCCGCGCCGATTACACCGAAATCCGCGTCGAACGTATCTGGAGCACCGCCGTGACCTACCGCGGGCGGCGTCTCGACTCCGCTACCGCCAGCGAAGACCAGGGGGGGTTCGTGCGCGTCCTGCACGCGGGCGGCGGTTGGGGCGTGGCGTCGTTCACGTCGCTCGATCAGCTCGACGTTATGGTCTCGCGGGCAGGCGACTTGTCGCGGGCGGTGTCTGTGGACCCCCCGATCCGCCTCGCCGACGTCGCTCCACAGCACGCCGACGCGGCGCTCGACCTCGACGGCGACGTGCGCGGGGTCGCCCTGGCCGACAAAAAGCGGTTGATCGAGGCGTACAACGGCGCGATGCTCGCGGTGAGCGACCGGATCGTCGATACGCTCGCTTCGTATCGCGACGAAGTGAGCGAATACTGGTACGTCAACTCGCAGGGCACCGTCCTCCACGAGCTGCGCCCCGAGGTCACGGTATCGGGCACCGCAGTGGCGCGCCGCGACGGCACCATCGAAAAAGGATTGGAGTCGATCGGCCTGCGCCGCGGCTGGAAATCGGTGCAGGACCGGGAGCCCGGCTTCCGAGCCGTGGCGGAGCGCGCCGTGGCCCTCCTCGATGCGCCGATGGTCCGCGGGGGCACTTATCCGGTCATCCTGGACCCTGAGCTCGCGGGCGTCTTCATCCACGAGGCGTTCGGGCATCTCTCCGAGGCGGATTTCGTGTCCGAGAACCCGCAGGCGCGCGAGATGATGACCCTCGGCCGCCGCTTCGGGAAGCCGGTGCTCCACGTCGGCGACAACGGCGCCGCCCCGGGCCTCCGGGGCACGCTGCCCTTCGATGACGAGGGCACGCCCACGCAGGACACCGCGCTCATTCGTCAGGGCATCCTCGTCGGTCGCCTGCACTCGCGGGAGACGGCCGCCGCCATGGGCGAACGGCCGACCGGGAACGCGCGCGCGATCTCATTTCGTCACCCGCCCATCGTGCGGATGACCAACACGTACATCGGGAACGGCACGGGCACCTTCGACGACTTGATCCGGGACGTGAAGCTCGGCGTCTATGCGTGCGGTGCCTTCGGCGGCCAGACGATGCTCGAGAATTTTTCGTTCACCGCCGCGTACGGCCGCATGATTCGCGACGGGCATGTCGCGGAGCTCGTCAAAGACGTGGTGCTCGCCGGCAACCTGTTCCAGACGCTCGATCGCATCGATCACATCGCGGGCGATTTCCAATGGAACCAGATGGGAGGCGGCTGCGGCAAGGCGGGGCAGGCACCCCTGCCCGTGACCGAGGGCGCGCCCCACGTCCGGATCGAGGAGGCGCTGGTCGGCGGCGACGTGCGGGCGTGATTGACAGGCTGCTCGACATCGCGCGGCGTCGCGCGGACGGAGGGGCGGATGCGCTGTGGCGCCGGGTGGAGCGGACGTCGCTCTCCTTCGAGTGGGGCCGTCTCAAGACCGCGGGCGTGACTGAGGAAGCAGGTGCCAACCTCCGCGTGCGCAACCGCGGGCGCGTCGGCGTCGCCGGCACCACCGCCACCGACGCCGCCCTCGATCAGCTCGTCGGCAGAGCCCTCGCCTCCGCGGAGCTCGGCGAAGAAATCGACCTCGCATTCCCGGCCAAGAGTCCGCTCCCCGAGATCGCGACGTTCTTCGATCGAGCGGCGGGCGTTCCCCTGGACGACATGATCGGGATGGGGCGCTCGTTGCTCGAGCGGCTCGAGCGCGACGGATGCCAGGTCAACGTCTCGATCGAGCGCGAGACCGCCGAAGTGCGCGTCGCAAATACCGGCGGCGCCGGCGGCGCCTATCGGTCGACCGGAATCGCCGTGAGTGTGGACGTGTGGCGTATCGCCGGTGACGACGTCCTGATCGTCGGCGACGCCGCGCAAACCGCGGACCTCCCGGGAGACGATGTGTTAGCGAGCTTGGTCGCGTCGATCAACACCCGCCTCGACCGGGCCCTCGAGGTCGTCGCGCCGCCTGAGGGCGCCCTCCCGGTCGTCTTCACGCCGGCCGGTCTGTCGGCACTCATGTTGCCCGTCACACAGGCCCTGTCGGGGAAGGCGGTGCTCCAGGGCATCTCCCCCTTGGGTGCGAAGGTCGGGGAACGGATGTTCGACGCCCGGTTCTCGCTCGTGGACGACCCACTGCGCGCCGGTCGACCGAGCTCGCGCCCCATCGACGACGAATGCGTCGCTTCGCGACTCACGCCGCTCGTGGAACGCGGGGTCGTGCGACGGTTCATTTACGACCTCGAGACCGCCGCGCGAGCCAAGGCCCAGAGCACCGGACACGGAGAGCGCGGGATCTTCGGTAAACCGGTGCCGGGGTATACGAACATCGTGGTGGGCGACGTAGGGGCGCAGCATGCTGCGCCCCTACAGTTGGGCGGTGGATTGCTAGCCAGCGTCACCGACGGCCTGTTGGTCGACGAGCTGATCGGCGTGGGGCAGGGGAACGTGATCGGCGGGGTGTTCAGCCATCCGGTGGCCTTGGCCTACCGCGTCGAGCGCGGCGAGATCACGGGGCGCGTGAAGGATGCCGCCGTTGCGGGCAACGCGTACGAGCTATGGAACCGGGTAGGCGGCTTCGGGCATGACGCTCGCTGGGCAGGATCGCGTTGGGCGCCGTCGGTGTTGTTTGACGGGGTCAGCGTTGCGCGACGATGAGAGAGGTTGGTGGAGGATGGTGGAAGAAGGTGGAGGTCGAACGGAGCAACCTCCGCCAACCTCCCCCAACCTTCACCAACCTCCACAACCTAGTATTCAAGCACCCCCGTCTGCGCGATCATTTTCCACTGCGTCCCCACCTGCGAGTAGATCTTGCAGGTCCTGCCCATCCAGCGCTGTTCGACGCCCGTCCGCTTGTGGCGCCACAGCGTGTCGATATCCACGACCGCGAAAGCGCCATCGCCCTCGGCGGACACGACGATCTTCTTGATCTCGCGCTTGTTGTGAACCAGCGCGTGCGTGTCGAACAACTCCTGCCATCCGCGGGTCCAGCGCTCGACGTTGAACCGGCCCCACACCATGACCCAGGTCATGGGGTCGTGTGACTGCGCGGTCGGCGGCCAGGGCCAGACCATGGCGGGATGGAAACAGGAGACCAGGACGCTAGCGTCCTGGGTGTCCCAGGCGCGGGTCTCGCGGTTGACGATCTCTCGGATTGCAGTCTCGACGTCGGGCATGGAGGCGCGACACGGCCTCAAGGCCCTAACACGTCGGTGTAGGTCCTCCCCTGCGCCATCTGCTCGTACACGGCATTCAGCGTGTCCGGGGACCCCGACAGGAAACGGCACCGCGCATCGTTTCTCGAGCGGCACTCCACCTCCATCACGGCGACCGGCTCGCCGGAGAGTCGACCCAGGAAGTCCGAAAGCATCCCCGACGTGAAGAAGCACATCGCCGTTTCGGCGCTTCCCGGCTCGGCCTCAGCCCAATCGTTCGAATCCACGGCCAGCGCGGCGTGGCCGAGCGGCGCGATGGTCATGGACCCCCAGCCGATGGCGTGGAAGAACGCCGCCAGCACATCGTTGAGTCGGCCCGCGTCGAGGTCATCGGGGTGCGTCACGCCCGTCTCGCCGGGGAGCCATGCGCAGAGCGCATCGTACACCCCCGCCCCGGCGGCAAAGCCCACCTCCTGCAGGATCGCCACCGCGGCGTCCGGCGCGTCCCGGAGGAGGCTGACATGGAGCTGGCGCAGAGCGGCGCGGCCGACCGTGAGCGCGTCGGTCGTGGAGGGCGCAGAGGGATTCATATCTGGGACGGCAAGTTAGGGTTTGGCGCGCGCGCGGCGCAAGAGTTCCGCCTCGTCGATGACCGGGATGCCGAGCGCCTTCGCCCGTTCGAGCTTCGACCCCGCGTCCGCGCCGACCACGAGCGCGGTGGTCTTGCGGGACACGTTGTCCACGACGTGACCACCTGCCGTCTCGATCAGCTGGATCGCCTTGGCACGGGACAGTGAGGGAAGTGTGCCGGTGACGACGAACACCTGCTCCGCGAGTGGGCCCTCGCCCTCCGTGGCCGTGGGCTCCTTGAAGTTCAGGCCGAGCTTCTCCATGCGCTCGAGGAGCTTGCGATTCTTCGCTTCGTCGAAGAAGCCGGCCACCGCTTCGGCGATCGCGTCCCCGACTCCCCGGATAGCGCCGATCTGCTCCAGGGACGCGTTGCGCAGCGCCCTCATGGTGCCGAACTGGCGGGCGAGCAGCTTGGCTACCCCCGCGCCAACGTGCCGCGTGCCGAGCGCGTGCAGCAGGGTGGAGAGCGGCTGTTGCTTTGAGGCCTGGATCGCGTCCACGAGCTGCTGCGCCGACTTCTCCGCGAAGCCCTCCAGGGTCAAAAGCTGCATCGGCGTCAGCTCGTAGAGGTCCGCGAAATCCTTGATGAGCTTGGCATCGAGGAGCGCGCGCACGCGCTCGTAGCCCAGGCCCCGGATGTCCATTACGGTGGCGAAGTGCACGATGCTCTCGAGGATTCGCCCTGGGCACGAGACGTTGGAGCAATACGCCATGACTTCATCGGTCGGGTACTCGACCTTGGAGTGGCAGACGGGACAGCGCTCCGGCCGCTTGAACTTCCGCTCCTTCCCGGTGCGCCGCTCCCGCACGGGGCCCAGCACCTGCGGGATCACCTCGCCGGCGCGCGTCACCTCGACCCAGTCGCCTTCGCGGATGTCCTTCGCCTCGATGAGGTCGAAGTTATGGAGCGTGGCCGTCGACACGGTCACGCCGCCGATCTCGACCGGCTCGAGCACGGCGTAGGGATTGAGCGCGCCGGTGCGCCCCACGTTCATCCTGATCTCGAGGAGCTTGGTGATCTGCACCTCGGGCGCAAACTTGCGGGCGATCGCCCACCGTGGCTCGCGCTGGCCGACCGTGCCGAGCTCGGCGTGCAGGCTCAAGGGGTTGACCTTCACCACGACGCCGTCTGCGCCATAATCGAGTGTGGGGAAGAGCTGCCCCAGCTTGAGGATTTCCTGGTGTGCCTGGGTCAGATCGGGGACGAGCGCGTGGTGGGGCTCGACCGGGAAGCCCCATTGGGCCAGTTGCGCGAGGAGCTCGTGTTGGGTGGCGACGGGCAGCTTCTGACCCGGCGCTTCGACGTGGAAGCAGAAGATGCGCAGGCCCCGCCCGCGCGTGATCTTGGGGTCGAGCTGGCGCAGCGATCCGGCGGCGGAGTTGCGTGGATTCGCGAACGGCTGCTCACCCGCCTGCTCCCGTTCGCTGTTGAGCGCGGCAAACCGCGACTGCGAGAAGTAGACCTCGCCGCGGACCTCCATGCGCTGCGGCCAGGCCTTGCCCTTGAGCCGCAGGGGCACGTCAACGACGGTGCGGATGTTGGCGGTGACGTCCTCGCCCTCGACGCCGTTCCCGCGCGTCGTGCCGGTCACCAGCACACCGCCTTCGTACGTGAGACTCACCGCCGCGCCGTCGATCTTCACCTCGAGGGTGTAGCCAGCGGTCCGAACCTCCGGGGCCAGGCGGGCGTTGCGGTCCTCCCACTCGGTGAGCTCCACCTCGTTGAAGGCGTTGGCGAGCGAGAGCATCGGGACGAGGTGACGGTGCTTCTTGAACGCGGTGGCCGTCTCCGCGCCGACGCGCTGCGTCGGGCTATCCGGCGTGCGGAGCTCGGGGCGCTCCGCCTCGAGCGCCTGGAGCTCGCGGAACAAGCGGTCGTACTCGGCGTCGGAGAGCTCGGGCTTGTCGAGTACGTAATAGGCGTAGTTGGCGCGCTCCAGCAGCCGCCGCAGCTCGGCGGCTCGCGCGGCTGTGCCCCCTCCCTTCACCGCCCCTTGGCTTCTTCTTGGATGACAGCCATCGCCACACCTACCAGCCGGTCGAGCTCTTCGGCGCTGGCGCGGGGGAGGAGGCCTTCCGCCCAGGCACCCTCCCGCTCGCCGAATGCGGCGAACAGCCGACGCAGGAAGGAGAGCAACGCCACCCGCTCCAGCTCCATCCGACGCAGGCTCTCGCCCGTCTCGTGCTGCCGCTGCTCCAGGCGCTCGTAGCGGTGGGCGTTTCGCAGGGCCTGTGCCGTGAGGGCGGCGACGACCTGCACGAAGCGCACGTCTTCGTCCGAAAACGTGGGGCCGTCGCGGAAGGTCCGCAGGAAAATCGCTCCGATGGCCACACCCCGCCACGTGATCGGGACCACCGTGATCGACTTCACTCGGCGGTTGATCATTTCACCCTTCACGTGCTTCAGGCTGGGATCCGTGGCCGCGTCCGGAATGAACACCGTCTCGCCGCTCACCATCGCGCGCTTGAGCTCCGGATAGCGCTCGAGATCGACCACGTAGTTGCGAATGGTCGGATCCTCATAGGACGCGACCAGGCGGACCGACCGACCGCCGCGCTCGGCCAGGAAGATCGAGCAACGATCGAGCCCGAACGCTTCGCCGAGCTTTCGGGCAATGGCCTGCAGAATATCGATGAAGTGGAGCGACGTGGAGACTTCTTTGAGGATCTCGATGACGGCGAGCAGGTGTTTGCGCTCGCGCTCGAGCTCGGCCACGCGCGCCGCGAGGCGCTCCGCATCGGCGGAGGTGGGAGCGGCGGGCGCAGGCATGGCATAGTTTGCGCCCCCGGCGGATACGGCGTCAAGTTGCCGCGCGCGTGGGCGCGCGGTAGCTTCGGAGCCCATGCGATCGGCTTCATGCGTCGTCGTCTGCATCGCGTTCGCGACCGTCGCGGGCGCGCAGGCTCGAGCGGCGCCCGCCACCGCGCCGATCGGCGCGTGGACGCCGGTGCCCGAGCTGCCGGGAATGGGCCGGCCCGTCGACACCGCGGCTGTCGCGGCGCGACGTCGCGCGGTGGCGGCGCGGATCGGCCGCGGCGTAGTCCTCGTCCCGGCCGCGCATGAGCGCGACATCGAGCGCGAGGTCATTCAGGACAACGATTTCCGCCAGAACAACACGTTCTTCTATCTCACCGGGCTCGAGACCCAGGACGCGTGGCTGCTCGTGGCGCCGGGCGGCGAAACCATCCTCTTTCTGCCGCCGCGCAATCCCTCACAGGAGCGATGGACGGGGCTGCGGCTCGGACCGGACAGCATCGCGGCGCGTCTGTCGGGCATTACCCACGTCTTGCCTACGGACTCGCTCGATCCCGTGCTCGCGAGCTTCGCGTTCCACCCGGGCGCCGGAGGGGGGCCGCTCTACGTGCCGCTCGACGCCACGACGCGTGATGAGTCCCGGGTCAGGGACCTCGCGTTCGCCGGGCGGGACGTGCGCAACCTGCGGCCGATCGTGGACTCGATGCGGTTGATCAAGGATGCGGACGAGATCGCCCGCATGCGCAAGGCGATGGACATCTCGGCGGCCGGGCACGTCGCCGCCATGCAGGCGGCGCGGCCCGGCATGTGGGAGTATGAAATCGAGGCCGTCCTCGAAGCGGCATTCCGCCGCAACGGCGCCGACCGCGTCGGCTATCCGTCCATCGTCGGGAGCGGTCCCAACAGCACCACCCTCCATTACGACGTCAACCGGCGCCAGACCAAAGACGGAGACCTGGTCGTCGTCGACGCCGGAGCGGAATGGGGCCAGTACACGGCCGATGTGACGCGCACCTTCCCGGTCAACGGCAAGTTCACAACGCGCCAGAAGGCGATCTACGATCTGGTGCTCGCGACCCAGCAGGCCGCGTTCGACTCGACCCACCCCGGGACCACCATCGCCCGCCTGAACCGCGTGGCACGGGAATACATGCGCGACCACTCGGGCACGCTGTGTGGGGACCAGTCATGCGACGCATATTTTATTCACGGCCTGTCGCATTGGCTGGGTATGGATGTCCATGACGTGGGCGACTACAGCTCGAACCTCCGACCCGGCATGGTGCTGACCATCGAGCCCGGGATTTACCTGCCCCAGGAAGCGCTCGGCGTGCGGATCGAGGACGATGTGCTGGTGACGGCGACGGGCGCGGAATGGCTGTCCGCCAACGCCCCGAAGACCACGGCAGACATCGAACGCCTTATGTCTCGTCCTTCTCGCCCTTGATGTCTTCGAGGAGCTGCTTGGCTTCCTTCTGGTACTGGTGGTCCAGCACGTCGGCGATCGGGAGCGTCTCGAGGACCGTGAGCTGCTCGCGAGCCTTGGAGTACTTGCCCACGTCGATGTACACGCCCGCCAGCTCGTAACGATGGAAGATACTCTTGGGCGCGAGGGCGACCGCCCGCTCGAGATAACGCTGGGCGTCGGCCCAATTGCCCTTGTCCAGGAAGCCGGCGCCGAAGAGCGCCTTGGCGAAGAACTTCTGGATGCCGGAGAGGAGCATGACCTCCTCGTGCCACGCGCCGAGGACGTGATACGCCCCGTCATGGGTCGAGTCGAGCGCGATCGCCTTGTTCGCCTCGTCGTAGATGATCTGGGCGAAGCGCACGCGCTCCTTCCCGCCGCGAGTGCGGGACAGCCGGCCGAGCGCCTGGGCGATCGTGAAATGGCCGTCGGCGCCGTTCGGGTTGGCGCGCACCGCCGCCTCGCCGTACGCCTGGCCGACCTCGTACAGACTATCGCGCTGTTTCTTGTTGCCCTTGTCGTCGATTTGCTTCGCGATGTCCACGACCTCGCGACCCGCCTTCCACAGGGCTTCATAGTTGGTGGAATCGTGCGCCAGCACCGCGCGGTAATGCTGCAGCGCCTGAGCCGGCGCCAGCGCCGCGTGCGCACTGTCGCCGAGGGCGAGGTGCTCCTTCGCCGTCAGGGGCGCCTGGGCGCGCAACGGGCTGGCGAGGAGGAAGCTCAGGATCAGGGAGGCTGCAGGGCGCATCGACGACTCCGGAACACGAGGGGTCGCTGAATGTTGGTCGTGCCCTTGATCGAGCGCAAGCGCGACGGCGGCGCGCTCACTCCCGAAGAGTGGTCCGCGCTGGTCGCCGCGTACACCGCCGACCGCATTCCCGACTACCAGATGTCGGCGCTCCTGATGGCGGTGCTGCTCCGGGGGCTCGAGCGCCAGGAGCTCGCCGCCCTCACCGACGCGATGCTCGCCTCGGGTCAGCGGCTGTCGTTCGATGCGTGGGCGACGCCACGCGTCGACAAGCACTCGACCGGCGGCGTGGGCGACAAGGTATCGCTCGTGCTGGCGCCACTCGTCGCCACGTGCGGCGTCGCGGTCCCGATGATGTCGGGGCGCGGCCTGGGCCACACGGGCGGCACGCTCGACAAGCTGGAAGCGATCCCCGGTTTTCGCACCGCGTTGTCGCTCGCCGAAGCCAAGGCGCAGGTCACGAAGCTGTGCTGCGCGATGATCGGCCAGACACCCGAAATCGCCCCGGCCGATCGGCGACTCTACGCCCTGCGCGACGTCACCGGGACCGTCGAAGCGATTCCCCTGATCGCCGCGAGCATCATGTCGAAGAAGCTGGCCGAGGGCCTGAACGCGCTCGTGCTGGACGTGAAGCGCGGCAGCGGGGCCTTCCTGCCCACGCTGGAGCAGAGCCTCGAGCTCGCGAAGACCATGATCGCCCTCGGCGAAGACCGTGGCTGCCCCACGGTGGCGCTGCTCACCGCCATGGATCGCCCGCTCGGCCGGGCCTGTGGCAACGCGCTCGAGACCGAGGAAGCGATCCTCGCGCTACGGGGCGAGGGTCCCGACGACTTGATGGAAGTGACCTACGCGCTCGGGGTGGAAATGCTGCTGGCCGCGGGAGTGGAGAAGACGTCGAAAAAGGCGCGCCAGCGGCTCGAGAATGCGATCGGCTCCGGGCTCGCGGCCGAGAAGTTCGAGCAGGTAATCGAGGCACAGGGCGGCAACCCCAAGGTGGTGGAAGACGCGTCCGTGCTGCCGCAGGCCCAGGAGGTCGAGGTGTACAACGCGCCCCGCACGGGAGTCGTGCGGCGGGTGGAGCCAAGGATCATCGGGCGCGCCGTCGTGGCGATGGGCGGCGGTCGTCTCAAGGTCGAGGACCCAGTGGATCCCACCGTCGGATTCGTGATCACGGCAAAGCCGGGAGACAAAGTGCTGGCGGCGGAGCCGATCGCCTCGGTCTTCGCGAAGGACTCGAACGGGATGAAGCTGGCGTTCGAAGCGCTCGGGCAGGCGATCGTGATCGGGGACAAGCTCGACGAAAAGCCGTTGCCGCTCGTGTCACATCGCGTGACCAAAGCCGGCGTTGAGGACCTCGCTACACGTCCAGGTTCCGCACGAACTTCGCGTTCTCCTCGATGAACTTGCGGCGAGGCTCGACCTCGTCGCCCATCAACGTCTCGAAGAGCTGCGACGCCTCGAACGCGTCCTCCATGGTCACCTTGAGGAGCGTGCGGCGTGCGGGGTCCATCGTGGTATTCCGCAACTGGTCGGGGTTCATCTCCCCCAAACCCTTATAGCGCTGGATGACCACCGTGCCGTGCCCGCCCTCCCCGTTAGAAAGTCGCTTGGCGTAGGCGTCGCGCTCCTTCTCTTCGTACGCGTAGAACTCTTCCTTGCCCTTGGCGACTCGATACAGCGGCGGCTGCGCGATGTAGATGTACCCGGCGTCGATCAGGAACTTCATCTCCTTGTAGAAGAAGGTCAGGAGGAGCGTCCGGATGTGGGCGCCGTCCACGTCGGCGTCGGTCATGATGATGATCTTGTGGTAGCGCGCGTCGTCGAGCTTGAAATCTTCGCCCACGCTGGTGCCGATCGCCGTGATGATCGTACGGATTTCTTCGTTGGAGAGGATCTTGTCGATCCGGGCCTTCTGAACGTTGAGGATCTTGCCCCGCAGTGGCAGGATCGCTTGAAAGGTGCGGTCGCGCCCCTGCTTCGCCGAGCCACCCGCCGAGTCGCCCTCGACGAGGTACAGCTCGGTGAGCTCGGGGTCGCTCACGCTGCAGTCGGCGAGCTTGCCGGGGAGCAACCCGCCCTCGAGTCCGCTCTTCTTGCGGACCAGCTCCCGGGCCTTGCGCGCCGCTTCCCGCGCCCGCGCGGCGCTCAGGGCTTTCGCGATGATGATGCGCGCCACGCTCGGGCTCTTGTCGAAGAATTCGCCGAGCGCGTCGTTCACCACGCTCTTCACGATGCCTTCGACCTCCGAATTGCCCAGCTTGGTCTTGGTCTGTCCCTCGAACTGCGGATCCTTCACCTTCACGTGCAGCACCGCGGTGAGCCCCTCGCGGATGTCGTCGCCCGTCAGGGTGAACTCTTCCTTCTTGAGCAGCCCGTCCTTCTTGGCCCACTCGTTGATCGTGCGCGTGAGCGCCGCGCGGAAGCCGGTGAGATGCGTGCCGCCCTCGTGCGTGTTGATGTTATTGACGAAGGACAGCGTGTTGTCGTTGTAGCCGTCGTCGTACTGCACCGCGCCTTCGACCTGGACGCCTTCCCGCTGCGCCTCGAAGGTGATCGGCTTCGGGTGCAGCGTCTTTCGCGTCCCGAGCAGGTGCTTGACGAACTCCGCGAGCCCGCCCTTGTAGAAGAAGGTCTCTTCCTTCTGCTGACCCTTGCGTTCGTCCTTGAGCGTGATGGTGAGCGCTTTGTTCAGGAACGCAAGCTCGCGGAGACGCGTGGCGATGGTCGCGTAGTCGAACCGGGTCTCGGTGAAGATCTGCGGGTCGGGCTTGAACCAGACGGTCGTCCCGGTCCCCTTCGCCTTGCCGATGACCTCGAGTTTCTTCTTGGTGTCGCCGCGCTCGAACGCCATATGGTGGCGCTTGCCGTCGCGGTCGACCCACACCTCGAGCTTTTCCGACAGGGCGTTCACCACCGACACCCCGACGCCGTGGAGACCGCCCGACACTTTGTAGGTGCTCTTGTCGAACTTGCCGCCGGCGTGCAACACCGTGAGCGCCACCTCGACGCCCGGCTTCTTTTCCGTCTTGTGGATGTCGACCGGAATGCCGCGGCCGTTGTCCACCACCGTGATCGCGTTGTCCGCGTGAATGGTGACATCGATGCGCGTGCTGTAGCCGGCGAGCGCCTCGTCCACCGAGTTGTCCACGACCTCGTACACGAGATGATGCAACCCGCGCCCCGACACGGATCCGATGTACATGGCCGGACGGCGGCGCACCGCCTCCAGGCCCTTCAGGACCTGAATCGAGTCGGCCTGGTAGCCGCCGTTCCCTTTATCCTTCTTTGCCGCGGGTTTTCCCTTGGCCATAACGCTCTAGTGTGAAAGAAGCCAGCGAATCGTCTTGATGCGCCCGGCGCCGCGCCCCGCGTTGATCGCCGCCATGATCTGCGGGGCCATCAGCTGCAGCTCCGTCATCCAGGGGCTGGTCGCCACCCGCACGAACAGGGTACCGTCGGGGCTCACGCTCTCCGGGGTCGTGACCTGGGCGATCTGCGCGCCCACGAGCCGCGGCCAGTCCGGGATCACCTGCGCCTGTGCGAGCCGCTGGGCCAGCCCGGCCTTGGTGAGGTAGCTCCGGAGCGCCTCGCCGACCGGCGTCGGCCGCCCCTTTCCTCCGCGTCCCTGCTGTGCCATTCGCCCCCTACGAAAAGCGCCACGGGGCATCCCGTGGCGCAGCGCGGCACCGCCGCGCGACCCCCAGATAACCCACTAAAAATACCCTGAAGTTATTGTCGTGGCAAGACTTACTCTCATCGACCGCGGAAGCGCGGGGGACGCTTTTCCAGGAAGGCGGTGAGCCCGTCCTTCATGTCCTCCGTGGCGGCGAGCAGCCCAAAATGGTTCGCCTCGAGGAGCAGCCCTAGATCGAGCGTCATTTCGTATCCCTGGTCCACGGCCTCGAGCGCCAGGCGCACCGCCAGCGGCCCCATGGACAGGATACCCCGAAGGATCTGCTCCGCGGTCGCGACCAGCTCGCCAGCCGGCACGACGCGTGTCACCAACCCGATGCGATGGGCTTCCTTTGCATCGATCATCTCTCCCGTGAGGATCAGATGCAGCGCGTTCCCCTTGCCCACGAGCCGGGGGAGTCGCTGCGTGCCGCCGTACCCCGGCGCGATCCCGAGCTTCACCTCGGGCTGGCCGAACTTTGCGTTCTCGCTCGCGATGCGCAGGTGACAGGCCATGGCGAGCTCGCACCCGCCGCCCAGGGCGTAGCCATTCACCGCGGCGACCACCGGCTTGCCGCAGGTCTCGAAGCGTCGCAGCATCGCCTGGCCACGGAGGGCGCGGGCCTTCCCGTCGAACGGGCCCTGCTTTGCCAGATCACCAATATCGGCGCCTGCGACGAAGGCCTTCGGGCCCGCGCCGGTGAGCAGGGCGCCCCGGATCTCGTCGTTCGTGGCCACGCGTTCCGCGGCACCCGCGAGCTCCTCGACCACCTGATCGTTCAGCGCGTTGAGCTTGTCGGGGCGGTTGATCGTCACGAAGGCGACGCTGTCTCTGACCTCGAAGAGGAGGGTTTGGTAGGTCATGGGCCAAAGCTAAGTGCGGAGTGCGGAGTGCGGAATGCGGAGTTGCAGCGAGGGCCTCGATTCGTGACTCGACCTTCCATTTACACTCCGCACTCCACACTCCACATTCCGCACTAATGAGCGTCCAAGCCATCTCCTGGTCCCCCTCCGGCGCGGTCCGCATCATCGATCAACGGGCGCTTCCGGAAGCGCAGATCGAGCGCGATCTCGAGAGCGCGGAGGCCGTTGCGGACGCGATCCGCACGCTACAGGTGCGCGGCGCGCCCCTCATCGGCATCGCGGCGGCGATGGGCCTCGTGGCCGGGACGCGTGAGCTGCGGGCGGCTCCGCGTGACGCGTTCCTCACCCGGATCGACCAACTGGCGCGGCTGCTCGCGGCCACGCGCCCCACGGCGGTCAACCTGAAGTGGGCACTGGATCGCATGGCCAGGGTCGCCAGGGAGACCGCGGGCGGGGGCGGCGGAGGAGGGGGGGGAGCGATCTGGGAACGCCTGCAGGCGGAGGCCACCGCAATTTGGCAGGAAGACCGCGCGATGTGTCGGCGGATCGGTGAGGCGGGGCTGCCCCTCGTCCCCACCGGGACGAAGGTCCTGACCCATTGCAACGCCGGCGCGCTCGCCACCGGCGGAATCGGGACTGCGCTGGCACCCATCTATCTGGCACACGACGCGGGGCGACAGGTGCACGTCTTCGTCGACGAAACGCGCCCCGTGCTGCAGGGCGCCCGGCTGACCGCCTGGGAGCTCTGGCGCGCCGGGATCTCCTGCACGGTGATCGCGGATGGCGCGGCGGGATCGCTCATGCGCCAGGCCCGGGTGGACGTCGTGATCGTGGGCGCCGATCGCATCGCGGCGAACGGCGATTTCGCGAACAAGATCGGCACCTACTCGCTCGCGGTGCTCGCCCGGCATCACGGCGTGCCGTTCTACTGCGCGGCCCCGTCCTCGACCATCGATGCCGGGCTCGCGGACGGCGATGGGATCCCGATCGAGGAGCGTAGCCCGGACGAGGTGAAGACGGTGGCGGGGCGGGCGATAGCACCGCCCGCCGTGACCGCGCTCAACCCGGCGTTCGACGTGACGCCAGCGCGCTACGTCACCGGCTTCCTGACCGATCGAGGCCTCGAGCACCCGCCGTTCACGAACGGCGGCCGCCCGTGAGCGCGGTGCTGGCGATCGATGAGGGCACGACCGGCGTCACCACACTGGTCGTCGGCGCGGATGGGCGCCTCCTCGGTCGCGGCTACCGCGAGCTGACGCAGTACTTCCCACGGCCGGGCGAGGTCGAGCACGATCCCGAGGAGATCTTCCGGGCGGTGCGCGAGGCCGCGCGCGACGCCATCAGGCAGGCCGAGGTCGTGCCGGTGGGCGTCGGCATCACCAACCAGCGCGAGACGGTGTGCGTGTGGGAGCGGGACAGCGGTCGGCCGCTCTACCGGGCCATCGTGTGGCAGGATCGGCGCACGGCGCCGCGCTGCGCTCAACTCGTGAAGCGGCGCAAGGCCGCCCTGATCCGGTCGCGCACCGGTCTCGTGCTCGATCCGTATTTCTCCGCGACCAAGATCGAGTGGCTGCTCGAGCACGTGCCGGGCCTCGAGCGGCGGGTGGCGTCCGGCGAAGCGGTGTTCGGGACGGTGGACGCATGGCTGGTCTCCCGCCTGACCAACGGCAAGGTCTTCGCGACCGATCACACCAACGCGTCGCGCACCATGCTCTACAACATCAGGACGCGCGCCTGGGACCCCGACCTGCTGCGCCTGTTCGGCGTTCGAGCCGACGCGCTCCCGGAAGTGCGGACGTCGAGCGGGGCCTTCGGCGTTTGCGAGGCGAAGCACTTGGGGTCCGAGATGCCCATCGGCGGCGTCGCGGGCGATCAGCAGGCGGCGCTGTTCGGACAAGGGTGTGTGGAGCCCGGCCAGGCGAAGAACACCTACGGCACGGGCGCCTTTCTCCTCCTCAATACCGGCCGGCGACGCCCCGAATCGACGCACGGCCTCCTCACGACCGTCGCCTGCGGCCCGCGTGGCGAGCCGGTCTACGCCCTCGAGGGCAGCGTGTTCATCGCCGGGGCCTCGGTCCAGTGGCTTCGCGACGGGCTCGAGGTGATCCATCAGGCGGCGGAAACCGACGCGCTGGCTCGCGGCGTCCCGGATACGGGCGGTGTGTACTTCGTGCCGGCGTTCGTTGGGCTCGGCGCGCCGCATTGGCAGCCGAATGCCCGCGGCACGATCGTGGGGCTGACACGTGGCACCAGCCGTGCCCAGCTCGCGCGCGCGGCGCTCGAGGCGATGGCCTACAGCACCAAGGACGTGCTCGACGCGATGACCGCCGATGCGCAGCTCACGCTGCAAGCCCTCCAGGTCGACGGCGGGGCCGCCGCGAACGATTTTCTGATGCAGTTTCAAGCCGACCTGCTCGGCGTCCCGGTCGCGCGCCCGGACGTCCTCGAAACCACGGCGCTTGGCGCCGCCGCGCTCGCCGGGCTCGCGCTTGGCGTTTGGAAGGGGCCGCGCGATTTCCTCGCGGGACGTCGGTTCACGCAGTTCCGGCCGGGTCGGAACAAGCGCGCCGTGCAGGCGCAGCTGGCGGAATGGCGCCGCGCGATCGCCACGGCGCTCTACTGGGCGGCTCCGGATCGTCGGAAACGGCGATGAAGGGCCCGCTCGTCGCAGTCGTCGGTGGCTCCTCGTGCACGGCGCAAGAGGCTGAATGGGCGACCGCGGTCGGCCGCCTCCTCGCCCTAGGCGGCGCGGTGTTGCTGTGCGGGGGGCTCGGCGGCGTGATGGAAGCCGCGGCGCGCGGCGCCAAAGCAGCGGGCGGACTCACGATCGGCATTCTCCCCGGCAATGACGCGGCCGACGCGAACGCGAGCATCGACGTCGCCCTCGCGACCGGGATGGGCGAGATGCGCAACGCCCTCATCGCGCGGGCGGCGCAGGCGATGATCGCGATCGGCGGTGGGTGGGGCACGCTCTCAGAAATTGCGCTGGCCCGGCGCACGAATACACCGGTGGTAGGCCTTCATGATGCTTTCACGTCGGCCGTGGAGATTCATCGAGAGGCGAGGCCGGAAGATGCCGTGCGGTGGGCGCTGGAGCATGCGGGCCGCCAGGAGGTATAATGGAGGGCATGAACGCCGGAACGAAGTTCGCCATCGGAGCAGGGTTGATCGTCGTGTCGGTCGGCTATCTCATGGCCTCGGGCGTGAAGGAAACGGGCCAATACTTTCTCACGCCCACCGAGCTCACCCAGAAGGTCGCGTTCGATCCATCCTTCTATAACGTGGGCATGAGAGTCGGCGCTCACGTCGTGCGGGGCACCGTTTCCAAGGATGTCGCCACCCAGACGCTCCGCTTCGACGTGTCGGACGGGAGCGCACGATATCCGGTGGTGTTCCACGGGCTGCCGCCCGACACCTTCACGGACTCGGTCGAGGTCGTCGTGGAAGGGCGGCTTCAGAAGGACGGCGTGATCCACGCGACGAACGTTCTAGCGAAGTGCGGTTCGCGCTACGAATCAGTTCCCAAGGCCTAGATGACGGTTCTCGGCAGCATCGGCCTCTGGCTCGCCTTCCTGCTGGGGGTGTGGGGCGCGCTCGCCGGGATCGTGGGCGGGCTTGCCGCGCGCCCGGATCTCGCACGCAGTGCCCGTCACGCGGTCTTCGCCATGTGCGGGGCCCTCCTCGTCTCCGTGTTCTCGCTCGAATGGGCCTTGTTCCACCACGACTTCAACGTCGAGTATGTCGCCGCCTATACCAGCCGCAACCTGCCGATCTTTTACACCTGGTCTGCGCTGTACGCGGGCCAGAAGGGCAGCCTCCTCTTCTGGGCCACAGTGCTCTCGGTGTTCGGCTCGCTCGCTTTGGCCCTCACGCCGCGTCACAATCGTGAGCTGCTCCCCTACGTCGCCGGCGTCGTCTCGGCCGTCGCGGCCTTTTTCATCTCCGTCATGTTGTTCGGCCACGCGAGCCCGTTCGAGCGGCTTGCCTACACCCCAGTCGACGGCAACGGGCTCAACCCGCAGCTCCAGAACCCCGGGATGGTGGTCCACCCGCCGATGCTGTACCTCGGCTACATCTCGATCACGATTCCCTACGCGTTCGCGATGGCGGCGCTGCTCTCGAAGAAGCTCGACACCGATTGGCTGGTGGCCATTCGCAAGTGGACCCTGCTCTCGTGGCTGTTCCTCTCGATCGGGATCTGCCTCGGCATGTGGTGGGCCTATGTAGAGCTCGGCTGGGGCGGCTACTGGGCGTGGGACCCCGTGGAGAACGCGTCGCTCCTGCCCTGGCTCACGATGACTGCGTTTCTCCACTCGGTGATGATTCAGGAAAAGCGTGGGATGCTCAAGAAATGGAATCTCGGGTTGATCATCGGGTCGTGGCTCCTCTCGATCTTTGGCACGTTCATCACGCGCTCCGGCGTGATCTCGAGCGTGCACTCCTTCACTCAGTCGAACGTGGGTTACTTCTTCCTTGGGTTCCTGGTCGTGGCCGGCATCGTGAGCTTCACGCTGTACGCGATCCGGCTGCCGCTGCTCGAGGCCGAGGCGCACCTCGAATCGATGATCAGTCGCGAAGCGAGCTTCCTGTTCAACAACCTGTTGCTCATCGGGATAGCGTTCTCGGTGCTGTGGGGGACGCTGTTCCCCATCCTGTCCGAGCTGGTGAAGGGAACGAAAATCACCGTGGGGCCGCCGTTCTTCAACCAAGTGAACATCCCGTTGGGACTCGGGCTGCTCGCACTCACGGGGATCGGGCCGCTCATCGCGTGGCGGCGGGCGTCGGTCCCGAACTTGAAACGGCAATTCGCGGTTCCGGTCACTGTCGGGACGTTCGCCGCGCTGATCGTTCTCGTCGCCGGCATGCGTGACTTCTATGCGATCGTCGCGATCGGCCTGGGGGCGTTCGTCCTCGGTACGGTGACCCAGGAATTCGCCCGCGGGGCCCGCGCGCGGCACCGCCAGTACGGCGAGGGCTACGCGCTGGCGCTCGGCCGCCTGTTGGCCCGTAATCGGCGGCGCTATGGCGGCTATATCGTCCATACCGGGATCGTCATTCTGTTCGTCGCCTTCGCCGGTATGGCCTTCAAGACCGAGACCGAAGCGACCCTGCGGCCCGGTGAGTCGGTCTCGCTGCGGAGCCCGTACGGCTCCACCTATACATTCACGAGTCTGGGCCTCTCCCAGTACGACGCGTTGAATCGGCAGGTCACGGCCGCCGCGGTCGAAGTGCGGCGCGACGGCAAGCCGATGGGGCTCTTGAACCCCGAGAAGCGCCAGCACGTGGACGGGTTGGGCCGGCCCACGTTCCAACCCTCGACCGAGCCGAGCATCATGAGCTTGCTGCGGGAGGACCTGTATGTCGTCCTCGGCGGCGTCGTGAACGGCACCGAGCAGGCGGTCTTCCGGTTCACGATCAATCCCCTCGTGTGGTGGGTGTGGTACGGCGGGCTCATCGTCGCGCTTGGCGGCTTGATCGTGATGTGGCCGGGGGGGGGGGGCGG
>DASZCN010000048.1:0-9932 GCA_035943095.1 Gemmatimonadales bacterium | reverse complement strand
ATCGGCATTCTGGCCGCCATCGCGATCCCGAAGTTCGCCAACACCAAGGCGAAGGCGTACATCGCCTCGATGAAGTCGGATCTTCGGAACCTGGTGACCGCCGAGGAAGCGTTCTTCGCCGACTCGGTCAAGTACAGCGGCACTACGTCGTGCACCGTACCGCCCACCGCGGGTACCGTGAACTTCTGCGTGACGACCGGGAACGTTCTCGGTGGTCCGACCGTGAACGGTGGTGGGTGGAGCGCGACGATCACGAACAGAAACCTCACCAACCCCTTAGTGACGTGCGCGATCTTCATCAACACGGCGGCAGTGGCGCCGGCGGTTTCCGAAGGCGCGCCCGCCTGTCAGTAAGCAACATCCAGGCGGATTGAAATTCTCGAGGGCCCCGGAGCGATCCGGGGCCCTCGTACTTTCCGGGCATAGCCAGAATCGGCTACTTTATCGGCACACGAAACGGGATGTGGGGGGTGCCATGAGCAGGGTCCAGGTACTGGTGGGCACGCGCAAGGGCGCGTTCGTTCTGAGCTCGGACGGAACGCGCAAGCAGTGGGCTGTTAATGGCCCGCACTTCGGGGGCTGGGAGATCTATCATGTGAAAGGCTCACCCGCCGATCCGAACCGCCTGTACGCCTCGCAGTCGAGCGCCTGGTTTGGCCAGGTCATCCAGCGCTCGAGCGACGGCGGCAAGACGTGGGAAACGGTGGGAAACAAGTTCGCCTACGATGGCGTCCCCGGCACGCATCAGTGGTACGACGGCACCCAGCACCCGTGGGAGTTCAAGCGCGTCTGGCATCTCGAGCCGTCGCTCGCGGACCCGGATACCGTGTACGCCGGCGTGGAGGATGCGGGTTTATTCCGCTCGACCGACGGCGGTCAGACCTGGCAGGAGCTTCCCGCCTTGCGGGCCGCGAAGGGGCACCTGTGGCAGCCCGGAGCCGGCGGGATGTGCCTGCACACCATCGTCCTCGATCCGCGCGCCAAGGAGCGGATCAGCGTTGCGATCTCGGCCGCGGGCGTGTTCCAGACGGACGACGCGGGCAAGACGTGGCGGCCGGCGAACTGCGGGCTCAAATCTCCCTTTCAACTCCCCGACCCAACGGCCGAGGTGGGCCACTGCGTCCACCGCATCGCCATGCACCCGTCGCGCCCCAAGGTCCTCTTCATGCAGAAGCACTGGGACGTCATGCGCTCGGACGACGGCGGAGCGTCGTGGCAGGAAATCAGTGGGAACCTCCCCACGGACTTCGGGTTCCCGATCGACGTCCACGCCCACGAGCCGGAAACCATTTACGTGGTGCCCATCAAGAGCGACTCCGAGCATTACCCGCCCGATGCCAAGCTGCGCGTGTATCGGAGCCGGACCGGGGGCAACGAGTGGGAGGCGCTCACCAAGGGCCTGCCACAGCGCGACTGCTATGTGAACGTGCTGCGCGACGCGATGGCGGTCGACTCGCTCGACCCCTGCGGCGTCTACTTCGGCACCACCGGAGGGCAGGTGTACGCGTCGTCCGACGCCGGCGACAGCTGGACGCCGATCGTGCGAGACCTCCCCGCGGTCGTGTCCGTGGAGGTCCAGACGCTGCAATGATCCGGGTCGAGCTCCCGCAGCACTTGCGGAGGCTGGCGCGCGTCGAGGGGGAAGTCGAGCTCGTGGTCGAGAGCCCGGCGACGCAGCGGGCGGTGCTCGACGCGCTCGAGGCGAGCTACCCGATGCTGCGCGGCACGATTCGGGACCAGGTCACGCTCGAGCGCCGTCCATTCGTGCGGTTCTTCGCGTGTGCTCGCGATCTGTCGCACGCCCTCCCCGATGCCCCCCTTCCCGAGCCCGTCGCGACGGGCCGCGAGCCCCTCCTGGTCGTGGGTGCCCTGGCGGGGGGATAGCAGGGTGTCGATTCCGCCCGGTCTCGTTCGACGCATCCATAGAACCCCAACAGAGAGGCCTGGACGATGCGATTCATGATGATAGTGGTTCCGAAGGCGTACGAGAATGCGGCGGCGGACTTCGTACCGCCGGCCGACCTCATCGCGAAGATGACGAAGTACAACGACTCGCTGACCAAGGCCGGCGTGCTGCTGGGCCTGGACGGGCTCACCCCACCCGCCAAGGGAGCGCGCGTCAAGTTCGCGGGCGGCACGCCCAAGGTGGTGGATGGACCCTTCACGGAGTCCAAGGAGCTGGTGGGCGGCTACTGGATGCTTCAGGTGAAATCGCAGGCCGAGGCGATCGAGTGGGCCAAGCGCGCGCCGATGCTGGACGGCGACGTCATCGAGGTTCGCCAGGTCCAGGAGATCGAGGACCTTCCGCCGGACGTCCGGAAGGCCGCCGGTCGGTAGTGTCCGATATCCATGAGGCCATCGATGCGGTCTGGCGGATCGAATCCGCCAGGCTCATCGCCGGCCTCGCCCGGATGGTGCGGGACGTCGGCCTGGCGGAGGATCTTGCGCAGGAGGCGCTGCTCGCGGCGCTCGAGCGGTGGCCTGCGTCCGGGGTGCCGGACAATCCGGGCGCGTGGCTCATGGCCACCGCCAAGCATCGCGCGATCGACGCGCTGCGGCGGGGCAAGATGGTCGAGCGCAAGCACGAGACGCTTGCCCCGGAGCTCGAGGCCCGGCAGGTGAGTCCCGAGGACGAGCTCCACCGCGCGATCGACGACGACGTCGGGGACGACCTCCTTCGCCTCATGTTCACGGCCTGCCATCCGGTCCTCTCCACCGAAGCGCGCCTGGCGCTCACGCTTCGCCTGTTGGGCGGGCTGACCACCGAGGAGATCGCGCGCGCCTTTCTCTCCCCGGTCGCGACGGTCGCGCAGCGCATCGTGCGGGCCAAGCGTACCCTCGCCGAGGCCCGCGTCCCGTTCGAGGTGCCGCGCGGCGCGGACCGGGCCGCCCGCCTCTCGTCGGTGCTCGAAGTGATCTACCTGATCTTCAACGAGGGGTACACGGCGACCGCCGGGGCCGACTGGACGAGGCCCCCGTTGTGCGACGAGGCGCTCCGCCTCGGTCGCATTCTCGCCGAGCTCGAGCCCCAGGAGCCGGAGGTGCACGGGCTCGTGGCCTTGATGGAAATCCAGGGGTCGCGCCTGCGGGCGCGGGTCCGGCCCTCGGGGGAGCCCGTGCTGCTGCTCGATCAGGACCGGTCCCGCTGGGATCGCCTCCTCATCGGTCGCGGCCTCGCGGCCTTCGAGCGGGTGGAAGCGCTCGGCGGCACGCTCGGGCCGTACGCGCTGCAGGCGGCGATCGCGGTCTGTCACGCCCGCGCGGCGACGGCGGAAGACACCGACTGGACGCGGATCACCGCGCTGTACGATGCGCTGGCGCAGCTCACGCCGTCCCCGGTCATCGAGGTGAATCGGGCGGTGGCGTACGCGATGGCCTTTGGTCCCGCCGCGGGTCTCGAGATCGTAGAGGCGCTCGCTGGGGAACCGTCACTCGCGAGCTACCATCTGTTGCCCAGCGTACGCGGCGACTTTCTCGAGAAGCTCGGCCGGCGCGACGAGGCCCGGGCGGAGTTCGAGCGCGCCGCCTCGCTCACCCGCAACGAGCGGGAGCGCGCGCTGCTCCTGGCCCGCGCCGCGGCGGCCGGGCGCCCCAATTCCTGACGCCAGCGCGATGATCGTGCATGTCGTCGACGGCACCTACGAGCTGTTCCGTCATTTCTACGGCCTCAGGCGCGCCAAGCCCGACCGCGATCCCCCCTTCGGCGCGGTTATCGGCGTCCTCAACACGGTGTTGAAGATGATCGAGGACGGTGCGTCCCATATCGGTGTCGCGACGGATCATGTGATCGAGTCGTTCCGCAACGCGCTGTGGCCCGGGTACAAGACGGGGGAGGGGATCGAGCGCGTGCTGGCCGCGCAATTCCAGCCGCTGGAAGCTGCCCTCGCGGCCATGGGGGTGGTGGTATGGCCCATGGTCGAGCTCGAAGCCGACGACGCGCTCGCATCGGCGGCCCATCTGGCGTCGCTCGATGACCGCGTCGAAAAGGTGTGCATCTGGGCAAATGACAAAGATCTAGCGCAATGCGTCCGGGGGGACTTGGTCGTCCAGGTGGATCGTCGCACCGCCACGATCCGCGATGCGGACGGAGTCCGGGCCAAGTTCGGCGTCGACCCCGCACTGATCCCGGACTTTCTCGCCCTGGTCGGTGACGCCCAGGACGGGTATCCTGGCATCGAGGGGATAGGCAAGGCGACGGCCGCGCGCCTGCTGAACCAACACGGTCCCATTGAGGATTTTCCAGACACGGTACTCGGCGTGAACCGCGATATGGCGCTGCTCTTCAAGCGGCTGGCGACGCTCAGGACCGACGCCCCGCTGTTCGCCGACGTGGATGAGCTCGAATGGCGCGGCCCCACGCCGGCGTTCGCCGCGTGGGCCGAGCGCATGGGCGACCCGCGCGTACTGGAGCGCTCTCTCAAGGCATCACCGCTCGACGCATGACCACCACCGTCAGTCCGTCGAAACCACTCGACCGCTCCATCGTCGAGGGCCCGATCGCCCGGGCGGTCTGGATGCTCGCCTGGCCCACGATGCTGCAGAACCTGATCGGCGGGCTCCAGGGCGTCGTGGATCACGCGCTCGTCGGACACCTCGTGGGGTACGCGGGCAACGCGGGGATCGGCGTCGCGATTCAGATCTTCGTCGTGGTGATCGTGTTCGTCATGTCGGTGTTCAGCGGCATGGGCGTACTCGTGGCGCGGTTCGCCGGGGCGAACGATCCGGAGAAGGTGAATCGCACCGTCTATCAGGCGGCCCTCGCGGCTCTGGCACTGTGGGGTCTCGTCCTCGCGCCCCTCGGCTGGATCCTGGCGCCGTCCCTCCTCGGGGTCGTGCATGCGGCGCCCGCGGTCCAGGCCCAGGCGCTGCCGTTCCTTCGGATCATGTTCGTCGGCAGCGTGGGGACGCTGCTCTTCTTCATGGTGAGCGGGGCGTTGCGGGCCGCGGGAGACGCGCGCACGCCGCTCCGGCTCGGAATCCTCCTCACGGTCCTGAACATCGTGTGCAACGTGGTGTTCATCACGGGCGTCGGACCGGCCCCGCGCCTCGGGACCGCGGGCGCCGCCGTCGGCACCACGGTGGCAGGGCTGACCGTCAGCGCCGTCGCGGCGTACCTGCTGTTCTCGGGACGCCTGCCGGTCCAATGGCACCGGGGAATGGATTGGCGGCCCGACTGGGGCATCATCCGGGCGCTGTTCCGCTTCGGCCTGCCCACGGGCGTCCAGGGGATCGCGATGAACATCGCGGGCGTGATGCTGCTCCGGTACATCGGCTCGCTCGCGCAAAGCGCCGAGGCGCAGGCAGCCTATGCGGTGAGCTACACGGAGCTGTTCTCGTTCATCACGTGGACGTCGGTGGGGCTGATGGGCGCCGCCGCGGCGGTGGCGGGCCAGAATCTCGGCGCCGGGCGCCCCGAGCGCTCCGTCCGCGGCGTCCACGTCGCCGCGGGGATCGGGCTCGGTCTCGCCGCGGCGATCGGGGTCCTCTTCCTCACGATTCCGCGCGCGCTGCTTGGCGTGTTCGGCATGAACGACCCGGTGGTCGTCGGCATCGGCGTCCAGCTGCTCACGTTTCTCAGTGTCTCCGGCCTCTTCGTGACCGTCGCGCTCACGTACACGGGAGGACTCCAGGGAACCGGCGACACCCGCTCGCCGCTCTACATTTCGATCATCTCCCAGATCGTCGTCCCGCTCGGCCTGTGCGCGGTGATTCAGGCGACGCGGGACCTCCATCTGGCGGACATCTGGACCGCGATTCTGCTCGGTCACATGACGCGCTGCGCCCTCTCCGTCCTGCGGTTCCGCCAGGGCAAGTGGCGCAGTATCGAGGTCGGTGTAGCCTAGTGACCGTCATCGACGACGTGCTCCAGGCCAACGGCCGGTACGCGCGCGCCTTCGCGTTGGGACAGCTGCCGAGGCGACCGGCGCGGAAGCTCGCCGTGGTCGCGTGCATGGATGCCCGTCTCGCCGTCGAGCCGCTGCTGGGCCTCCAACCGGGCGATGCGCACATCATCCGGAACTCGGGGGGCCTCGTGACGGACGATGCGCTCCGCTCACTCCTGATCTCGCACTACCTGCTCGGCAGCGAGGAGTGGATGATCATGAGCCACACCGACTGTGGCATGCTCACGTTCTAGGACGAGGAGCTGCTGGCGCGGCTCGAGGCGGAGCGGGGGACAGGGCCCGAAGTGCCGACGCAATTCCATGCGTTTGACGACCTCGAGGCGAGCACCCGACGCCAGATCGAGAGGGCCAAGGCCCACCCGTGGGTTCCGAGCAGCATCGCGGTGCGCGGCTTCGTGTACGACGTGGCAACGGGGCAGCTGAACGAGGTGTCAACGTAATTGGCTTGCCACGGCGGACATCTCTGACTAATGTCAGGGAAATGGATGCCGTCGCCCAAATCCGCCGCTTCAATCGGACCGTCACGCAGCAGATCGGGGCTCTGGAGAGCCGCTTCTTGGGGCGCGATCGCTCGCTCGGCGCTTCCCGCTTGCTCTTCGAGATCGGAGTGAAGGGCGTGGAGGTTCGCCAGCTACGCGCCCGACTGGACTTGGATTCCGGCTACGTGAGCCGCCTGCTTCGCGGCCTCGAGGCGGAGGGGCTGATTCGGACCGGCCCATCGGCGGGTGATGCACGCGTGCGCGTCGCAAGGCTTAGGGCGGCCGGCAAGCGGGAACTCGCCCTCTTGAATCGCCTCTCGGACCAATCCGCACGGTCACTCCTCAACCGCCTCACCGAGGCGCAACGCGCCGCCCTCACGGCGGCGATGGAGTCGCTAGAGCGCCTGCTCCGCGCCGGTGCGGTTCGCTTGCAAGTGGAGAATCCCCGGAGTCGCGCTGCACGATATTGCCTGGAACGCTATTTCGAAGAGCTGGCTGCGAGGTTCGAAGCCGGTTTCGATCCCACGCGCGGCATTTCAGCGGATCCCGAGGAGCTGACCCCGCCGCGTGGGTACTTTCTGCTTGCAATGCTGAACGGCGAGCCGGTCGGGTGTGGCGCTCTCAAGTGTCATGCGGACCACGGCGAGATCAAGCGGATGTGGGTCGACGCCAAGTCCCGCGGCCTGGGCATCGGGAAGCGAATCCTCCTTGGTCTCGAGGAACTCGGGCGGAAGCGCCGCCTTCCTCTCCTGCGACTCGAGACCAACAAGACGCTTACGGAGGCCCAGGCGCTCTACAAGGGGAGTGGCTACCGGGAGGTCCGCGCCTTCAACGACGAGCCGTATGCGCATCACTGGTTCGAGAAGGCGCTGGTCCCGGGGAAGCGGCGATGCTGATCCCTCACCGGTCCCTGCGTGAGCCGGGAGCGATCCTGCTGGTCTCCTGCTACGAGCTCGGCCATCAGCCGCTCGGTGTCGCCTGGCCGCAGGCGTTTCTTGAGCAAGCGGGGTACGCGCCCGACTCTCTGGATCTGGCGGTGGAGCCGTTCGACGAAGCCAAGGTCCGGCGTGCGCGGCTCGTCGGGATCGCGGTCCCGATGCACACAGCCCTGCGCCTCGGCGTGCGCGCGGCCGAACGCGTCCGGCACTTGAACCCTGGGTGCCGCATCGTGTTTTACGGACTGTACGCTCTTCTCAACGCCCGCTACCTGCTCGACCGCATAGCTGACGCCGTGTTCGGAGGTGAATTTGAGGGGGCGCTCGTCGCCCTGGCCGAGCGGCTCGAGGCCGGGTTCCAGGAAGGGGCGCCCCCGCCCCCGCCCCCGCCTCCGACACCTACGCTCGAGCGGTTGTCCTTTCCGGTGCCCAGCCGCGCAGCGCTGCCGACGCTCACACGGTACGTCAGTCTGGCACGCCGGGGCGAGCTCATCCCAGCGGGCTACGTCGAGGCGAGCCGCGGCTGTCTGCATCGCTGCCTGCACTGTCCGATTCCGCCCGTTTATGGCGGACGGTTCTTCGCCGTGCCGCGGGACATCGTCCTTGCAGACATCCGTCGGCTCGCAGCTGCCGGCGCGGGACATGTCACCTTTGGCGACCCCGACTTCCTCAACGGGCCGGGCCACGCGCTCAAGCTCGTCCGCGCACTCCACGCGGAGTTTGCCGATGTCACCTACGATTTTACCGCGAAGATCGAGCACATCCTCGAGCACCGCGAGCTGTTCGCCGAGTTTGCTGCGACGGGCTGCGTCTTCGTCGTCTCAGCCGTCGAATCGCTGAGCGATGTCGTGCTCGCGAACCTTGAGAAGGGGCACACCCGGGCCGACGTGGCGGTGGCCCTCGACATCGTGCGCCGGGCGGGGGGGGCGGGGGAGGGGATCACGCTGCGGCCGTCGTTCGTGGCTTTCACACCATGGACGACGCTGGACGATTACCTCGACGTTTTGGACTTCGTAGAGGCCAAGGGCCTGATCGACCAGGTGGATCCGGTGCAGTACACGATCCGGCTCCTCATTCCGCCTGGGTCGGGCCTCCTCTCGCGGCCGGCGATTCGGCCGTTTCTCGAGGGCCTCGATCCCGCGGCGTTCACCTACCGCTGGCGGCACCCCGATCTCCGAATGGACCAGTTGCATCGGGAGGTGAGCGCGCTGGTGGAAGACGCCACCGGGTCCGGGGAAGATCCGGGCGTCACGTTTTATCGACTGCGGTCGGTTGCGGCTGCGCGCGCGGGTGAGCACCGAGTCCGCGGCGCGGTCCGGCTTCCGCCGCCCGAACGGCCAATTCCGCCCCGGCTCACTGAGCCGTGGTTTTGCTGAGCGGAGCCGACCGAGAGCCAGTTAGGCTCTGTTGAGCGAGAGGCAGGCGGCTGGCGCTAGCGCCGCGTCCTCCCGAACCGCTCGAAGCGATACGCCAACTCCGGGCCAGCGTCACCCTCGTACGCGAGCTGTGCGATGAGCAGCGTGAAGGGCTCCGTATAACGGGCGATCCGTAACGGCCCCGCGTCCACGGGATCGAACCCCACGTCGCGGATCAGCTCGGCGGCAATGGCTTTGCTTTTGGTATCGTCGCCGCAATACAGGAGACTGGGCCTCGTCTTCTTGCGCCGAGCTTCGAAGACGTCAAACAGTACTTCGCTCGGCACGGTACCGAACGCGGCGACGACGCGCGCTTTGGGCACCTTCTTGGCAAGTTCCTCGGCGCCCGAGGACGTGTGGGCAATGACCAGGTCGGTATCGTTCGCGTTCATCGGGAGCGAACAGGTGACGATGATCTTGCCCGAGAGGTCGCCTGCCTGCTTCAAGACGTCTTCGATTCGTGACCAGTGCACGGCGAGAAGGATGGCGTCGGCGTTCTGGGCGGCCTCACTCGGTGTGCCGGCGCGCGCTTTCCCGCCGGCCGCACGCGCGAGCTTGTTCAGTTTCTCCTTGCTGCGCGCGTAGCTGAATACCACCTCATGCCCCGCGCGGGCGAAGATCGTGCCGAGCTTGCCGCCCATCAGCCCCGAACCGAGAATCCCGATCCGCATATTGTTCCTTCTAGGTCAAGAGTCCCTTCGCGCGGTTCACCGCCGTCATCGCGCTCGGCCAACCGACGTAGAAGGCGAGGTGCGTGATCATCTCGACGAGCTCCTCTTTCGTGACGCCGTTCTTGATCGCGTTCGGAAAGTGAAAGTCCATCTGCTCGGTCTTACCGGTCGCGATGAGCGCCGCGCAGGTAATCAGGCTGCGATCGCGCTTCGAGAGCTGTGGCCGCTCCCATACGTCACCAAAGAGGACGTCGTCGGTGAGATCGACCAGCTTTGGCGCGAAGTCACCGAAGGACTTCCGCACGCCGCTGGGGGGCTTGTCGGTGTTCATGTCGGCTTCCTCCTCAAGGTTTCACCATCATTCTAATTCCAGTTGTCGATCTTGAGGTCGTTAGCAACTGTATTGGAGGTTCGATTCGCGAGCCTGCCAGCGGCTGTGGTCGCGCAGCATCGCGTTCAGCATCGTCAGGAGTTTCCGCGCGCAGGCGATCAGCGCCACCTTTGTGGGCTTCCCCGCCGCTTTGAGGCG
>DASZCN010000047.1:0-54983 GCA_035943095.1 Gemmatimonadales bacterium | reverse complement strand
TCGCAGATGTTCCAGTCCTGGCGGTTGGTCTCGTCCCAGAAGCGCGCGGCATCGTCGGGATCGAAGCCCGGTTGTGCGAACGCATCCGGATGGAACAGCCACTCGCACGTGATCGCGGTTCGCGCCGGCCCGGAGGGCCACAGCGTGTGGAACATCACGTAATCCGGATGCAGCGAAAGCAGGAGATTGGGAAAGATCGTGTAGAAGTAGACGCGCTGGTGATCTTCCGCCGGGAGCGACCCCACCGCCGGCCCGCACGCCCGCCCGCTCATCGTGAGGCTGCCGCCGGGCTGGGTGATCACCATGTAGCCGCCGAGGTATGGTCCCTCGAATAGATCGTTCTCTCCGCTCGTGTACGGCGTCAGCTTCGCGAGCCCCGGATGAATGATGGGGCAATGGAGACACTCGGAGAAATTCTGGAAGACGAGCTTCCAGTTCGCGTGGACGTCATAGTCGCTGCGACGCCCGGAGCGAAGCCGCGCCAGATTGAAGCGGCTGAAGCGGGTGAGGAGCGGCGCGAAGGCGCGCGCGAAGGGCTCCGGTTCTTTCGCGAGATTGACGAAGAGAAAGCCTTCCCACATCGCGACCGCCACGCCGTGCAGCGGATAATCCCGCTTGTCGAACCCCGCGACCTCGTTCATGTGCGGCGCGCCGATTAGCGCCCCGTCGAGCGTGTACGTCCATGCGTGATAGGGACACTGGATCGTTTCCGAGAGATGCCCCTCCCTCTGCGCGGCGTCGCACAGCCGCGTGCCGCGGTGGCGGCACACATTATAGAAGGCGCGCACGGTACCGTCCTGCCCGCGCACTACGATGATGCTTTCCCCCGCGACGGCTCGCAGCACATAATCGCCCGGATTGACGAGCTCGGCCTCGCGCCCCACGCATACCCACCGTCGCGCGAAAATCCGCTCCTGCTCCTCGGCGTACACCTCGGCCGCCGTGTAGTAGCGCCCGGGGAGCGTGCGCTGCCCCTGCTGATACGCCTGTGTGGCCTTCACGAACGTGGTCATCGGCCTAAGCCTAGCTGACCGGAGACAAACCGCAATTGGTGGAGGACGCGCGAGAAGTGAAGGAGCGCGGGTTACTTGATGACCGTTGGCCCTATCCGGATGACGGTGGACCCCATCCGGATGACGGTGAGCCCCCTCCAGATGACCGTGGCCCCGGTATATGAGGGACTAAAGTCCCTCCTCGGCGACGTGGCGTCCTGAAGGACGTTCCCTGCGAAGAAACGGTCCAGCGGGCGGGAATTCGATGCTCACTGGCTTCCCAAAAAGGGCTACCGTCATGTCATGGTCCGTTTGTACGCCCATTTGACGTGGACGACGCTGCAGCGTCAGGCCATCATCAATCCAGACGTGCTAACATTTCTGCATCGCTTTCTACCTCGCGAGGCCAAGCGCCATGGGGCGCGTTCGCTCGCCGTGGGAATTGTCGCGGACCACGTGCACGTGGTGCTACGCCTCGCCGCTGTCAACGACATCCCGCGAATGGTGCAGGGCTTCAAGGGTGCGAGCGCCCGAATGGCCAACAGGGACGGCCTGATGCCGCGAGCTCCGCTGCGCTGGGAAGAGGGCTACGACCTACGAAGCATTGGAGTCCGACAGCTCCGGGGCGTGATCGACTACGTGGAGAATCAAGCTAGTCGACACCCGAGTCTCGCCGTGAGGTCGCGTCCTTGAGGACGCGCTGGCGCCGAGCGGGGACTTTAGTCCCTCATATCCTCACCTCGTCACGCCCGCTCCTTCACCCGGTCATCCCTCCCCGCGCCCGAACGCCACTCCCCGGCGCTCGGGTCCGAGCCAGGCGACTACGCTGCCCAGCACGAACACCGTCGCGGCCGACAGGGCCATGGCCCACGGGTAGCTAAGATGCTCGGCCAGTCGCGCCTCGACGTAGGGGACGGCTCCGGCGAGCGCGGCGCCGCACTGGTATCCGAACCCGGGCAGGAAGCCCCGCACCGCGTTGGGCGACAGCTCCGTGATGTGCGCCGGGATGACGCCCCACGCGCCTTGCACGAAGAACTGCATCATGAACGCGCCGGCGACGAGGACGGGCAGGGAAGGCGCGAACGCCCACAGCGGAATGACGACGAACGCACCCGTGAGGGCGAACACGATCGTCCGTCGGCGGCCCAGCGGGTTCGACCACAAGCCGAAGAGAGTGCCGCCGGTCAGGGCGCCGACCATCGAGAACGCGGTAAGCGCGACCTTGTGCCCGGCGCCGAACCCCCAATGCCGCTCCAGAAATGTGGGATACAAGTCCTGGGTCCCATGTGAGACCAGGTTCATCATCCACATGAGGGCCGTGATATAAAGGAAGGTCGGCAGGGTCCGGCGGATCGTCTGACCCAGCCCGCTCCAGCTCTGCTCGCGCGTCTCCCGCCACACCTCCGATTCCGTGACACGCGCGCGCACGAACAGCGCGAGCAGGGCGGGCAGGCCGCCGATGAAGAACAGCGGCCGCCAGCCCCAGCGGGGGAACACGAAGAAATAACACAGCGCCGCCAGCAGGTAGCCCGCGGCATACCCCTGCTGCAGGACGCCGGAGATCACCCCACGCAGCCGGGGCGGCACCTTCTCCATCACGAGCGACGCGCCTACGCCCCACTCGGCCCCCATCCCGATGCCGAACAGGGCGCGGAGCACGAGAAAGGTCGTGTAGTTCGGCGCCAGGCCCGACAGGACCTCGATGACCGAGTAGAACACCAGGTCGAGCATCAATGGGAGCTTGCGCCCGTAACGATCCGCCAGGAGCCCGAAGATGAGCGCCCCGACCGGGCGCAACAGCAGTGTGAGCAGCAGGGAGAACGCGATGGCGGCGTCGGATTTGCCGAACTCGCGGGCGATTGCCGTGAGCGTCATGACGACCAGGAAGAAATCGAAGGCGTCGAGCGTCCAGCCGAGGAAGCCGGCAGCGACGGCAGCGCGTTGATCGCTCGCGACGGGGCGGGTCGATGTCATTGGTGCCCGGGTCCGGGGACCTCTAGATTACACCGCCTCGGAGTATCCCACGACCCGGAGGTTCGCCGTGCGATTCGCCGTCTTTCCACTTGCAGGCCTGCTGATTTGCCCCGGACCCGCCCCCGCTCGCGCCCAGAGCGGCGGTCCGCGACCCACCGTCGCGGTCGTAAATCTCCGGTTCGACGGCGAGCACGCGAACGTGCTCCAAGCCGGTGACACCGCCATCGTGGCGGCGGCGACGAGCAAGCTGCTCGCGACGCTCGCGGCCTCCGATCGCGTGGCGCTAGTCGATTCGACGACCGTCGCGACGGCCGTAGGCGCGGTGGAGGCGAGCGGCAACCCCTGCGACAACGCCTGCGCGGTGGCGGTCGCCCGGAAGGTCGGCGCTCGCTGGGTCGCCAAGGGGACGATCTCGAACCTCTCCAACCTGGTGTGGCTGCTCAGGGCGGAGCTGTTCGACGCCACGACCGGGAAACCGGTACTCGCCGATAGCTACGAGATCAAAGGGGACGCGGCGCGAATGGCTCCGGTTGCGGCGCACGCGTTCGCCCAACGCGTGGAAAAGACGATAGCCGGGAAGGCGGGGACCCCATGATCCGCACGAAGCGCTGGAGCGCCGGGCTGTCGGTCTTGGTCGCCGGCGTTGCGGCCGTGAGCCCTCTCGCCGCGCAGGCGGACTCGACCCACCCGGCCCAGGTGCTCGTACGCGCCGGGCGACTGGTGGCCACGCGCACCGGGACGGTGCTCGCGAACCAGGCCATCCTCATTGAGGGCGATCGCATCAAGGAAGTCGGTCCGGCGGACGCGGTGGCCGCCCATGCGTCGCGCGACGCCCGGGTGATCGACCTGCGCAACGCCACGGTGCTCCCCGGTCTGATCGACTGCCACACCCACATCACGTCCGACCCCGGGGACTACTACAAGCAGCTGTTCCGCATGAGCGTCATCGACGAGGCGGTGCGCGCGCACATCTACGCCAAGCGGACGCTCGAGGCGGGCTTCACCACGGTGCGCAACGTGGGAGCGGCCGAGTTCATCGACGTGGCGCTCCGCAACGCGATCAACGACGGCGCCGTTCAAGGCCCCCGCATGCTCGTCTCCACCATGCCGCTCTCGGCCACGGGTGGGCATGGCGACGTGAACGGGATGTCGCCGTATCTCCGCTTCGAGGGATTTTCCGGGATCGCCAACGGCGTCGATCAGATCCGCGAGAAGATCCGGTTCGAGGTGAAATACGGAGCGGACTTGATCAAGGTGCTCGCGAGCGCCGGGGTGCTCTCGGAAGAGGAATCGGTCGGGGCGCCGCAATACTCGCAGGAAGAGCTCAACGCGATCGTGGAAGAAGCGGCCATGTGGGGACGCAAGGTGGCCGCGCACGCCCACGGGGCGGAGGCGATCAAGCGTGCCGTGCGCGCGGGCGTGGCGTCGATCGAGCACGGCAGCCTGATTGACGACGAGGGCATTCGCCTGATGAAGGAGCACGGCACCTACCTCGTGGCCGACATCTACAACGACGATTACATCCTCGCCGAGTACGCCCGGCTCGGCTTCCCGCAGAAGATCATCGACAAAGAGCGCCTCGTGGGCCACCAGCAGCGCGAGAACTTCAAGAAGGCGGTGCAGGCGGGCGTGAAGATCGCCTACGGGACGGATGCGGGCGTCTACCCGCACGGCTGGAACGCCAAGCAATTCGCGCACATGGTGCGGTGGGGCACGACGCCGATGCAGGCGATCCAGGCCGCGACCGTCAACGCGGCCGACCTGCTCGGCTGGGCCGACCGCGTGGGCGCGCTCGAGCCCGGGAAGTACGCCGATGTGATCGCCGTCCAGGGCGATCCGCTGCAGGACGTCACGGTGCTCGAGCATGTGGCGTTCGTGATGAAGGGCGGAGCGGTGGTGAAGGACAGCCTGACGGGAGGCGCGAAGGCGGCGCGGTAGCGGGCTGGCCGTTTCTAGGGTATCTCACTCTTCGTCCGTTGACCCTCGATGGAGGTTTCATGCGCCCGGTTTTCTTTGTCGCGGTCTTCATCCTGACGGCCGCCTCCGCGCGCGCCCAGGAGACCGCGTCCGACACGCTGCTCACCGTCGACCATTACCTGGATTGGGAGCAGGTGAGCGATCCCCAGCTCTCGCCGGACGGCGCGCAGGTGATCTACACGCGCCGCTGGGTGAACAAGATCGAAGACAAGTGGGAGTCGGCCCTGTGGATCATGAACGCCGACGGATCGCGCAATCGCTTCCTGGTCAAGGGGTCGGATGCGCGCTGGTCCCCGGACGGGACCCGCATCCTCTATCTCGCGGATGGTGACCCCAAGGGCACGCAGATCTTCGTGCGCTGGATGGACGCCGAGGGTGCCTCGTCGCAGGTGACGCGCGTGACCGAGATGCCGACCGATCCACGGTGGGCTCCCGGCGGCAAGTCGATCTCCTTCGCCATGCTCGTCCCGGACTCGACCTTGTGGACCATCTCCCTCCCCAAGCCGCCCGAGGGGGCGAAATGGACCCCCGCGCCCCGGGTGGTGGACGAGCTGCATTATCGCCAGGACCGTGTGGGCTACATGCCGCAGGGGTTCACGCACCTCTTCCTCGTGCCCGCGGACGGCGGCACGGCGCGACAGCTGACGAGCGGTCATTGGAACGTGGGAGCGCGCTTCGACGGTCTCGCGTTGGGCGTGGGATACGATTGGACGCCGGACGGCCGGACGATCGTGTTCGACGGCCTGCGTGACACGACCTGGGACCGGCAGTACCAGGTCTCGCGCATCTACGCGCTCGACGTGACGACGGGCGCGATCAAGCTCCTCATCTCCAAGCCGGGCTCCTGGGAGCAGCCCGCGGTCTCCCCCGACGGGCGCACGATTGCGTTCGCCGGCCACGACTCCTCGGGACAAACACATCGGACCTCGGATCTGTGGGCGGCGGGCATCGACGGGTCGGGCATGCGCGATCTCACCCGCACCCTGGACCGTGACCCGGAGAACCTGCGTTGGGGGCCCGACGCCAGGGGCGTGTACTTCACCGCCCCCGACAAGGGATCGATCAACATCCGTTACGCCGATCTATCCGGAGGGGTGCGCGACATCACGCAGGGGGCGCAGGTCGTGTCCCTCGCGTCCCTGTCGCGTACCCTCGTGGCGGTGGGCGTGCGGAGCGATCCACAGCACCCGGCCGACGTGGTCCGCATCGACCTCCGGAAGGCGCAGGCCCCGACGCGCCTCACCGAGGTGAACGACGACGTGGTCGGGAACAAGCGGCTCGCATCCGTCGAGGAGATGTGGTACGGGTCGAGCGGGGGGGCTCGGGTGCAGGGCTGGATCGTCAAGCCGCCCACGTTCGATCCCGCCAAGAAGTACCCGCTCATCCTCGAGATTCACGGCGGCCCGTTCGCGATGTACAACGTGGGCTTCAGCTACATGTTCCAGAACTTCGCGGCGAACGGCTACGTGGTGCTCTACGTGAACCCGCGCGGGAGCACGGGATACGGCGACACCTTCTCGAACGCGATCGACCACAACTATCCCGGCCCGGATTATGACGACCTCATGGCCGGTCTGGATGCCGTGGTCGGTAAGGGCTTCGTGGACACGACCCGGATGTACGTGTCGGGCTGTTCCGGAGGTGGCGTGCTGTCGAGCTGGGTGATCGGGCACACGAACCGCTTCGCGGCCGCCGCCGTGCGCTGCCCCGTGATCAACTGGATCAGCATGACCGGGGAAACCGACATCCCGCTGTTCACGTTCAGCTTTTTCCACCAGGCGTTCTGGGACAAGCCGGATGAGTGGCTGGCGCACTCATCGCTCATGTACGCCGGGCGGGTCACCACCCCCACGCTCCTGATGACGGGCGAGCTGGACCGGCGCACACCGATCCCGCAGACCGAGGAGTTTTTCACGGCGCTCAAGTACCGCGGTGTGCCGACCATGATGCTGCGGTTCAACGGAGAGTACCACGGCACCGGCTCGAAGCCGTCCAACTTCATGCGGACCCAGCTCTACATGATGAGCTGGTTTCAGAAGTACCATCGCGGGGGGACCGAGCCCGCGACCGGCGCCGGCAACCGCTAGCGCGGGACCTTTCGAAGCCGGGCGAGCCAGCCGTCTTCCTTGGTGGCCTCGTCGCGTGTGTGCTGGAACCACGCGGCGAGGATCGCCGGCCGCTCCACGTAGCCGATCACGCGGGCGGGATCCTCGGCGCGGGCGACGGGCAGTACGTCGAGTTCGTTCTCGAGCATCTTGCGCATGGCGCTCTCGAGCAGCTCGTCGGGATACGCGACCACCGGGCCTTCTGTCGCGCGCGTCCCGATCGGCGGCTCCATCACGTCCTCCACGCGCAGGACGAGCAGCGGATTGACGCCGTATTCGCGCGTCAGATGGCGCCCGCGGCGGGCCAGCTTCTCGGTCAGGATCGAGCGCCGCATCAACAGGACCGTGATTGCAGCGGACGCCACGCAGGCGATGAGGAGAGATGGGAGGACGGCGAGGTTGCCCGTGAGCTCCACGGCGAACACCATCGCCGTGATCGGGATCTGCATCGTGCCGCCCATCAGCGCCGCCATTCCGAGAGTCGCCCACAGGCCGACGTCGGGCGCGTGAAACACATTGGCCGCGAGCGCGCCGAGCGCGCTTCCCATCAGCAGGAGGGGCGCGACCAGACCGCCCGAGGTTCCCGAACCGAGACCGACCGCCCAGATCAGCGCCTTCACGAGGAACAGCACGAGCAACACCGTGCCCACGAGCCGGCCGTCCAGCAGCTCGTGGATGACGTCGTACCCAACGCCGAGCGCCCGCGGGGCGACCAGTCCGCCCAGACCCACCACGACGCCCCCGATCGCGGGCCACCACATCCAGTGGATCGGCAGCCGAGCGAACAGGTCTTCACAGCCGTAAAGCAGGGCGGTGATCGCGGTCGCGGCGAGCCCGGCCGCGAGGCCCAACCCGAGCGACACGAGCGGCGTCCAGGCAGGTATCGCGTGGGGGACGACCGGAAACAGCGGGCCCGCCCCAAATAACGGAACGCGGAGCACGCCCGCGAAGGCGGCGGCCGAGGCGACCGGGATGAAGCTCCGCGGCTTCCACTCGAACAGGAGCAGCTCGAGCGCCAGGAGCACCGCCGCGACCGGCGTGGCGAAGATCGCCGTCATGCCACCGGCGGCACCCGCCACGAGCAGCGTCTTGCGCTCGACCGCCGAAAGGTGAAAGGCCTGCCCGAACAGAGACCCGAACGCGCCGCCGGTGACGATGATCGGTCCCTCGGCGCCGTACGGACCACCGGTGCCGATCGCGAGCGCCGAGGACAGCGGTTTCAAGATCGCGACCTTGGGATCCATCCGGCTCCGGCCGATGAGGATCGCCTCGAGGGCTTCCGGGATCCCGTGCCCGCGGATCTTGTCGGACCCGTATCGCGCCATCAGCCCGACGATGAGGCCGCCGGCCGCTGGGATGAGCGCCCGCCACGGGCCGAGCGGGCTCGCGGCGGGGGAGATGAGGGTCGAGGACAGCCGGTGGAAGTACGCGAGGTTCGTGAACAGGCCGATGAGCCGCACCAGCGCCCAGGCGACGCCGGCGCTGACCACACCAATAGCCGCCGCCATGACGCTGAGCGTGATGAGCCGAGAATCAGCGGTGAAATCGCCGAGGCGGTCTTCGGTGAGAGCGTTTCGGGACATGACGAGTCGCAATGTAATCGTGATCGCCTGGGTCGTGCACGGCGTCTCGTTTCGGGCCAGGCCCGATCCGTTTCAGGTCAACGCGTCGCATCGCGAAACGGGCACGCGGGCACACATAGCGGGTACGGTCTGTGGCACGTCGTCTGCGCGTTACCGTGGTGCGCGCGCCGCGCTCTTCAATGCATACGCGCGTAACCGACGAACAAGGAGATTGCCCTATGCCGCGAATGTTTGGACGCCGCTCCCGCCTCGCCATTCTGGGACCGGCTGCCGTACTTGCAAGCGTCCTCGCCACAGCCTGTGACAACGCATCCAGCGGTCCCCGGTCGGCCCTGCCGGCCCAATTCTCCCACGACGTCAGCCTGCCCGACCTGCCAACCCAGCTCACCGGCCCCGCGCGAGTGGAAGTGAGCGTGATCCCGGGAATGCTGGTCGCGCGCCGCGTGGAGATAGAAGAGGCGGACCAGCTCACCAAGCCTGAGCGCGTGCGGAGCCGGGTCACCGCGATCACCGCGGGCACCGATACGGCGACGCTCACGCTGGAGCTCGGCGGCTTGCAGATCGCCGCCAACGCGTCGACCCGGTTGCACCCCGACGATGGGGACGGAGGGGCGCACACCACGATGTCGGCGACGAGCGACGACGGCGGGAGCAGCATGACGCTCGCCGACTTCGTGGCGCGGATCCAGGCGGATCTCGCCGCCGGCGGCAGCCCCGCCGTGCGCGCCACCCGGCAACCGCCAGTGTCGCCGCAGGCGCCCGGTGACGGGAGCTTCCTCGCCGCCACGCTGCAGCTCGACGAGGGCAACAATCACCCGGACATCGAGCTGAACATCACCGGTGCGAATCTCACCACCAATCCGACGCCGCCGCCCAACGCCTTCCTGAAGGTGCTGGGCGTGAGCCTGGAGCTACGCGTGAGCGACGGTACGACCAAGCTCCGCGTCGAGGACCAGGCGGCCGAAGGCGCGGAGGAGTTCCACGGCGTCGTGAAATCCGTCGATCAAACCGCCCAGACCGTGACACTCATGGACGGGACGATCATCCGCATCGTGGCCGGGACAGACTTCGACGGGCGGGAAGGAAGTGAGGACGACCATCTCACCTCGCTCGCCGATGTCCAGGCTGCGCTCACGGCCGGAAAGACCGTAAAGGCCGAGGGACGCGGCGTGGTCGACACCATGAGTCCGCTCACGATCGACGCCATTCAAATCGAGTTCCAGGTCGAGGGCGAGCCCATGCCGCCCGCGGTGATGATGGTGGAATTCGAGGACACCGTGGCGAGCGTCGACGTGGCCGGGTCGACGTTCACATTGGGCAAGGGCGTCGTCGTCACGGTGACCGCCCAGACGAAGTTCGATCCCGAAGGTCTCCAGACCTTGCAGGCGGTGTCCGATACCCTCGCCAAGGGCGCTCGGATCCGGGTCGAGGGCGTGGGTACACTGACGTCGGTGGGCCCCCCGCCAGCCATAACGGCTCTGTTCGTCGAGCTTCGGGTGGTGGAGCCCGAGATGCCCTGAGGGGGTTGGGCGCAGCCGAATCACTGGTTCGTAGGGGTGCAGGAGAATTTTGTAGGGGCGCAGCATGCTGCGCCCCTACGTTTTTCCAACCCGCCCCTTTGTTGCTTGGGCGATCAGGGCCGCCGCGAGGCGCGCGTCCCGGTTGATGTTGTGCAACCCGCCGGTCGCGTCGTAGTTGTGGCCCACGAAGAACAGGTTCGGTTGATCGGCGCTCACCACACGCTCGCGGCGCCGCGCGAACCCTTTGGGGTCGACCTGGACCAGCCCGCCCAAGGGCCCGAGCGCCGCCCCGAAGCCCGTCGCGAGAATGATGTGGTCGAATGTCCCCGCGGTGCCGTCCGTAAACCGCGCGCCATCGGCGGTCAACTCGGCGACCCCGGTGCGGACATCGACCAGACCCTGCGCGATCGCGTCCACCAGATGAAACCCGATCACCGGGATGGCGTCGAGCGGGCTGTGCGCGGGGCGGGGAAGCACGGGCGGGCCCCGCTTGATCTCGCTCATCAACCGGACCAGCCCGACCACGCGCTCCTGCATGGCGCGCGGCAGCTTGCGTACCCAGTACGCCAGGTATTGGATCGGCAGGCCGGCGAGCGTCAGCGGCACCACGTTCGCTCCCGAGCGCACCGCGACCGTCACCTTACCACCGGCCTGTGCGATCTCGCTCCCGATCTCCGCGCCGGAGTTGCCGACGCCCACGACCAGGACGCGACGACCCACGTACGCGTCCGGCCGCCGGTACGTCACGCTGTGCTCGATTCGCCCGCTGAACCGCTCCTGACCGGGGAAGCGAGGGGCCTTGGGATTGGCGACGATTCCGGTCGCCACGACCAGGACGCGGACGGTGAAGGGCCCCCCGCCCCCGCTCCTGTCCACGCTCCAGGTGCCGTCGCGCCGCGTGATCCGGTCGACCGTGCAGCCCGTTTCCACCGGAAGCTCGAAGGCGCGGGCGTACTCGCGGAGATATTCCCAGAACTGGCGGCGCGGCACGAACAGCGGGGCGGCTCGTGGAAACGACAAGCCCGGCAGGCTCGACATGTGTTTGCCCGTGTGCAGCGTGAGACTGTCGTACAGATTCGCCCAGGTATAGCCCACGGTGTCCCCGCGTTCGAGTACCCGGTGGGAAATGCCCCGAGCCCGTAGCTGTTGTGACGTGGCGAGCCCGGCGGGCCCGCCACCCACCACCAGGACGTCGGCCTGCTCAGGCATGGCTGGGTTCGAGGGGCGACGCGAGCAGCTCGGGTGCGTCCCGCCGGATGGCTTCCGCCACGCGGTCCGCAACGGCCATGATCGTCAGATAGGGGTTGATCTCGAGCGAGTCAGGAAAGAGGCTGGCGTCGGCGACGCGCAGCCAGGGGACACCATGCACGCGGCCCCACGCGTCGGTGACCGAGTCGACCGGACCGGATCCCATGACGCAGCCACCCATCAGGTGCGCGGCCGTGATCCCGACGGTGCCGGGCCGGAAGGACCGGCTCGAGATCCGCTCATCGAGATGCCCGGCGTCTCGAGCCTCGATGATCGGCGGGTCGGCGGGCGCGTGTACACGACTGGCGCCCGCGCCGAAGAAGATCCGCGCCGCGGCGCGGGTCCCGCGCACCAGCCCGTCCGTCGTCTCGGCGGTCAGCGCATAGTGCACCACGGGTTGCCCCTGGGCATCGACCGTTATGCGGTTGCCGGGCGTGGCGTGGTCGCACGCGAGGATGAGGATCATCTGCAGCCGCGGAAACGCGCGCATGATGGCGCTGTGGGACGCGCCGAATCCGGTGAGGCTCTTGGCCGTCACGAACGGAAAGTACATGCACGTCTCGAGCACGAACCGTTCCTCCTCCGCGCGGTCCACGAAATAGCTCTTGGGGTGGCCGACGTCATTCGTGATCGCGTGAGGATGCTCGGCGACGAGGATCAGGGCTGGATGGCAGGTGAAGCGGTGACCGAGGGAGCGGGAAAGGGGCAGCGGCGAGCGCAGCAGCAGGGCGGGTGAGCCGATGGCCCCGGCCGACACCACGACGATCCGGGCTTGCACCTCGTACTCCCCCGGCGCCCACTCGGACGGTGCCCCCTTCGCGCCGGCGGGCCGCTCGCGGACCCGCACCCGCAGCCAGCGGTCCGGTGCGATGGAGCGCACTTCCGCGCGCGTCACCACCTCTACGCCGGCGCGCTCGGCGCGCGGCAGCTGCACCCGGTTGGTGCCCTGCTTCGCCTGGTTGGGACACCCCAGATTGCAGAGGCTCGAGCCGCGACACCCTTTCACGTTGACCGGGAATTGCTCGACCCGATATCCAGCCTTCTGTCCTCCCTCGACGAACAGCCGGTTGTTGTCGTTGATGAGAGGCGCTTCGAGCAGGTGGACGTTGTTCTGCTCCGCGTACTTCGCGGACCGCTCGGCGAGATCGGCGTGCTCGAGTCCCGGTACGGCCCACTCGCGGATCACGCGCTCCCGCGCCGTGAGCGACGTCCCGGTATAGACCACGGTTGAGCCGCCGTACGCCGACGCGAACGCCAGGGTCATGGTGCCGTCGCGGGTGAGGAACCCGCCGCCGTCCTGATACAGCGCGTCCGCCATCTCGAGCTCTCGGCCGGTGAACTCGTGGTCCGCGAAGCGCGGGCCCTGCTCGAGCACCAGGATCCGGACCCCATCGCGCACCAGAGGCGCGAGCTCCTGCGCGACCGTGCCACCGCCCGCCCCAGAGCCGATGATGACGATATCGTAGACGCGTGTATCGCTCACCGCCGCGCCTCCCAGCCCCGCGCATCCGCGCGGTATCCGATCGCGACGGCGGCGGCGCGCCGCCCGTAATAGCCCATCAGGACGAGGGTTCGCAGGCCCCAGAATCCGCGCCGGAGAATGAGCAACCGGGACCTCTGCAACGAGCTCAGGAATGCCGTGCGGCGGGCCGGATCCAATCGTGACAGGCGGTGGCCGTAGCGAAACAGCGGGAACCACTCGAGGCAGCGAAGCAGTAGCGCAAGCTGGCGTCGCAACCGGGCCGGACGGGCGGCGATTGCGCCCGCCACGATGCGCTCGAGCTCGTCCCACCCTCCGGCGTCGAGCTGGGCCGCTTCGGGCACGACCGTTACGGCGACAGCGCGAAACGGGGTCATGCGCGGGAACCTAGACTTCCACTGACAAGCGGGCAACAAGCGGGCCGACGACTACATCCAGGGTTCGTCAGCCGAGGGCCCGTAGATCGAGGGCACCTTGCCGTCGGCCATGCGCAGGTACACCGAGAACTGGCCACGGTGATGCACCTGATCCATCAGCATGAACCACAGCACATCCATCTTGCGGAGGTCCCCCATCTGCTTCGGCGCCACGAAGAACTTCACGGTCTTGTTGAGCTCGGCCTCGGGCGTCTTCTTGATCCGCTCGACGAACGCCTTGGAGGACTTCTCGTACGTCGAGATGACCTCAGCGAGCGTCTCGGGAGCCTTCGGCATCTTGCCGAACTCGATGCCGCCGTCCAGGGCTTGCTCGCTGGCGTTCTGCTCGGTCACGAACATCCAGGCGAGATCCTTGGCGGACTTGCACTTGCCGTGCGGTTTCAGGTCCGCCTTGGCGCCGGGATAGGCCTTGAGCACGCGCATCGTTGTCGGGAGCTCACGCTCCAGCGTTCCCAGGAACTGTTCCTTCTCCGTCATGGGATTCCTCCGCGTCGGGGTCGTTGGTCAGTCACATCTGCCGTCAGGATACCAAGGCTTCTTTAGAGACGTTCCATGAGCCGCGACGAGTGTCAAGCGGGCCTTCCTTGCGCCCGCGCCACCCATTTCCTTCCCACCGTGATTCATACGATCGGGCACTCCACCAGGTCGTGGCCGGACTTCCTCGGGTTGCTCTCGGCCCACGGCATCGCCCACGTCGTGGACGTTCGCCGCTATCCCGCCTCGCGTCGCCACCCGCAGTTCGCGCGGGACGCCATGGCCACCGCGCTCGCCGCGGCGGGGATCGGCTACGAGCACGCCCCGGACCTGGGCGGGCGCCGCTCCGCCCGGCCGGATTCGGTGAACACGGCGTGGCGGAGTGCGGCGTTCCGCGGGTACGCCGACCACATGGAGACGCCGGCGTTTCAGACTGCGCTGGCGCGGCTGCTCGAGGTCGGCCGCGCTCGCCGCACCGCAATCCTCTGTGCCGAGGCGGTCCCGTGGCGCTGCCACCGCCAGCTCATCGCCGACGCGCTGCTCGCGCAGGAGGAACCGGTCGCGCATATCCTCACCGCGGCGCGGCTCGAGCCGCATCGCCTCTCGGCGCACGCGCGCGTCGTCGGCGAGGGCCGGGTGTGGTATCCGGCGGAGTCCGTGTAGGTTCCTGCATCTCCTCGAGGGGTTGTAGGACGTTATGGCGCGGCAAAACATTTCGAGCGGCGCACCGTGGGAGCCGATCGTCGGGTACTCCCGCGCCGTCCGGGTAGGATCCACGATCCACGTATCCGGGACCACCGCCACGGGACCGGACGGGCACATCGTCGGTATCGGTGACGCGCGGGTGCAGGCGGTCCAGGCGCTCAAGAACATCGAACGGGCGCTCCTGCAGGTCGGCGCGTCGCTGGCCGACGTGGTCCGGACCCGCATGTACGTGACCGACATCGCCGACTGGGAGCACGTGGGACGGGCGCACGGGGAGGTGTTTCGCGATATTCGACCGGCGAGCACACTCGTGGCGGTATCACGGCTCGTCGCCCCGGAGATGCTGGTGGAGATCGAGGCGGAAGCGATTGTCGAACGCGGCGTGTAGATTGGGGACGGAGGCGAATCCGTGACGGTCACTGAAATCAGCAAGCGGGCGACGGTTGCCTGTCCCTTTTGTGCGACGTTGAACCGCGTGGACCTCGCGCGCATCGCCCAGCATCCGAAGTGCGGGCGCTGCGGACGGCCGATCCTGCTCGATCGGCCGATTGCCGTGACCGATGAGACGATCGAGAGCGTGGTTGGCGGTACGGACGTGCCGGTCGTCGTGGATTGCTACGCTGACTGGTGCGGCCCATGCAAAATCATGACGCCCATTCTCGACGATTTCGCGCGCGACCGCCAGGGGGATGTCCTGGTGACCAAGCTCGACACCGACCGCAATCAAGCGACCGCGCGCCGCTTCGATATTCGCGCGATTCCGACCTTGCTCGTGTTCCGAAGCGGTCAGGTGGTGAACCGGCACGCCGGCGCGATCCCCCGTCAGGACCTCGACGCGCTCCTCGGATCCTCCAGCAGCCGGCCGTGACCGTTTCTGGCCTGCCATATGATCCGGCCGAGTCGCCGGAGCCGATGCCCGCCGGGAGAGAGGTCTCGGAGCACTCGCGCGCCGTGGCGTTGGCGTTGGCCGTTGTCGGCGGCGTGTTCGGCCTGCATCGCTTTTACGCCGGGCGCATCCAGAGCGGCATCGGCATGTGCTGCACGCTCGGCGGACTCGGCATCTGGTACCTCTATGACATCGTGGTGATCGCCGTGGGTGAGTTCCGGGATGGCGACGGGCGGCGGTTGAGTCGCTGGGAGGTGTCCGACCCCGGTGTGGGGGTGGTGGCGAACAGGTCGGAGCGCCGCGTGGCGGACGTCGAGGACCGAATGCTCTCTCTCGAGACCCAAGTCAGTGAGCTTGCGGAGCGACTCGACTTCGCCGAGCGGCTGCTCGCCCAGGCGCGGGAGCGGGGAACGATACCGAAAGCGTAAGAGGCCGGGGAAGGGTGAAAAGCCGGGGAAGAGTAGGGCCCCTTCCCCCTTCCCCGGCCGTCCACCGGTCTTTAACGGCTAGCACAGAATCCGAATACTGGAGCGGAGATGAAGATCGGGGTCCCGAAAGAGACCGTCGCCAACGAGCGTCGTGTGGCGTTGACCCCGGAGGTCGCGGGTCGACTCGCCAAGACCGGCCTCACCGTGGTGGTGGAGCGCGGTGCGGGCGAGGCCGCTTCCTTCCGCGACGACGCGTACACCGCGGGCGGCGTCGCGACCGCGGCCAGGGCGGGGGATCTCTTCGCCCAGAGCGACGTCGTCCTCAAGGTCCAGCCGCCCTCGCCCGCGGAGGTACGCCAGCTCCGCGAAGGCTCCGCGCTCGTGGCGCTGTTTCAGCCGTCCGCCGAGCGCCCGGTGGTCACCGACCTCGCGGCCCGCAAGGTGACCGCCTTCAGTCTCGCGCTGCTTCCCCGCATCACCCGCGCCCAGCCGATGGACGTGCTCTCCTCGCAGGCGACCGTCGCCGGGTACAAGGCGGTGCTGCTCGCGGCGGCGACCGCCGGCCGGTTCTTTCCCATGCTCGTCACCGCCGCCGGGACCCTCCCACCCGCACGGGTGCTCGTGCTCGGCGCGGGGGTCGCGGGCCTCCAGGCGATCGCCACCGCACGCCGGCTGGGCGCGGTGGTCTCGGCGTTCGACGTTCGCGCGGCGGTCAAAGAGCAGGTCGAGAGCCTGGGCGCGAAGTTCGTCGCGATGCAGCTCGACGAGCAGGCCGAGGCGGCGGGCGGCTATGCCAAGGAGCTGTCGCAGGACACCCATCGCCGCGAGCTGGCGTTCATCGCGCAGCACGTGAAGGACGCCGATATCGTGATCACGACCGCCGCGATCCCGGGGAAACGGGCGCCGATCCTGGTCACGGCCGACGCGGTGCGCGCCATGAAGCCCGGCTCGGTGATCGTAGACCTCGCGGTCGATACCGGCGGCAACTGCGAGCTGACCGAGCCCGGTAAGGAGGCGGTCCACGACGGGGTCGTCGTGCTCGGCCCCACCAACCTCGCGAGTCGCCTGCCGCTCCATGCCAGCCAGATGTATGCGCGCAACATCTCGAGCTTCCTGCTGCACGTCGTCAAGGACGGAGTCCTGCGGCTCGACTTTCAGGACGAGATCATCCGCGAGACGTGCGTGACCCACGCGGGAGAGGTCCGCAAGCAATGATCGACTACTGGTCCATGCTGTTCGTGCTCGTGCTCGCGACGTTCATCGGCCTCGGCGTGATCCGTCGTGTTTCGCGGCTCTTGTATACGCCTCTGATGTCGCTGACGAACGCGATCTCGGCGATCGCCGTTGTGGGCTCCATCGTCGTCACCGGCGCCGACTATCCGACGCCGATCCGCGTCCTCGGCGCGGTAGCTCTGTTCGCGTCCACGACCAACATCGTGAGCGGGTTTCTGATCACGGACCGCATGCTGAAGATGTTCAAGAAGCAGTGAGCCAGAACATCGCGCAGCTCGCCGCCGTCCTCGCGACGGCGCTGTTCATCTTCTCCCTGCATTGGATGAACGATCCGAAGACCGCCCGCCGGGGTGTGATGGCGGGCGTCACGGCCATGCTCGTCGCCGTGGGGGCGACGTGGGTCCAGCCCGAGATCGTTCATCACGGCTGGATCGTGCTGGCCATCGTGGCGGGATTCATCGTCGGCGTCCCGCTCTCTCGTGTGCCCCTCACCGCGGTGCCCCAGCGGACGGCGTTGTCGCACGCGTTCGGCGGCCTGGCCGCCGGACTGGTCGGCACCGCCGAGTACTTCCTCGGCCTGGGGGAAGGCGTCGAGCAGCTCACGGCGTTCCGCATGAGTGCCATCGTGGCGGAGATCATTCTCGGGTTCCTCACGTTCACCGGGAGCCTCATGGCCACGGGGAAGCTGCAGGAAGTGAAGTGGATTCCCCAGCGGCCCGTGACCTATTTCGGGCAGAACTTCGCCAACATCGGCGTCCTGGTCGTTGCCGTGGGGCTCGGGGTGCTGGTCGTGCTGCACCCCGCGGCCGCGTGGGCGCCGCGGGCGTTCCTCGGGATCGTGGGTCTCGCGCTGTTGTTCGGCGTGCTGCTCATCATCCCGATCGGCGGCGCGGACATGCCGACCGTGATCTCGATCCTGAACTCCTACGCCGGCCTCTCGGCCGTGGCGATGGGGTTCGTGCTGAACAACAAGCTGCTCGTCACGGCCGGCGCGCTGGACGGCTCGAGCGGGCTGATCCTCTCGATCATCATGTGCCGGGCCATGAACCGCTCGTTCACCAACGTGCTGTTCGGGGCGTTCGGCACCGTGCAGAAGGTGGTGGCGACGGGCGAGCAGAAGAGCTGGAAACAGGAGACGCCCGAAGGAGCGGCCCAACTGCTCGAGCAGGCCAGTCTCGTGGTGGTCATTCCCGGCTACGGGATGGCGGTGGCGCAGGCCCAGCACAAGGTGCGGGAGCTGTACGACCAGCTCACCAAACGCGGCGTCACCGTCAAGTTCGCGATCCACCCCGTCGCGGGCCGCATGCCCGGGCACATGAACGTGTTGCTCGCCGAGGCCGACATCCCCTACACGGCGCTCGTCGAGATGGAAGAAATCAATCCCGAGATGCCGCAGTGCGACGTGGCTCTGGTGATCGGCGCGAACGACGTCGTGAACCCGGCGGCGCGCTACGCCAAGGGCAGCCCCATCTACGGCATGCCGATCATCGACGCGGACAAGGCGCGCACCGTGCTCGCCATCAAACGCAGCAAGAATCCGGGCTTCGCCGGTATCGACAACGAGCTCTACGTGCAGGACAACACCTGGATGCTGTTCGGCGACGCGAAGGCGGTACTCGGCGACCTGGTCAGGCAACTCGCGGGCGGCAGCGGGCTGCACTAGTTGGAACGGCATAAGCTTGACGCCCGCGCCAACGGGCCGCAGGTTCCCCCTCCCCATGTCGTACCGCACGATCTCGCCAATCGCACTGGCGCTCTCGCTCGTGCTGCCCGATCGCGGGCGCGCCCCCGCCCCCGCCGACGACACCCTGCTGCTCCGGATGCCGACGGTGAGCGCGGACGCGATCGCCTTCGTCTACGCCGGGGACTTGTGGATCGCGCCCCGCGTCGGTGGCGAGGCGCGCCAGCTCACGAGTGCGCCAGGGCTCGAGACCAACCCCCGCTTCTCCCCCGACGGTCGCTGGATTGCCTTCAGCGCTAACTACTCGGGCAACCCCGACGTGTACGTCATCGCGGCGGCTGGGGGCCCGCCGCGGCGGCTCACCTGGCATCCCGAGCCGGACCTCGTGCAGGGGTGGACGCCGGACGGCAAGCGAGTCGTGTTCGCGTCTTCACGCGGCTTCATCGAGGACTTCAACCGCCTGTACAGCGTGTCGCTCGATGGCGGGCTGGAGGAACCCCTCTCCATGCCGACGGGCGAACGCCTCTCGTATAGCCCCGACGGCGGCCGTATCGCGTACGTCCCGGTGCGACGCACCTGGCACGAGCAGACCTGGCGCCGCTACCGCGGCGGGCAGCAGCCGTGGATCTGGCTGTTCGACCCGCGCACGCGCGAGGTTGAGTCGGTGCCGCACGATACGGCGGGCGAGGACTGGCCGATGTGGATCGGCGACGTGGTATATTTCCTCTCCGATCGCGACGGCACGATGAATCTGTACGGCTACGACCTCCGGACCAAACAGACGCGGCAGCTGACGCACCACACCGACTTCGACATCAAGTCGGCGTCGCTGGGGGCTGGGGCGATCGTGTACGAGCAAGGTGGACGGGTGCAGTTGTTCGATCCGGCAAAAGGAACGTCCACACCGGTGCACATCCATGTGGACCCGGACCTGCCGTCCACGCGTCCCCATTGGGCCAGCGCCGTGCCGTTCATCCAGAACACCGGTCTTTCCCCGACCGGCGCTCGGGCGGTCATCGAGGCACGCGGCGACATCTTCACCGTGCCGGCGAAGAAAGGCGACGTGCGCAACGTCACGGCCACGCCGGGCGTCGCGGAGCGCTATCCGGCGTGGTCGCCCGACGGGCAGCGGATCGCCTACTTCTCCGATGCCGGTGGAGAGTACCATCTCGTGCTCCGCGAGCAGAGCGGCCTCACGCCGGAGAGCGTGATCCCGCTCGCGGATCCGTCCTTCTTCTATTCGCCCGTCTGGTCGCCCGATTCCAAGCGGCTCGCCTATACGGACAAGCGGCTCCACCTCTGGACCATCGACGTCGATAAGCGCCAGCCGGTTCTGGTGGACACCGACCTGTTCGACCATCCCGAGCGCAGCATCAATCCCGCATGGTCGCCGGACGGCAAGTGGCTCGCGTACGTGAAGCGATTACCGAACCACCTCCGGGCCGTGTTCGTGGACGAGCTTGCGACGGGGAAGAGCCGCCAGGTCACCGACGGCCGTAGCGATGCGGTGTGGCCGGTGTTCAGTCTCGACGGCAAGTACCTGTATTTCACGGCCAGCACCAATTATGGCCTCAATACCGGCTGGCTCGACCTGACGTCGTTCGAGCACCCGGTGCGGCGCAGCCTGTACGTCGCGGTGCTCGACCGCACCGCGCCGTCGCCCTTCGCGCCCGAAAGCGACGAGGAGCCCGCCAAGGCTGCCGCCAAGCCCGTCGCTAAGGACACCACCAAGCGAGCCGACAGTCTCCCCGTCGTGAAGATCGACTTTTCGGGCCTGGACCAGCGCATTCTCGCCGTGCCGGTGCCCGAGCGCGACTACTCGCAGCTCGGCGCAGGGGCCGAAGGGCGGCTGTTCTACCTGGAAAGCGTCCCGAACCAGCCGGGCTTTTTGCTGCACCGCTACGATGTGAAGGAGCGCAAGGCCGAGGATTTCCTCACGGGCGTCGCCGGCTACTCGTTGAGTGCCGACGGCAAGAAGCTCCTGTATGCGGCACCGCAGAACGTCTATGGAATCGTCGCGACCGACGGCAAGGCCGCCGTGGGCGACGGCAAGCTCGACCTGTCGGGGCTGCAATCCTACGTGGATCCGCGCGTCGAATGGGCCCAGATGTTCGACGAGTTCTGGCGCGTCGAGCGCGACTTCTTCTACGACCCGGGCACCCACGGCGCGAACTGGCCGGCGATCAAAGAGCGGTACAAGCCGTTCCTGGCGTACGTCGGCCATCGCAGCGACCTCACCTACCTGATCCAGCAGATGATGGCCGAGATCGTGGTGGGGCACATGTTCGCGGGCGGGGGCGACGAAGGGAAGGTCGACACGGTGAAGGTCGGGCTACTCGGCGCAGACTTCTCCGTGGAGAACGGATTCTACCGCTTCGCCCGCATCTACGGCGGCTTGAACTGGAACCCCGATCTGCGGGCGCCCCTCACTGAGCCGGGAGTCGCCGTGAGCGTCGGGGATTATCTGCTCGCCGTCAACGGCCGTCCTCTCCCGGCGGCGACGAATCTGTACAGCGCGTTCGAGAACACCGCTGGACGCCAGACGGTGCTGTCGGTGAACGCACGACCGACGCCGGAGGGGGCGCGCAACGTGACCGTCGTGCCGGTCGAGAACGAGACGCCGCTGCGGAACCGCGCCTGGGTCGAGGGCAACCGTCGGCTGGTGGATTCGCTGTCCGGCGGGCGCGTCGCCTACGTCTGGCTGCCCGACACGTACGCCGGGGGCTACGCCTACTTCAACCGCTATTACTTCTCCCAGCTCGACCGCCAGGCGGTGGTCGTCGACGAGCGGTTCAACCACGGTGGCGACGTCGCCGACTACGTCCTCGACCTGTTGAACCGCCCGGTGCTCGCCTACGTGGCGACGCGCGAAGGTCGAGTCATCCCGTCACCGCTCGCCTCGATCTACGGGCCCAAGGTGATGGTCATCAACGAGTACGCCGGCTCAGGCGGGGACGCGCTGCCGCTCTACTTCCGGCGCCGTGCGCTGGGGAAGCTCGTTGGCAGGCGGACGTGGGGCGGGCTGGTGGGCATCTGGGACTATCCCGTGCTCGTGGATGGGGGGTACGTGACGGCGCCGCGCGGCGGCCTGTTCAGCCCATCGGGTGAGTGGGACGCCGAGAACACCGGCGTCCCGCCCGACATCGAGGTGGAGATGACGCCCAAGCTCCTGCTCCAGGGCCGGGACCCGCAGCTCGAGAAGGCAGTAGAGGTGGTGCTCGACGAGCTGCGACGCAATCCGCCCCCCCCGCGCGATCGGGCACACCCTCCGTATCCCACGCGCGGGCACGCGCCGGAGCGCGGCCCCTAGCCGAGCGCTTCCACCACACCCGCATACTCCTGCACCATCCGCTCGACGGAGTAGCGCTCGAGCGCGCGACGCCGCGCGGCGACCCCGAGGGCCGTCAGGCGCTGAGCGTCGCCAAGTAAGTCGCGTAGCGAGCCGGCGAATGAGACGGGGTTCTCGGGGGGCGCCAGCACTCCCGCGTCGCCGAGCAGCTCGGGCGTGCCACCCCCGCCCGCGGCGAGCACCGGCCGCCCGCACGCGAGCGCTTCGATCAGCGCCAGCGAGAACACTTCGTCGGGTCGCGTGTGCACGACGCAGGTGGCCGCGTTGTACGCCGCCACGAGGGAGGGCGCATCCAGCTGGCCCAGGAACCGCACGTCCAGGTTGCGGCGTTCGGCCTGTGCTCGAAGCGTGGACTCAAGGGCTCCGGTTCCGCACAACAGGAGCGGCGGGACGGGAGGGTCGAAGATGGCCAGGCTGTCGAGCAGTAGGTCCCACCGCTTTTCGATCTCTAGAGCGCCTACACCGAGCAGCACAGGACGGTCGCCCAGCTGGTGCGCTCGGCGAAACGCCAGTCCCGCTTCCTGGTCGGGGCGGTAGAGGTCACAATCGACGCCGTTTGGGATGACGCGGTGTCCTGCTCGGCGCATGAACCGGGCTTCGGCGAGCGCGCTCTTGGCCAGCTGCTCCGTCAGGAACACGGTGAACGCGACGCGACGGAACGCGAGTCGCGTTAACAGGTCGCGCGGCGGGCGGGGTGTGCTGATGCAATACACGACCATCGGGGGTCGGCCCAGGGACGCGAAGGCGGCGAGCCGAATATCACGCGCCCGGTCCACGAGCACGATGTCGGTGCCGAGCTGTTGCAACGCCGCACGAAGGGCGCGGCCGCCCTCGAGCGTGGTGTGGCCGACCGGGAGCCGTTGCACCGGCACGTGCCGCGCGCGGAAGCCATCCACCAGCGGGTCGTACGCGACCAGCGCCGTCGTGGTGTGGCCCCGGTGGGCGAGTCCCCGGCCGAGCGCGGCGAACACGTTGCTCGAGCCCCGCCAGAACCGGCTCGACGTGAGCAAAGCGATGCGGCGGGGGTGGCTGGCTAGTGAGGCGGCGGAGCGGGCGGCCACCGGTTGTTGGATCGGTTCGCGTCCGGGTAGATCGCGCGAGGATCGATCACGACCCCCGTCACGGCCTTGCTGGTGCCGACGCGCGCGGTGAATCGGCTTCCCAAGTTCCACATCTCGACCGGCAGCTCGCGCGTTTCGACGGACCCATCCGCGTAGCGCAGCTCGAGAGTCACGGGGAGGACCATCTGCCCACGGTTCGAGAGGTGGATGAACGCCGTGTCGCCGGTCGTCGTGACGGAGTCGACCGCTTGGTCGAGCCGGGCCGTCGTGAACACCCACGCGCGCCAGAACCAGTCGAGATCCCGGCCCGATACGTTTTCGATGGTGCGGAAGAAGTCCGCGGGTTGCGGGTGCTTGAACGACCAGCGGCGTACGTACTCGCGCATCGCCCGCTCGAACGTGGCTTTTCCGAGCACCACGTCCCGCAGCACCGTCAGCATCAGCGCCGGCTTCTGGTACGCCGTCCACGCGAGATCGCGTGACTCGACCGGCTTGGTGATCAACGGCTGCTCGTTCCCGGGCGTCGCCGAGATCCGGTAGTCGGTGAGGAGCTCCCGGCGCACGGTGTCGCCATACGTCGTCCCCTCGAAGTAGCCCTCGGCTGAGCCGTAATCGATGAACGTGTTGAACCCCTCGTCCATCCAGGGGTAGCGCCGCTCGTCCGAGCCCACCAGCATCGGAAACCACTCGTGGCCGAACTCGTGCGTCAGGACCCAGAACTGGTCCTCACGCTTCGCGATTGCCGGCACGAAGGTGAGCATGGGGTACTCCATGCCCTCGATGAGGCCCTCCACGGTCGTCGCATGCGGCCAGGGATACTTCGCCCAGGTCTCGCTGAAATGCTTGATCGTGAACCACGCCATCTTGTTCGCTTCTTCCCACGGCGTGGCCTCGGGCCGATAGAAGGTTTGGATCAGGATGCCGCTCCAGGAGGAGGCGTCCCAGCGGAAATCTGGTGACGCGGCCCACGCGAAGTCGCGGACGCGGAGCGCCCTGAAATGCCAGCGCTTGGTGCCGGGCGTGCGCTGTGCGCCGTGCGCGGTAGCCTCCGCTTTGGTGACGATCGCCACCGGCTCGGCCGAGGTCCGCGCGTGAGCGAGGCGTGTGCGTTGGACTGTCGTCCACACCTCGAGTGGGTTCGACACCGTTCCGGTGGCCGCGACGAGAAAGCCGGCGGGGAGGGTGAGGGTCACGTCGAAGTCGCCGTATTCGAGGTAAAACTCGCCCGCGCCGATGTAGGGCAGGGGATTCCAGCCGTGCACGTCATCGTAGACGACCATGCGCGGATACCACTGTCGCGGCAGCTCGACCCGCATCATCGTGCCGTATTCCGTGCGCTTGAGCTCCTTCCCCGCGGACGCGAAGCGCTCGATCGTGATCCCGCCGATGAACCCCTTGCCCGTGAAGTCGAACACCGCCCCACCCGCGAAGTGCAGCGGCGGCTGGCTCAGGGCGTACGTCACGCTGTTCTTGGCGAAAATATTCTGCTCGATCTGCACCCAGACGAAGGTGAGCGTGTCCGGTGAATGGTTCTCGTAGTGAATCCGCTCATCGCCACGGAGGACGGAGCCGGCCGTATCGAGCGTCGCGCGGATCACGTAGTCCGCGCGCTGCTGCCAGTAGTCGGGCCCGGGCGCGCCGGACGCGCTCCGCACTCTGGTCGGGGTCGGTAGATCGAGGCCGCGAAAGGGGGAGGTGTCGGTGACGGCCGGCGTCTGGAGCGCCAGCAGAAGGGCGGCGACGACGGGCAAGGGGTCTTCGCCTACTCTTGGAGGATGGTCAGCTTGAACCCGTCCGGATCGGTCAGCGCGAACGCCCAATCGCCCCAGGGCGTCTCCGACGGCTCGCGATCAACCCGCCATCCGGTCGCCTTCACGCGCCCGGCGAGCTCCGTGATGTCCTGGACCGTCGCCACCCACAGGCGCACGCCCTCACCTTTTTGGCGGTCCCGGCCCTTGGCGAAGTCGTCCTGACCGAGCATCAGATCGCAGGCCCCCGCCTTCATCTGCACGCCCCGGACCTGCCCGCCCTCCTGCCATCGCTCGCCCACCACGAAGCCGAGCACGTCGCGGTACCACGCGATGCTCCGCTCCAGATCGCGCACGGTGAGCGAGGCGGCCATGGAGCGCAGCCGCAACGACTCGGGTTGCTGGCGCTGCCGGCGTCCTGCCCGCTGGGGGCGGGGGGAGCGCCGGGCCGGCTTTTTGCGGCTGGGACGTCGAGACTTTTTCTTCGTGGCCATGGGTCGAGTGCCTCCTCGCGAGGGCGCAGCGCGCCACAAGCGTAGCGTCCCCCCGGCGGTTCCGCCAGATTTCGCGCACATCACTTTCAGCGGAGTGGAAACAATGCCCACGAGTCAGGCAAATGCGGTCTGGGAAGGCAAGCTGAAGGACGGTAAGGGAAGCTTTCGCGCCGGGAGCAGCTCGTTCAGCGGCCCGTTTACGTTCGCGACGCGGTTCGAAGGCAAGAAAGGCACCAACCCGGAGGAGCTGATCGCGGCGGCACACGCCGCCTGCTTCAGCATGGCGCTCTCGGCCGGGCTCGAAAAGGCGGGCAAGCCGGTCTCCCGCGTCGAGACTAGCGCCGCGTGCACCATGGACATGGTGAACGGCACGCCGACGATCACAAAGATGGAGCTCAAGGTGCGCGGCACCGTGCCCGGTTTGGACCAGGCGGGATTCCAGCGGGCCGCCGAGGAAGCCAAGCGCGGCTGCCCGGTATCGCGGGCGCTCGCGGGGATTCCCCAGATCACGCTCGATGCGAAGCTCGACTAGACGAGCGGGCTGGACAGTGTACATGCTGCCGGCGACCGCTCGCTCTACACCGGCATCACGAACGATCTCGCGAAGCGGTTGGTGCGGCACCGCGCTGGAACGGCGAGCGCGTATACCCGCGCGCGACGCCCGCTCCAGCTGGTCTACCAGGAGCGCCAGCCGGACCGGTCGGCGGCGCTGCGGCGGGAGGCGGCGCTCCGCCGGCTGTCGCGCGCCGAGAAGCTCGCGCTCCTGCGCGGAGCGTGATGGCACTCGATTGGCGTGACCGGGCCGCACTCGTAGGCGCCCTGCTCGTCGCGGCGGCGTGTGTGCGGCTCGGCGTGTGGCAGGTCGACCGCCTGCGCCAGCGACGCTCCCGGAACGCCCAAGTCCTCGCTCACCGCTCCCGGCCGCCGATGCTCGTCACTGGGGCGCTCTCGGCCGACTCGGCCCGTGATCGACGCCTCTCCGCCCGGGGTGTGTACGACTACCCGCACGAGCGTCTCTGGCACGGGCGGAGCTATGAAGGCATTCCGGGTGTCGATCTCGTTACTCCGTTACGACTCCTTGATGGCTCGGGTGTGCTCGTGGACCGGGGCTGGGCTCCCTCGCCGGACGGCTACCATGTAGATCAGGCAGCATACCGGGAGGGGGACAGTGCCAACGTGCTAGGAATCGGCGTAATGGTCCCCCGGGCGCCCGGAGACGTGAACCCCGCTAGCCTTCGGGATTCGGTGCCGTACCCCCTCCTTGCCTTCGTCCTGCAGCAGCTCCCAACCTCCACCGACCTCCACGGTCCTCCCCAATCGGCTCTACTTCGCTGGCCCGCCCCCGAGCTCTCGGACGGACCGCATCTGTCCTATGCGATCCAGTGGTTCAGCTTCGCAGTGATCATCGTGGTAGGGTCTCTCGCGCTGACCAGAAAACGGGGCAGGGAGGCGAAAACCCTGGAGAGGGGTACCAATAACGCCCTGTCCTAGCGATATTTAGAGCTGTTTCGCCCGCGGGGTGCCGTCGCTCTTCCGCACCTGCGGGTTTTCTTCGTGCCTCTGGAAAGGAGCCATCTGAGATGCCTGCAGCCCTCCCCCTCAAGCAGCCCGTGAAGGTGGGTCAATTGCTCCGGCGCCGTCTGCGGGAGCTCAAGCGGACCCCCCGGGAGCTCGCGGAGGCGGTCAACGTCTCGGAAGATTACATGTCGGACCTGGTCGCGGGCCGGCGGCGCCCGCCGGCGCCGGGTCGCACGGACCTGTACGCCCCGATGACCAAGTTCCTGCGCCTGCATCGGAACGACCTCCCGACCTGCGCGCGCGCGGAGCGCGCGGCGGGTCCCCCCGGGCGTCGGCGACCGGATGCGGATGTGGCCCGGCAGGTGCTGGACCTGTGCCTACCGGACCGGCAGCGGGTGCTGCAGCGGCGGCTCGCTCGCCCGGAGGGTGGGGAGCTGGAGCACGTGATCGTGGGCCGGCTGCTGCAGGTAGCGCAGGGATTTGTGAACCGCAAGCTCGAGGACGAGGTGGGGTTGCGCATGGCCGCCACGCGGGACGGCTGCACCTACCTCGAGGCCCGGATGCGGCTGCTCGAATTCCTCGACGCCGACGCCGAGTCGCTCACGCCGCGGGACTGCGACGAGTTCCTGCGTCCTCGCATCACGAGCTGGGACATCGATCTCGAAACGCGAGCCATGCGCATCGTTCTCAAGTAGCACGAAAAGGCGAAGCAAGCGAAACGGCGCCGCCCGAGAGGGCAGCGCCGTTTTTGTTCGCCGATCCGCTGGCTTAGAGCTTCACGACGTTCTGCGCCGCGGGACCCTTCTGACCCTGCACGACGTCGAACTCAACCCGCTCGCCCTCGGCGAGCGACTTGAACCCCTTTGCTTGGATCGCGGTGTGGTGCACGAAGCAATCCTTCTCACCGTTCTCCGGCGTGATAAAGCCGAAGCCCTTCGCATCGTTGAACCACTTCACGACCCCGGTAATGCGTGCCATCTGCTTAATACTCCTGACTTAATGGTGTTCGCGACGTCGTGCGGACTTCACCTTGCGGCGCGCCGCTGCCTTGTCTTTCCGTCGCCGTAGAGCGCCGGGACTCTCGTAGAAGCGCTTGCGCTTCATGTCCTGGAACAGTCCGGCTTTCGTGATCTGACGGCGAAACTTCTTCAGCACGTACTCCAGCCGATCGCCGTCGCCTACCGTCACTTCCATCCGGTCTCTCCAGTCTCGAGTGCCCGTGTCCCAGAAACAACGCGACCTGGGCGGTAGCCCAGGTCCTCGAAGCAGTCTCTGGTTCGTTATCGCTCGGGAGGGATGATCGCCAGGGGCGCGGGGTTTGTCAACTCCCAGGTGTCCCGGGGCCGACGCTTCGCTTGACGGTGCCGCACGGGCGCCTCAGGTTTAGCCCCCGTTCCCAGCACGCCGTCGCTCCTACCCGGAGTCCAGTGATGCGCAGGCCGTTGATCGCGACGCTTCTCGCCGCCGCCGTCCCATTCGTGTCCCTGCCCGCCCAGCGTCCCGCCCCCCCCACCGCGGGGAGCCCGGATACTTCGAAGAAGAAGACCGACGAGCTCCCCCTCAAGCCGACGCGGAGCGTCGACTTTACCACGTCCGAGGGCACGTGGATATCGCTCGAGGTCTCGCCCGACGGACGCACGATCGTCTTCGACCTGCTGGGCGACCTCTACACCATCCCTGCGTCCGGAGGGGAAGCAAAGCCGGTCACGTCGGGGCCGGCGTTCGACTCACAGCCGCGATACTCCCCGGACGGGAAGACGATCGTCTTCCTCTCGGACCGCTCCGGTTCGGAGAACGTGTGGTTGTGCGACGCGGACGGGTCCAATGCGCGCGCCCTTACGAAAGGCGACCGCAACCTGTACGCGTCCCCGGAATGGACGCCGGATGGGCAGTACATCGTGGCGTCGAAGACGTCCATGCCGATCGGCAGTACGTACGAGATCTGGCTGTACCACCGGGACGGCGGCGCCGGCGTGAGCCTCACCAAGGACGACAAGGGGCCGGCGCCCGGTCCTCCGGGCCGTGGCCCGCAGAACAACGCCCTCGGTGCCGCGTTCGGCCCCGACGGCCGCTACCTGTGGTACGCGCGGCATCGCGGCGGCTTCGGCTACAACCTCGATCTGCCCGAATGGGAGATCGCGATCTACGATCGCCTGACCGGAAAGGTGTTCAACCAGACCGACCTCTACGGCAGCGCGATGCGGCCGGTGCTGTCGCCGGACGGAAAGTGGCTGGTGTACGCGACACGCCACGACGCGGAGACCGGGCTGCGCCTGCGCAACCTCTCGTCTGGCGACGAGCAGTGGCTCGTATACCCTGCGCAGCGCGACGACCAGGAGTCCCGCTTCACCCGGGACCTGATGCCCGGGTCCTCGTTCACGCCGGATTCGAAGGCGCTCGTGGTCTCCTACGGCGGCAAGATCTGGCGGGTCGAGATCCCCTCCGGCCAGGCGACCCCGATCCCGTTCACCGCCAAGGTGCACCAGGACCTGGGTCCGCTGGTGCGCTTCGAGACGCGCGTGGACACGGGCGAGATCCTCGTGAAGCAGATCCGGGACGCGAGCCCCTCCCCCGACGGGAAGCGCCTGGTGTTCAGCGCGCTCGACCGGATCTACGTGATGGATCTCCCGGGTGGGACGCCGCGCCGCCTCACGACGGACACGCTCCACGAGCAGGTCCCTGCGTGGTCACCCGACGGACAGTGGATCGCGTATGTGACCTGGAGCGACGAGGGCGGCTACGTCCAGAAGATCCGCGCCGACGGGCGGAGCCGGCCGCAGCGGCTCACCCCGGACCCCGCGTTCTTCGACCATCCGGCGTGGTCGCCGGACGGCCAGCGCATCGTCGTGATCAAGGGCCCGCGTGCACCGCGCCTGGCGGAGCACGTCGGCCCGGGCTACGAGCTCGACTGGCTGCCGACGGCGGGGGGCGCGCCGACACGCATCACGCCGATCGCCGGGGGCGGCCGGCCGCACTTCAGCCGGGATGCCGGCCGGGTCTATCTGTACGAGCCGAACGACGGTTTGGTCTCGATGCGCTACGACGGCACCGACCGCCGTGTGCATATCAAAGTCACAGGCTTCACACCGAATTTCGTGCCGAATCCGGAGCCGTTCCCGGCGGACGAGGTCCTGATCGCCCCGGATTCGGGGCGGGTGCTCGTGACCTCGAGCAACTACGTGTACCTGGTCACGCTGCCGCTGGTGGGCGGGACGCCACCCGCGATCAACGTGGCGGACACGGCCGCGGCGACGTTCCCCGTGCATCGACTCACCCGCATCGGCGGGGATTTCATCGGCTGGATGCCGGACGCCAAGACCGTCTACTGGTCGGTGGGTCGCAGCTTCTTCCGGTACAATCCGGCGCTGGCCGATTCGCTCGGGAAGGCGAAGGCGCGCGCCGATTCGATTCGCGCCGATTCGCTCAAGCAGGCCACGAAGGACAAGTCGGACTCGGTCGGCAAGGCGCGCGTCGACTCCCTGGCCAAGCTGCCGGCCTACGAAGGCGAGCGCGTGGATGTGACGGTGAAAGTGCCGCGCGATGTGCCGCGCGGAGCCGTGGTGTTGCGGGGCGCGCGCATTGTTTCCATGAAGGGCGACGAGCTGATCGAGAAGGGCGACGTGGTCGTGACGGACAACCGCATCGCGTGCGTGGCCGCGACCTGCAGCGCCCCGGCGGGGGCCGCGGTGATCGATGTTACCGGCAAAACCATCGTCCCCGGGTTCATCGACATCCACGCCCACCCCTGGCCGACGTGGGGGATTCACGAGACGCAGGTGTGGAAGTATCTGGCGAACCTGGCTTGGGGCGTGACCACCACGCGGGATCCGCAAACGTCCACGACGGACGTGCTCACCTACGCCGATCAAGTCGAGTCGGGCGACCTGCTGGGACCGCGCATCTACCACACCGGCCCGGGAGTGTTCGGCGCCTTCCTCGAAGAGAACTGGACCAGCCTCGACGACGTGCGCAACACGCTGAAACGCTATAGCGAGTTCTACCGCACCAACACGATCAAGCAGTACATGGCGGGGAACCGCAAGCAGCGGCAGTGGGTGATCATGGCGGCGAAGGAGCTGGGCCTCATGCCCACGATCGAGGGCGGGCTCGACTTCAAGATGAACCAGACGGTTCAGCTCGACGGCTATCCCGGCTCGGAGCACGCGTTCCCGATCATGCCGCTGTACAACGACGCCGTACAGCTCGCGGCGCAATCAGGGATCACCTACACGCCCACGCTCCTGGTGTCGTACGGCGGGCCGTTCAGCGAGAACTACTTCTACGAGCACTTCGACATTCACGACAACGCCAAGATGCGGCGTTTCCTGCCCCACGAGGAGATCGATCAGCGGGCCGAGCGCCGGCCGTGGTTCCGGGACAATCAGTACGTGTTCCCGCGCATCGCGGCGTCGGCGGCGGCTATTCTTCGCGCCGGCGGCAACGTCGGGATGGGGTGCCACGGCCAGCTGGATGGCCTGGGCTGTCACTGGGAGCTGTGGGCGATGGCGGCAGGCGGGATGACGCCGCGCGAGGTGTTGCGTGTGGCGACGATGGACGGCGCCTACGGCATCGGCATGGACAAGGATCTGGGCTCAGTCGAGCCCGGCAAACTGGCGGACTTGATCGTGCTCGATGCCAATCCGCTCGAGGACATCCACAACACCGAAAAGATCCGCTTCGTGATGAAAAACGGTCGCCTGTACGAAGGGGACACGTTGAACGAAGTGTGGCCCCGAAAGAAGGCCTTGCCGAGGATGTGGTGGTGGGACCAGGAGCCGAAAGGAGCCAAGTAGAGGCGTCGGACAAAGTTGCCGCTTGACCTTTCGAGGTGACCTGGTTACGGTTCACCTCGAACCGCGAGCTGGCATCCCTCGAAGGACGGTCCCGCTCAGGAGCGGGTATCGGCGCTGTACACACGCCCGGACTCATTCCCCAGGTTCAAAATCGATAGTGACCCTGTCGCGCAGTGGCATGAGCCACTGGCAGGGTGCGTGTGTGTGTTTGAAAGGAATTCGTATAGTTATGCCATTCACATCACTCGGGCTCGCGCCCGAGCTCGTTCGCGCCGTGGCCGAAGAGGGCTACGAGCAACCCACCCCGATCCAGCAAGAGGCGATCCCACTGGCCCTCGCCGGGCGCGACCTCATCGGGTCCGCGCAGACCGGCACCGGCAAGACCGCCGCGTTCATGCTCCCGATCCTGCAGCGCCTGTCCGGGAACGGCTCGACGCATAAGCTGCGGGCGCTGGTGCTCGTACCCACGCGCGAGCTCGCCGAGCAGGTGCTGCAAAGCGCCCGCGCATACGGCCGCCACCTCGACGTCAGCGCCGCAGCGGTGTACGGCGGCGTAGGTATGGAGCCGCAGACGCGGGCCCTGAAGCACGGGGTCGATATCGTCGTCGCCACGCCCGGGCGGCTGCTCGATCACATGGAGCGCGGACACGTCGATTTCTCGCGGCTCGAGGTGCTCGTGCTCGACGAAGCCGATCGCATGCTCGACATGGGGTTCGCGCCGGACGTGCGCCGCATCCTCCGGGCGCTGCCCGAGAAGCGCCAAACGATGCTCTTCTCCGCGACGGTGTCCCTCGAAGTGGACGCGCTGGCCCGCACCGCGCTGGATGGGCATGCCTCGGTCGAGATTGGCCGCCGTGCCAAGCCCGCCGAGGGGATCGAGCACGTGGTGGTCGCGGTCGACAAGCTGCAGAAACGCGGCGTGCTCGCCCGCATTCTCCAGGCGAAGCCCGCCGGTCAGACCCTGGTGTTCACGCGCACGAAGTATGGAGCCGACAAGCTCGTGACCTTCCTGCGGCGTGAGGGGATTGCCGCGCACGCCATCCATGGTGACAAGGCGCAGAGCCATCGCACCCGGACCCTGGACGCCTTCCGAAACGGCGAGTCGGACGTGCTGGTCGCGACCGACATCGCGGCGCGCGGGATCGACGTGGACGGTATCCGCATGGTCGTCAATTTCGATGTGCCGCAGGACCCGGAGGTCTACGTGCACCGCGTGGGCCGGACGGCGCGGGCCGGCGCGCGGGGCCTGGCCCTGACGCTCCTGTCGCCCGACGAGTGGCTCATGATGGGTGACATCGAAAAGCTCGTGGGCCAGACCTTCCCGCGGGAGGTGATCCCCGGGTTCGAGCCGTCGGTGGCCCCCTTGCAGCCCAAGCCGAAGCAGTCGGAGCAACCCAAGCCGGCGCGGTCGGTGCGGATGCGGGCGGGGCGGCGTAGGCGGTAACCCCCCGCCGGAGCGTCAGCCCCGGTTTTCGATCGGCACGTAGTCCCGCTTGTCGGCCCCGGTATAGATCTGCCGGGGCCGGGCAATTTTCTGCTCCTTGTCGAGCAACATCTCCTGCCACTGCGCCAGCCACCCGGGCGTACGACCGATCGCGAAGAGCACCGGAAACATGTCCATCGGAAACCGCATCGCCTCGTAGATGATTCCGGAGTAGAAGTCGACGTTCGGGTAGAGCTTTCGCGTCACGAAGTAGTCGTCCTGGAGTGCGATGCGCTCGAGCTCTACGGCGATGTCGATGAGCGGGTTCCGGCCGGTCACGTCGAACACTTCCTCCGCCACGCGCTTGATGATCGTGGCGCGTGGATCGTAGTTCTTGTAGATCCGGTGGCCGAAGCCCATCAGGCGGAATTCCCCGCGCTTCACGCGATCGATGTACGCCGGAATCTGATCCTTCGATCCGATCTGGCGCAGCATCCGCAACACCTCTTCGTTCGCTCCGCCGTGGAGCGGGCCGTACAGCGCGGCCGCCGCGGCCGCCATCGCCGAGTACGGATCGGCGTGCGACGAGCCCACGGCGCGCATGGCGCTGGTCGAGCAATTCTGCTCGTGGTCCGCGTGGAGGATGAACAGGACGTCGAGCGCGTGCTCGAGTGTCTTGTTGGGCACGTATTTCACTTCCGTCGCCTTGAACATCATGTTCAGGAAGTTGCCCGCGTAGGACAGATCGTTGTCCGGATAGGCGTAAGGCATGCCCACCGAATGCCGGTACGCGAAGGCGGCGAGCGTCGGCGCCTTCGCGATCAGGCGGAAGATCTGGTTCTGACGCGACCCCTCGTCCCCGATGTGTTTCGCTTCAGGATAAAAGGTCGACAGCGCGGCCACGGTGCTCACGAACATCCCCATCGGATGGGCGTCGTGATGGAACCCATCGATGAATTTCTTGATGCTCTCGTGGACGATCGTATGGTGCGTGACGTTGAAGACCCAGGAATCAAGCTCGGCGGCGGACGGCAATTCCCCGCGCAGGAGGAGGTACGCGGTCTCGAGGAACGTGCTCCGCTCGGCCACCTGCTCGATCGGATACCCGCGGTAGCGCAGGATGCCCTTGACGCCGTCGATGTAGGTGATGCCGCTCCGGCAAGCCGCGGTGTTCAGGAATCCCGGGTCGTACGTCTCGAGGCCCACGTCGCCGTCGCCGGTCTTGATCTGCCGCAAGTCCACGGCGCGGATCGTCCCGTCCTGAATCGGGATCTCGTACTGCTTGCCGGTCCGGTTGTCGGTGACCGCCAGGGAGCTCTTCGACACTCGGTTCGTCCTGGGAGAGGCCCGCGAAAGATAACGGAGTGAGGACGGTAGAAGGCGGTAGCAGACGGTAGAGGTCGTGCCGCGCGTGGTCCTCAAACCGACCTCTACCGACCTCTCCCGACCTCCTTATCTTGTCTTCTCATGACCGCCCCCGCCCCCGCCCCCGCGTCCGCGAAAGCTGCCTCGCTCTATCCGACGCGCTCGGCCGCCGGCGCGCTCCTGGGCCAGCAGCTGGCCGCACGCGGCTACATCGGCTGCCTGCTGCTCGGCATAACGCCGGAGGGCGTGGAAATCGCGGCCCATGCCGCGAAGGCCATGGGCGCGCAATTCGACGTGCTCGTGGCCTCGTTCATCAAGCTCGGCTCCAAGCTCGCCCCGATCGGGGCGATCGCCGAGTCCGCCCCCTCCGAGATGGATCCCGACTTCCAGCCGAGCGGGGCGCTGCTCGACAAGCTCGCGAGCGCGATCGACGAGTCCCGGGCGCGCGTGAGCCAGGATCTGATCCTGTATCGCACCCAGCGGCCCGTGAAGAAGCTTGCCGGGCGGATCGCGGTCATCATCGATGGGCAGGTGACCTACCCGTGGAAAGTCCTGGCGGCGGCCAAGGTCTCCGAGCAGCTGGGCGCGAAGCAGGCGGTGATCGCCACGCCGGTGGCCACACAGGCCGCGGCCGACCGGATCACCGCGCGCCGGTACGAGTTCGTGTGCCCGACCATCGTGATGGAGGCGCAGGGCCATCCGTCGCCGTACGGCGACATGGCGGGGGATACGCCGGAGCGGCTGCGGAGCATCATGATTGCGCATCAAGCAGCGTGATGCCGATAAGGCGGCCACGCCTCACTCGATCTCCACCATTCCCCGCTCCAGCCACCGATGATCCCCCGCCAGCGTCTCCTGCGCCACGCGGTACGCTCGGGTATCCGTGTTCCGCCACAGCTCACGGAACTTGCCGTTGACGCGGGCGCGCGCCTGGCGGCAGAACAGGTCGGCCACCTCCACCGCGCGCCGGCCCGCGGCCGGGTCGGTTTTGGCGAGCCACTGCGCCCGCGAGCACGCGGCGGCCATCGCGAAGAGCTCGGCCCCCACATCCACCAGCCGGAACAGCACCGCCTGCCGGTATTCGAGCTTGGGGCCGAACCGCACCATGGCGTGGAACACGCTGCGCGCGAGCCGTCGTGAGCCGCGCTCCACGTAACGCAGGTGTCGCGCGAGCGGCCCGAACCGGCCGTACTTCGGCCAGAAGCCCCAGCCCAGCCAGCGCGACGGATACCACCAGCTGTAAAAGAGGGCGGCGCGGACGAGTCCCTGCAGCCGGGCACCCACGCTCTTCCCCGGCATGACCACGTCGCCCGCCACCTGGAGGTGCTTGTCCACCGCCTCACGCGCGATGAACAGGTGCATGATCTCGCTCGACCCCTCGAAGATCAGATTGATCCGGAAGTCGCGCATGATGCGCTCCACCGGAACCGGCTTTTCCCCGCGCGCGCGCAGCGAGTCGGCGGTTTCGTACCCGCGGCCGCCGCGGATCTGCACGGTATCGTCGATGATCCGCCAGCCCCCTTCGGAATTGTAGAGCTTCGCGATCGCCGCCTCGAGCCGGATGTCGTAGCTGCCCCGGTCGGCCATCGCGCCGCACAGCTCCGCCACCGCCTCCATGGCGAACGTGTTCGCCGCCATCGCCCCGATCTTCTGAGCGATCGCGTCATGCTTGCCGATCGCGCGTCCCCACTGGACCCGCTCGCTGGCCCATTCGCGGGCGATTTCGAGGCAGCGCTTGGCCGCCGCGACCGATGAGATCGGCAGGGTGAGACGACCGGTGTTGAGCGTGATCAGGCCGAGCTTCAGGCCCTTGCCCACCTCCCACAGCACGTTGTCCTTCGGCACGCGCACGTTCGTGAAGCGCATCACGCCGTTGTACATCGCCTTCAGCCCCATGAAGTGACAGCGATGCTCGACCTTCACGCCGGGCCAGGTGGTCTCCACGATGAACGCCGTGATTTGCCGCCGCTCCTTGCCGTCCACCACCTTGGACGGCGTCCGCGCGATCACGACGATCACTTCGGCGCGCGTCCCGTTGGTGCACCACAACTTCTCACCATTCAGAATCCACGCTTGTCCGTCATCGCTCGGCACCGCGGTGGTCTCGAGCGCGGCGGGGTCGGAGCCCACACCGGGCTCGGTGAGGGCGAATGCGGAAATGGCGCCCTTCGCGAGACGTGGCAGGTATTTCTTCTTCTGAGCGTCGCTCCCGAACAGCTTGAGCGGCCCGGGTGCGCCGATGGACTGGTGGGCGGAGAGCAGCGCCGTGACCGAGCCGTCGATCGATGACACCAGCTCGATCGCCTTCATGTACGAGAGCTGCGACAGCCCCAGCCCCCCATACTCACGCGGAATCTTGATTCCAAACGCGCCGAGCTCGCGCAGCCCCTGGATCACGTCGTCGGGGATCTCACCCTCACGGTCGATCCGGTCCGAGTCCACGCGCTCGCGGAGGAACCGCTCCAGCTGCTCGAGGAACGGTTGCGCCCGCCGCACCTCCTCCGGATCCTGCTCGGGGTAGGGATGGATCAGGTCGAGGCGGAACTGGCCGAGGAACAGGTCGCGCACGAAACTCGGCGCGATCCACTCCTTTTCGCGCGCGGCCTCGGCGACGTCCCGGGCCTCCTGGGCGCTGACCTTGGGTTCCGGAGCGGTGGCGGTGGTCGTCATGGGTACCTCCTCCCGCAAATTTAAGCGGCTTGACACCGCCGCGCTCATGGGGAGATTCGCCTCGCCCTCGCCAGGAGTCTCCATGCGTCACCTGCGGACCTGCGTCATCGTGCTCGCTGCCGCGCACGCCCCGATCCCCCGACTGGTCGGCCAGGCGCCCCGTCCGACCGCACCGCCGCTCATCCTCATCAAGGCCGGTCGCGTCATCGACGGGCGCGCCGATGCCCCGTTGGTCGGCGCGGGGATCCTGATCGAAGGGGACCGGATCAAGGCGGTCGGTCCGCTGGCCCAGGTCCAGGCGCAGGCCCGGGGCGTGCGCCTGATCGATTTGTCTCAAATGACCGTGCTCCCGGGCTTCATCGACGCGCACACCCACCTCCTGCTGCAGGGCGATCCGACGGCCCAGTCGTACAACGAGCAGCTGCTGTACGAGTCCACCGCCTACCGTGCCATCCTCGCGGCCCGGAACGCCCGGATCGCGCTCGAGCACGGCTTCACGACCATCCGCGATCTCGAGACCGAGGGCGCGATGTACGCCGACGTGGACGTGAAGCGGGCCGTGGATCGCGGGGAGATCCCGGGCCCACGGATCTATGCATCCACCCGAGCCATGGCGCCGACGGGCATGTACCCGATCGTGTCCGACAACTGGGAGCTCGAGCTGCCGCACGGCGTGCAGCCGGTGGACGGCGTGGACGGCGCCCGTCTCGCCGTGCGCCAGCAGGTGGCCCACGGTGCGGACTGGATCAAGTACTACTCGGACCGCCAGTACTACTTCACGCCCGATTCGGTGCTGCACAGCCGGGTGAATTTCACGGACGACGAGGCCCGGGCGATCGTGGACGAGGCGCATCGCTTGGGGCGCAAGGTGGCGGCCCATGCGATCGGCGCGGACGGGATCGCTGCCGCGCTTCGCGCCGGCGTGAACACCATCGAGCACGGCGACGGAATGACCGACTCCCTCCTCGACGTCCTGGTGGCGCGCGGCGTCTACTGGGTGCCGACGGTGACCGTCGCGGTGTACGTGGCGGGGCCGCGCGGTGGGCCGTGGGCGCCCATGGTGGCGCACCAGCGTCAGGCATTCGCGCGCGGCCTCAAGAAAGGCGTCCGGATCGTGTTAGGAACCGACGTCGGCGGTTTCCCCTGGACCGAGCTCAACGAGGCGAAGGAGTTCGGGTACTACGTCCAGTACGGCATGTCGCCGATGCAGGCGATCAAGTCGGGCACGTCGCTCGCGGCCGAGCTCCTGGGAGAAGCCGGGCTCGGCGTCGTGGCGCCGGGCGCCTACGCGGATCTCGTGGCGGTGGCGGGTGACCCGTTGAAGGACATCACGGAGCTCGAGCGGGTGCGGTTCGTTATGAAAGGCGGAGTCACTTATCTTACGCAATAGTGCGGCGCGCTCTCGGGACTAGCCTGCTATTGCTGATCGGCGCCGCCGGTCCGGCCCTGGGGCAGTTCTCCCCACCCGGCACCGGCGGCGTCGCGGCGTTGGCGGGCGCGTTGAAGCAGCTCGGCGCCACCAAGCGCGTCTTGATGATCGGCGCTCACCCGGACGACGAGTACTCGGATCTAGTTGCCCTGTTCGCGCGGGGCATGGGCGCTCAGGTGGCGTACCTGTCCCTCACCCGCGGCGAGGGCGGGCAGAATCTCATCGGCCCGGAGCTCGGGCCCGAGCTCGGCATCATCCGCTCGGAGGAGTTGCTCGCCGCCCGGCGCATCGACGGCGCACGCCAATTCTTCGCGCGCGCGTACGACTTCGGCTATTCGAAGACGATCGACGAAGCGCTGCGCTTTTGGCCCCGCGACTCCCTGCTGCGGGACGTGCTCGACGTGGTGCGCCGCTTCCGTCCCCAAATCATCGTGTCGGTCTTTTCGGGGACACCCAAGGACGGCCACGGCCAGCACCAAGTGGCCGGCGTGCTCGCGCGCCAGGCGTTCGAGGCGCTGCGGGACTCGAGCTGGGGGCCGGTGAAGCTGTACCGGTCGCTCTACTTCGATACGGCCGCGGCCACACTGCGGCTCGACGCGGGAGTGCTCGATCCCGTGGACGGCCGATCCTACCACCAGATCGCCATGGCCGGCCGGAGCCAACACCGTTCGCAGGACGAAGGCCAGCTCGAGCGGCCGGGGCCGGCGCTCGCCCGCCTCGCCTTCATCGAATGGCGGGACCGCAGCCGGACCACCGACGGAGATGGGCTCTTCGCCGGCGTCGATACGGTCCTGCCCGGGAAGGCCGGTTACGCCGCGATCATCGACTCCGCGCGGGCGCGGCTCAATCCGCTGCGCCCCGGCGTGATCGTGCCGCTCCTGGCCCGAGCCCTACACGAGCTGGGCGACGCCGACTCGACCCAGCAGGCGATCCTCACGCAGGCGCTCATGTCCGCGGCGGGTGTCGCGGTCGATGGGTTCGCGGATGACGGCGTCGTGGTGCCGGGCGAGCGGCTCCAGCTGGAAGCGGCCGTGTGGAATGCCGGCGACAGTACGGTCGGCCTCGGGAGCATCGACGTCGCGGCACCGGACGGCTGGCGAGTCGAGCGTCTCGATGCGGCCGCCTCGCCGGTCGCTCCCGGGGGGGGGCTCGTGAGTCGACACTTCGCCATCACGGTCGCGCCCGACGCGCCGCGCTCGCAGCCGTACTTCCTACGGCGGCCACTCCTCGGCGCTCTGTACGACTGGAGCGGCGTGCCGGCCGACTGGCGAGGGCTCCCGTTCGAGCCGGCGCCCCTGCGGCTGACGGTACGACTCACGCTCGCGGGCGAGCATCTCGTGCTGACGCGCGACCTGGTGTACCGCTACCGCGACCAGAGCATCGGGGAGGTGCGCCGGCCGATCTTCGTGACCCGCCCCTTCGACGTTGCCGTCACACCGGACCTCGTGGTGTGGCCGGTGGACGGTGCGGCCGCTGGCCCGCGACACTTCACAGTCACGGTGACCAACCGCACGCGCGGTGCCGCGGTGGCGCAGGTCGTGCTCACGCCCCCGCCCGGGTGGGGAACGGTGCCCCCCGAGAGCCTGTCCTTCCAGCGAGAGGACGAGGCGAAGAGCCTGACGGTCACGCTCTCGCTGCCCGCCGCTGTGAAGCCCGGTGTGTACCAGCTCCGGGCGGCGGCGCTCGCGGGCCGCGAGCGCAGCGAGGGGGCGCTGGCCCTGATCGATTATCCGCACATCCATCCTCGAGGCGTGAGTCATCCCTCGAGTGCGGAAGTCCGCGTCGTGCGCATCGCGCTGCCGGCGCTCACCCGTGTGGGGTACGTTCGCGGCGCCTCGGACCGTGTGCCCGAGGCCCTGCAGGCCGTGGGTGTGCCGATCGAGGTGCTCGGCCCCGACACCCTCGCGCGCGGCGACCTCACCCGGTATGACGCGATCGTGATCGGTAGCCGCGCCTACGAAACCGATCCCGCGCTGGTCGCGGCGAATGGGCGCCTGCTGGACTACGCCCGCGCCGGCGGCCTCGTGATCGTGCAGTACCAGCAGTACCCCTTCGTCAACGGCGGCTTCGCGCCGTATCGCCTGTCCATTGCGCGCCCCCACGACCGCGTGACCGATGAGGCAGCCGCGGTGACCGTCCTCGATCCCAAGAGTCCGGTCTTTCACGTGCCGAACGAGATCGCTGCGGACGACTGGCGCGGGTGGGTCCAGGAGCGCGGGCTCTACTTCGCCCACGATTGGGACCCCGGGTACACACCGCTGTTCGAGATGCACGATCCGGGCGAGGCACCGCTCCAAGGCGGCATGCTCGTCGCGCCGCTCGGCAACGGCACGTACGTGTATACGGGGTTGAGCTTTTTCCGACAGCTGCCGGCGGGGGTCCCCGGAGCGTATCGGCTGTTCGCCAACCTCCTTGCGCTGAAACGAAAGAATGTCCCCTAGGAAAACGGGGAGAGGGGAGAGGGGAGAGGTTCGATGCGGTGCGAATCGAACGCCCGCCGCGCATCGTCACGTCCCTCTCCCCTCTCCCCTCTCCCTTTTTCTGCGTTCGACGCTTCTCGCCGTGGCCATCGGGAGCTGTTCCGGCGACCATCGCATCCCCCTCGTCATCTACTCCCCACACGGCCGCGACCTCCTCACCCTGATGGAGCGCCGCTTCGAGCAGCTGCATCCCGACGTGGATGTGCGCTGGCTCGACATGGGGTCGCAAGAGGTCTACGACCGGCTGCGCTCCGAGCGCGCCAATCCGCAGGCGGATGTCTGGTTCGGCGGGCCGGCCACTGTCTTTGCGCGGGCCGCCGCGGACTCGCTGCTCGAGCCGTTTCGACCGGGTTGGGCGGGTGCGGTCGACCCGCATGGGCGTGCCCCCGGCGACCTGTACGTGGCGGCATATGCAACGCCCGTCGTGATCGTGTACGCCGAGCGAGCGCTCAGGCCCGAGCAGGCGCCGCAGGACTGGGACGATCTGCTCGATCCCCGGTGGAGGGGCAAGATCCTGATCCGCGACCCGCTCGCCTCGGGGACGATGCGAGCGGTATGGGGCATGATCGTCGAGCGCGGCCTGAAGCAAACCCACGACACAGCCGCGGGGTTTCAATGGCTCCGGCGACTGGACGCGCAGACCAAGGAGTATGTGTTGAACGGGCCACTCCTCGACCAAAAGATCGTGCGTGGCGAGGGGCTCGTAACGATCTGGGACCTGCCCGATATCCTGCTTTCGAAGCGCGACGGCCTGCCGCTGGGCTACGTGTTTCCGAAGAGCGGGACTCCCGTGATCGAAGACGCTATCGCGGTGGTCCGGAACGCACGCCATCGCGATCAGGCGCATGCCTTCGTCGAATACGTGGGGAGCATCGAGGCAGAGCTCCTCGCGACGCGCGACGCGTACCGGCTGCCGGCGCGGCAGGACATTCCCCTCGACTCGCTGCCGCCGTGGGCGCGGGAAGTGCGGCGCACGATGAAGGCGGCCGACGTGGATTGGGACCTCCTCGCCGCCCACGGCGCGGACTGGATGCGCGCCTGGGACGAGACTGTGCGGGGTCACGCGCGGTGAGCGGCTTCGTCACCCTCGACGGCGTGCGCAAGCAGTGGTCCCCTACGGTCTCCGTGGGACCGCTGTCGTTCGACGTTCTCCAGGGCGAGATCCTCGCCCTGCTCGGACCCTCCGGCAGCGGCAAGACCACCGTGCTGCGCCTGCTCGCGGGGTTCGAGACGTCGGACGCGGGCCGCATCGTGATCGGCGACGAGGACGTCACCGCTACACCCCCAGCCCGGCGGCGGTGCGGGATGGTGTTCCAGCACTACGCCCTGTTTCCGCATCTGGACGTCGGTGAAAACGTAGCGTTCGGACTCAGGGGACGGGGGAAGGGGGGAGAGGGCGGGGGGGGCGTCGTCGCGGACGCGCTCAAGCTCGTGGGTCTCGAAGGGTTCGAGCGGCGCCGCGTGCAGGAGCTCTCGGGGGGGCAGCAGCAGCGCGTGGCGCTCGCACGGGCGCTCGCGCCCGAGCCGCGCGTGCTCCTGCTCGACGAGCCGCTCTCGAACCTCGACCCCGCCTTGCGCGAGCGGACGCGACGTGAGCTACGCGCGTTGATCAAGCGCGTCGGCATCACGAGTATTTTCGTGACCCACGAGCAGGAAGAGGCCTTCGATCTCGGCGACCGGGTGGCGGTGCTCGAGTCCGGGCGACTCGAACAGCTCGGGACGGCGGAGGAGCTGTACGAGCGTCCCGTGAGCCTGTTCGTGGCCACGTTCGTGGGGCAGGCCAATGTCCTGCGCGGCCCGGCGGCGCGGGCCTTCGGCGGGGATGTGCCGACGGGTCAGGTGCTCGTCATCCGACCGGAGCGACTGCAGTTCGCGGCCGCCGGAGTGCCGGCCGTCGTGCGGGAGCGCCGCTACACCGGTGCAGCGGCGTTCTTTCTGGTTGAAATGGAGTGTGGGGAACGGCTCGAAGTACTGGCCAAGCCGCACGCCGCGCGTGTCGGTGACCGGGTGTGCCTCGCGGCGGAAGCGGTCATGCGCTTCGTAGAGCCCCGGGCGTGAGCGTGCGATTCGGTCTCACCACGCGCGCGCTTCTGACGATGCTCCTCGCCTGGCTCGTCGTGTATCCGATCCTGATCCTGGCGACGGACGCCACGGGTGGTGGCGGCAGCGGTCTCGCGGCGTTCGCGTCCCGGCCCGTTGAGTGGCGCGCGCTGTGGGCGAGCGTGTGGATCTCGGTGTCGAGCGTGGCGCTCGCCGCGCTCATCGGTGTGCCGCTCGCTTTCCTGTTCGAGTGGTTCGAGTTTCCCGGCCGCAAGACGCTCGGCTCGCTCATCGCCCTCCCCGCCGTGTTGCCACCGTTCGTCGGGGTGATCGCGTTCCTGTTTCTGTACGGCGAGTCGGGGTTCGTCGCACGCGCGGTGCAACGGGTCTTCGGGCTCGAGCAGGCCCCGTGGCGGCTGCAGGGGGCCGGGGCCATCCTCCTGGTCCACGCGTACTCGATGTACGTCTACTTCTATCTGTTCACGCGCGCCGGGCTCGCCAAGCTCGATGGCTCGATGCTCGAGGCCGCGCAGGCGCTGGGGGCCGGTCGATGGTCCACGCTACGACGCGTGACCCTCCCCTTGCTCCGCCCGTCGCTCGCGGGCGCCGCGCTGCTCGTCTTCATGACCGCGGTCGGATCCTTCAGCGCGCCGTATGTGTTCGGCGGTGGGTTCCGGGTGATGACCACGCAAATCGTCGCCAGCAAGCTGAACGGCGAGCTCCGTCTGGCGGAGGTCGAGAGCGTGGCGCTGGCCCTGCTGGCCGTCGCGGGGCTGGTGCTGCTGCGCCGCTCCGAGGGCGACGACATCGTCACCGCGCTCGGCAAGGGGACCGCTCCCCGCCGCCGGCCGATCCGCGGAACGGGCGTCCGCGCCTTCTCCACCATCGCGGGGTGGGTCCTGGCGGTGCTGCTCCTGCTGCCGCACCTCACGCTGGTCCTGATCTCGCTCGTTCCGTACGGAACCTGGACGACGGAGACCCTCCCACCGGTCTTGAGCGGCGTCAACTACCACCGTTTGTTTGCGGAGCTCGAGCGCTTGCGACCGCTCGTGAACTCGCTTTGGATGGCGGCGGGGAGCACGCTTGGCGCGCTCGCTCTGGCCCTCCTCGCTGGTAGTCTCGTGGTTCGGGGACGGCCGTCCAAGCTCCGCGGCGCCATCGAGGGCCTCATCGCGCTTCCCTGGGCGCTCCCTGGCACGGTGTTCGCCATCGCGCTGCTGACCACCTTCAGCGTGCATAGCCCCGTGACCCTGCGGTGGGTGCTGGCGGGCACCACCCTGCTGCTGCCGCTCGCCTATCTGGTGCGCAACCTCCCCGTGACCGGTCGGGCCCTGCTGGCGGGGTATCGCCAGCTCGATGCCGGGCTCGAGGAAGCGGCGGCCAGTCTCGGTGCCGGGCGCTGGGCCACCTTCCGGCGCGTGACGTTACCGCTCTTGAAGCCAGCGTTGGCCGCGGGGGGCAGCCTCGCGTTTGTGGCCGCGCTCGGCGACTTTGTCACGTCCATTGTGCTCTACACCTACGACAATCGGCCGATCTCGATCGAAATCATGGCCAGCTTGCGCGTATCTGAGCTCGGCGTGGCGGCGGCATTCGGCGTGGTCCTCATGGTCGTGAGCGCCGCGGTCCTCGGCGTGGGAGCGAGACGATGAAGCGGATGTCGGTGCTGATGGCCGTGGCGTTCGTGGACATGATCGGGCTCACGCTCGTCCTCCCGCTACTGGCACTCTATGCGATTCGTCTTCACGCCAGTCCCACCACTGTAGGTCTTTTGACGGCGTCGTTCCCGGTAGCACAGCTGCTCGCGTCACCGATCTGGGGGCGGGTGTCCGACCAATATGGCCGTCGTCCGGCCCTCCTGGTCGGGCTCTCGGCCTCGGCAGTGGCCTACGTGATTTTCGGGTTTGCGAGCGCCCTGTGGTTGTTGTTCCTCTCGCGCTTCGTTCAGGGTCTCGGGGGCGGTACGACCGGCGTCGCGCAAGCCTACGTGGCCGACACGATGCCGCCTCACGAGCGTGCCAAAGCGCTGGGCTGGCTGTCCGCGGCTACCAGCCTTGGAGTGGTGATCGGGCCCGCGATCGGATCATTCGCCGCGCGGCTTGGGGAGTCAGCCCCAGGCCTCGTTGCCGCAGCGCTGTGTGCGTGCAATCTCGTCTTCGCATGGAAGTGGCTGCCCGAGTCCCGTGTTCTTGCGACGCACGTTACCACGGCGAGCGGGCGCCAGGTCCCGACGCCTGAACCGCGTCCCGTGCGTGAAGCGGTGTGGGAAGTCATTCGTCACCCGAGCATGCCGGCGGCCCATCTGATCTGGATCTACGCGGTGGCGATGTTGGCCTATAACTCTGCTCCCGCCGTGTTCACACTGTACCTGAACTGGCGATTCGGAATCGGTGTCACGAACATTTGGTGGTTTTTCACGGTGTTCGGCGGGGTCGGGGTGTTGATGCGCGCCTTTGTGGTCGGGCCCGTGAACGACCGGCTGGGAGAGGTGCGTACCATGCGCCTGGGCGCGGCGCTCTATGCACTTGGGTACGCCCTCATTCCGTTCGCAACGTCGATACCACTCTTCCTTGGACTCCAAGTGCTCTTGCCCCTAGGCACCGCTCTGCTGTTCCCGGCCAACTCGGCGCTCGTGAGCCACCGGACGAGCCGACACGAATTCGGATTGATGATGGGCGTGCAGCAGGCGCTGCGTGGGGTCGCGAGCGTGCTGGGCCCGATCTGGGCGGGCCTAGCCTATCAATACGTCGGGCCCCGCGTGCCGTTCTTCGCCTGCTCCGTGATCATCGTGTGCGCGCTGCTCATCGCCACGCGGGTGCCGAGCGACGAGCCCGTCACCGCTACGGCATAGCACCCGTTCATGTATTTTGGGTGACATGATGCTCTTTTTGATGTGGTGGCTCGCGGGGGTGAGATTCGCGCCTTCCCCGACCCTCCCCCCGCCCCCCCCGGCCGCCCGGCCCCGGCTCGTCGTGGTGATCACCGTGGACCAGATGCGGCCCGATTACCTGGACCGCTACCGCGCTCAGCTCCAGGGCGGCCTTCGATTGCTGCTGCGCGAGGGGGCGGTGTTCCGGGATGCTTATCAGGACCACGCGGTCACGGAGACCGCCCCTGGACACGCCACGATTCTCTCGGGTCGGTGGCCCGCCCATACCGGCATCATTCGCAACAACGTCGGCGTCCAGGACTCAGCGGCGCCGCTCATCGGCTTTACGGGCCCCGGCGCGTCGCCGGCCCGGTTCCGCGGCACGGAGCTCTTCGACTGGCTGCACGCGGCGGAGCCGGACGCGCGCGCGCTGTCCGTGTCGCGCAAGGATCGGGGCGCCATTCTCCCGATTGGCCGCGCCAAACAATCGGTGTACTGGTACCAGTCCGGGTACTTCACGACGAGCACGTATTACGGCGACTCGCTGCCGGGGTGGGTCCGTGCGTTCAACGCGAGGCGCATCCCGTTCCAGGAGGCGGGAGCGGTGTGGAATCTGCTGCTTCCCGCGCGGGACTATCCGGAGCCCGATAGCGTGCCCTACGAGAATGGGGGCGCGGGTTTCGTATTCCCGCACCACCTACCCGCAGACAGCGCGGAGGCCGCGGCCGCCCTTGCCGGCGTCCCGACCATGGACTCGCTCACCCTTGCGTTCGCGCTTGAAGGCGTGCGCGCGCTGCGCCTGGGTGGGCGCGGCGCCACCGATCTGCTCGCCGTGAGCCTCTCCACGACCGATGCGATCGGTCACGCGTACGGCCCGGACTCACGCGAGATCCACGATCAGATTCTGCGGCTCGACCGGTATCTCGGCGCGTTCCTGCAGCAGCTGTTCGTGCGGTACGGGACGGGTAACGTCCTGGTAGTCCTCACTGCCGATCACGGCGTGACGCCGTACCCGGAGCGCTCGCGGGCGCTCGGCCGGCAGGATGCCGTGCGCGTCATTCCGGACAGCCTCATCGCGAGTGTCAACGCCGCACTGGACCGCCGCGCGGGTGGGGCTGATTGGCTCCAATTCGATACGGGAATGCTCCTGCTGGCGGATCGCGCGCGCCTCGCCGCTCAGGGTGTCAACGTCGACAGCGTGATCGCGGACGTGAGGGCTCGGCTGCAAGCCCTGCCGGGCGTGGCGCGGGTCGACCGTCCGGCGGACCTCGCCGGGCGCGACACCAGCGACGCGGTCGTGCGCCGTTGGATCCATAACGTGCCGCCCGACGCCGGCGTGGAGCTCGTGGTCACGTTGAAGCCATACTCGATATGGACTTATCCGCCCCCAAATCCGCCGATCGCGATGCACGGCCAGCCCACCGATCTGGACGCCCACGTGCCGCTGATATTCATGGGTTCGGAAATCCGGCGCGGTACGTACGATCGGCGCGTCAGCACGGTGGATATCGCACCGACGCTCGCGCGACTGCTCGATCTGACGCCGGCGGAGCCGCTCGACGGCCACGTGCTGGCGGAAGCGCTGGAGCAGGGGAACTGAGGGCGCATGGCGCGACAGAAGCTCACGGCTGAGCAGGTGCGACGCATCGAGGAGATCGAGGAGTTCCAGCGGGCCGCCGATCACCTCATGCACCTCGTGAAGGAGCTCGAGTCGAATCGCGCAGGGCAGACCCGCACCATCCAGCAGCTGAGCGAAAAGATCGTCAACGCCTCGTCCCAGCTGCGCCAGCGGGCCCTCACGGCCAACGTCGGGACCCTCGCGGACGTCGCGGGGATGATGTCCGTCATGGCCGGGCGCGGCGGCGGGATCAATATGAAGATTCGTGCTCTGAGCGACTCCGTGAATAGCCTCAACATGCAGCTCGCCGCGGCCATGACGCACGCGATGGCCCCCCCGGAGCCCAAAGAGCCCAAGAGAGAGAGTTAGCTCTGGCTGCCATCCATTGTGCCGGGCTCGTCAAGCGCTACGAGGACGTCGTGGCGGTGGCGGGACTGGACCTGACCGTCGACGCGCGCGAATGTTTCGGCCTCCTCGGGCCGAACGGCGCCGGCAAGACGACTACCATCGAGATCCTCGAAGGGCTCACCGCGCCGGACGCGGGCGAGGTGGAGGTCCTCGGTATGCGCTGGACCCGTGGTGCCGGCGAGTCCCGGGCGCTGCGGGAGCGCCTGGGCATTCAGCTGCAGGATACCCAGCTCGGCGACAAGCTCACCGTCGAGGAGACGGTGCGGCTGTTTCGCAGCTTTTACCGCTCCGCGCATTCGGTGAACGAAGTGCTCGCCCTCGTGGAGCTCGAGGAGAAGCGAGCGTCCTGGGTAGGGAAGCTCTCCGGCGGCCAGAAGCAGCGCCTGGCGGTGGCGTGCGCGCTCGTTTCGCGGCCCGATCTGCTGTTCCTCGATGAGCCCACCACTGGTCTCGATCCGCAGTCACGGCGCCAGCTGTGGGAGGTGATCGGACGGTTTCGTGCCGCCGGGGGCACGGTACTGCTCACGACGCACTACATGGAAGAGGCGGAGCGACTGTGTGATCGGGTGGCCATCATGGATCACGGCAAAATCATCGCCCTCGGAACGCCGCGGTCGCTGATCGCCTCGCTCGGCGCCGAGCAGGTGGTGGAGTTCGCGCTCGCGGATGGATCCGGCCGACCGGGGTTACCCGGAACAGACGAGCTCGCGGCGTTGCCCGGCGTGCGCGCGGTTCGGCCGGCAGTGGATCGCGTAGCGCTCACCGTCGAAGAGGTGCACCGTGCGGTGCCGGCGCTGCTCGCGTTGTTGGAGCGCCATGGTGCCGAGCTCTCGCTACTCGCCACGCACCACGCCACGCTCGAGGACGTGTTCGTCTCCCTCACGGGCAGGCAGCTCCGGGATGACTGATCATCCCCTGGTGCAGCTCTCGCTCGCGCGCATGCGCGAGTTCTACCGGGAGCCCGAGGCGATCTTCTGGGTGTTCGGCTTTCCGATCGTGCTCGCGTTCGCCTTGGGCATTGCGTTTCGCAACCGTGGGCCCGGCGAGCTGCGGGTGGCCGTCATGGGGGGACCGGGAGACAGCGCCATCATCGCGACGCTCGCCCGCGCTCCGGGACTCTCGGCCGTCGTGCTCGATTCGAGTCAGGCACGACTGCAGCTGCGTACCGGTCGCGTGGCGCTACTCGTGGTGCCAGGCGACCCGGTGGTGTACCGCTTCGACTCGACGCGTACCGAGAGCCGTCTGGCCCGCCTCGAGGCCGATGAAGCCCTGCAGCGAGCCAGCGGGCGCGTCGATCCCGCCCGCGTGACCGAGGAGCGGGTGACCGAGCCGGGCTCGCGCTACATCGATTTCCTGATCCCCGGGCTCCTGGGCATGAACCTGATGGGGAGTGGACTGTGGGGCGTCGGATTCTCGGTCGTCCAGGCCCGGACCAAGAAGCTGCTCAAGCGATTCATGGCGACCCCGATGCGCCGCAGCCACTACCTGCTGTCGTTCGTCCTGTCGCGGCTGGTTTTCCTGTTCGTCGAAGTCGCGGCGCTCGTGGGATTCGGCTGGTGGATGTTCCACGTCGGGGTACGAGGATCGCTCATCGCTGTCGCCGGGATCACGGTCCTCGGCTCGCTGTCGTTCGCGGGGCTCGGCATGCTGGTGGCGAGCCGGGCCCGGACCATCGAAGCGGTCTCGGGTCTCATGAACCTCGTCATGCTCCCGATGTGGATCCTCTCGGGAACGTTCTTTTCCTACGCCCGATTCCCGGACGCGATGCAGCCGTTCGTCAAGGCCCTTCCGCTCACGGCGCTGAACGACGCACTCCGCGCCGTGATGATCGACGGGACCGCCGTCACCCATCTCGGCGTGCCGCTCGGCATCGTGTCGGCCTGGGGCTTGGTCAGCTTCGTGGTCGCCTTGACGATTTTTCGGTGGCGTTAGGTCACGGGGTGACCTTGATGGCCCCAACCATTCCGTGGTAGTCCGGAGTCCCGACGACGCCGTGAAAACTGCAATGGTAGGGATAGACCCCCGCCTTGGTGAATGTCTTGGAGAATGAGGCTCCGGGCGAGGTCCCCCCGTAGGGATTCGGTGTCGAGCCTGCGAGGGAGCCTGAGTCCCACGTTAGGGAATCCCCGGCATCGCTCGTGGCGGTGTGGGTGGTCGTACCGTTGTTCGTCCATGTCACCGTGGCGCCGACCGTGACGGTCAGCGTCTCGGGTGAAAAGGAGTACTCTACGGCGCTGACGCTCGGCCCGGACATCATCCCGCCGCCACCGCCGGTCGGGTTGGAGCTGCACGCTGCCGCGAGCAACGCGGCGATGGCCACGGTTCGCATCTGGCCTCCTTGAAGACCGTTGTGCCTCTTACGTACCCCGCAACAGCGTTCTAAGGCGACGGATGAACCCGCGCGACCGGCGCAGCGCCTCGCGGAACGCGGTGGCCGTAGGATATCGCGCGGCGGGATCGCTGGCGAGTGCGACCCGCAGCACCTCTTCGAGCTCGCGCGGCACTTCGGGTCGCTCGGCGTGGAGTCCCGGCAGGTCGTTCGTCGTCTGGCGGGCGAGGATGCTCTCGGCCGTGGCTCCCTCGAAGGGGGGCCGGCCGAGCAACGCGAAAAACGTCGTCGCGGCGAGCGAATAAAGGTCGGCGCGCTGGTCTACGCGCTCGCCCAGGAGCTGCTCCGGCGCGGCGAACTGCGGGGTTCCACTCCGTGACGCCGCGCCCCCGGACCGGCCGTCCCCTCGCAACGCCAGGGCCAGCCCGAAGTCGGTGATGCGCAGACGCCCGTCCGGTTCGATCAGCATGTTTTCGGGCTTCAGATCCCGGTGCACCAGGCCGAGCGCGTGCGCGTGCTCGAGGGCGGAGAGCCCCTGGTCGAGAATCCGCACCGCCTGCTCGACCGGCAGCGGCCCGCGTCGGCTCACGAGCTGCGCCAGGCTCGACCCGGGTACGAGCTCCATCGTGTACCACTGCAACCCCGCACGGCTCATGATGTCATAGATGCTGACGATGCTCGGGTGACGGAGTCGAGCGGCGAGCTGGGCCTCGCGACGGAACCGCTCCATCACCGCGGGATCAGCGGTCAGGGAGGGGTGCAACACCTTGATCGCTACGTCGCGCTCGAGCCCCAAATCGCGGGCCCGATACACGCGGCCAAAGCCGCCTGTACCGAGCTCGTCGAGCAGCTCGTAGTCGTCGCCGAGGGCGCGTCGCAGCCGGCCTTCAAAGCCCGCTTCGGCCACCTGCGGTGGCGCGGCGGGATCCTGAAAGAGCCCGGCGTCGCTCACGTAATCCTCGAGCATCTCCGTCGCCGTGTAATAGCGGTCGCCCGGCGCGGCCTGCAGGGCCCGCAACAACACGCGCTCGAGCGCTGCGGGCACCGCGGGCCGCAGCTCGCGCGGTGGCGTGAGGCGGGCGAGGTCGACGTCGGGCGGGTGACCCGTGAGGACGTAATACACCAAGGCGGCTACGGCGAAGACGTCGCTTGCCGGCTCGCCGGCCTCTCCCGCCCGCACTTCCGGCGCGACGAACGCCCCACCTGCCCCGCGATCGTCGGGCGGGATGTTCGACAGACACCAGCTGGCATACCGGAGATCCGTGATCACGGCGCGTCCCGACAGCTCGAGCATCATCGTGGTGGGAACGATGCGGCGCAGGATGACGCCCCGCGCGTGTGCGTGCTCCGCGGCGCTGAGCAGGTCGCGCACCAAGCCGAGCGCCGTGGTGAGTGGGCGGGGCCCGCGACGTAACGCGTCCGCGAGGCTCTCCCCGTCCACCCAGTTCGCGGTCCGGTAGGCGATCTTCCCGGAGATTCCAGAGGCGTAGGCGTGCCGAATCGTCGGGTGGTCCAGCGCGGCGAGCGTCTCGGTCTCGCGCAGGAACCAGGCGCGTCCGGGCAAATCCGGCTCGAGGTGCACGTGCAGGGCGACGTACCGCTTGAGCAGTCGGTCCCATGCCTGGTACACCACGCGTTCGGGCGCCACCGCGACGAGGGCCATCCGGAAGGCGGGCTCGAGCGCCGCGGTGACGTACTCCAGCAACGCGGGATCGGGGGCCGGGGCGGGAGCAGTATTCGAAGACGTCATGAAGTCGCCAATCTAACGCGCCGGCGGTACCGGGATCACAACCGCCGCGAAGCCGGAGTGCGGGGGTGCGGCGCGATGGAAACGCGCGTCCCACAGCGTGACCCGACGCTCGCCACCACTCGAGTCGACGGTGGCGACCAGAAAGCGCGCGAATTGGTCGATCGCCCGGCCGGACGGCGTCTCGAGCGCGGCCCGAACGGCGGGATCGTCGAGCCGCCGCGGCACGGCCCAGCCCGGACCCGCCACGCTGTCGGCCGAAGCGGCGAGCCGCTCCCAGCGAAACGGCCGTCCAACGACGGTGAGTGAGGCCCAGCGAGCGTCCGGCCCGAACCGCCGCGTGGCGGCGGCGCGGGCTTCTGCCTTTGCCACCGTGCCGGCGACCGCGCTCGCTCCGATGTACACCGCGAGGACGAGCAATCCGTACGCGGCGGCACGGCGGCGGCGCACGACGCCGAACCAGTGCCGTTCCCACCCGACGACGCCCGCCACCGCGGCCAGAATGGTGACGAGTTTCACCCACCACACCACCAGGTCGGCGCCCCACCAGGCGACCAGCGTGGTGACACCGATGAGCGTGGGCAGATAGACCAGTGCGGGCCGCCAGTGTCGGCGCTCACCCCACGCGAGTGTGACCAGCGGGACGATCCAGAAGAACGGATCCACGATCGCCACCCAGTCCCCGTAATACCAGTGCCCGCTCCAGGGCAGGAAGGGCCGCAGGCCGTATGAGCCCTGCCAGTCGAGGTACAAGTGGCTCGCGACGGCGGCCGCGACGCAGGCGGCGATCCACCACCAGGCCGCGGCGGGTGCGGCGGGTGCGCGCCGTTTCGTCCATTGTCGCGTGAGGAGGGCGAAGAGGCCGGTCAGCACGACTATCTCGACGGCCGCGCCCACGAACGAGTGGGTAATGCCGCGATGGAAGACGAGGTAGGTCGCGCCCGCGTGTGGCGCCAAGGAGCCAGGGCGTAGGATCAGCTCGGCCAAGTCCGGTGCGTTGCCCGCGATCGCACCGATCCAGCCCGCCGCCGGGAGGTCGCGCCCGGCCACTGCGCGGCCCAAGGCCGCTCCGATCAGGGTATGAGCCAGGTTGTCCATGGGCAGCTTGCAAATTAGCACTGCCCGAGGTGTGATCTTCGTCACACCGGGGAAACATTCGAGCGGGTTCGGAGTCTTGAGAGGAACCAAAGGAGGAATGCCAAGATGATCCGTCCATTCATGTTGCTCCCGTTGGTTCCGCTGGGCGTGGTCGCCTGCGCGCCCGGGGGCTACACTCGCGCCGAAGTCGTGTATGCGGAGCCTGCACAGTACGAGTATGTGGTGCCGGCGGATCGCGTCGTGGTCGTCACGCGCGAGGTCCTCGTGCAACGAGGATACGTGGTGTACCGTGTTGAAACGCACGGCCCGAATCGTATCGTTTGGGCGCGCCGCGGCGACGATGACGTGGTCCGGGTGTTCGTGTCGCCGGACGGTGGGCGTGTCGCGGTTCGGGGCCTCGCGGAGACCCGTGATCGCGGGAAGCACAAGGGCTGGGCCAAGAATGGGCACGCCGATGACGTGATGACCGATATCGACGGCCGGCTCCGGGAGCACCGGGACCACGGAGAGCGCCGGGACCACTAGCCGCAGCAGCGATCGGCCGGTAGGTTCTGGGCCCACCCTCTCGGCCCACGAAACCAAGATGGCGTACCAACCGCTGCGCGACCGTCGCAGCTCCACAGACCGTCGCCAGCTCGACGATCGTCGATCGGGCGTCGATCGGCGGTCCTCCGGCGATCGGCGGCGCGCCGCCGTCGCCGTGTTGAGCGAGCGCCGCGCCGGACTGCTCCGCCGGGCCGGTCGGGAGCGACGCGGGAGACCGCGCCGCTCACCGGTGCCGCGCCGGCTGGTTTCCGACCGTCGCGCCAGGGGAGTGCCATCGCGCTTCTAGTCCGTGGAAGCGCGTGCCTACGGCATCACTGGTGCCCCGCGTCCACGCCGAATTCGCTGCTCTGGTTCTTGACGCCTAAACGGCTCTAGGCCGCGCGGCAAGGTCGCGAATCACCCGCTCCAGCTCGGCGAAGTCGAACGGTTTGGTCACCGTCGGGACGCCCGACTCGCGGAGCAGCGCGGCGGTATCGGGCGCGAGGGTGTCGCCCGTCGAAAACACCAGGCGCGACGCGACGCCCGGCCGGTCCCGGCGCAGCCGATCGAGGAATTCCCGCCCGCTCATGCCGGGCATCCGCACGTCGGAGATGACGACGTCGAACGTGCGCTCGCGCAGCGCGCGCAGCGCCGCGGCACCATCCGAGGCTCCCTCGGCCGAGATCCCCCGGCGCTGCAGGAATCGCAACAGCGCATCGCGGAGCGCGTCTTCGTCGTCTACGATGAGGACCGAAAGGCCGGAGCTGGCCCCGGGGGCGGGCGTCGGAGTGGCCGAGGCTGCGGCGGTGGAGGGGGCGGGCGGCATCCGGGGCCGGGTGTCGGGACTGGGGTCGCGCGGCAACACGACCACGAAGCGCGCTCCGTGCCCGGGCTCCGACTCGACCCAGATTCGACCGCCGTGCTCCTGTGCGATCCCGTAGCAGATGGAGAGCCCGAGCCCGGTCCCCACGCCCTCGGGTTTCGTGGTGAAGAATGGATCGAAAATCTTGTCCCGGATCTCCGGGGGGATGCCGGGGCCGGAATCGGCGATCTCGAGCCGGGCTTCCCGCTCATCCGCCCGCGTCCGGACTGTCACGGTGCGCGGGCCGTCGCCGGTGACGAGCGCCTGCTCCGCGTTGATCAGGAGGTTCAGCAGCATCTGCTGGAGCTCGGAGGCGTCCGCCCAGATCTTGGGATCGCCCGGGTCGAGGTCGAGCGAGAGAGCGATGTTCAGCGTCGAGAGGTGATAGGAGCGCAACGCGAACGTGCGGCGCGCGATGTCGTTCACGTCGACGAACG
>DASZCN010000046.1:0-14739 GCA_035943095.1 Gemmatimonadales bacterium | reverse complement strand
CGCTCCACGCGGCCGCCGCGCTCCTCGAGGTGGCGCGCGGCATCTTCAAGCGGCAGGAATGTGACTGGCGGAGCAAGGTGACCGCGGCGGTGACGGAGGCGCGTCGTGTGCTGCCGGGCGGTTAGTACCGAAACACGTACTGCACTTTCGTGGATAATCTGTTGGAGTCGAACATCCACGGCTGACTCCCGAGCGGTACGTCGATATTGTGATTGTAGGTGAGAAAGAAATCGCCGCTCGGCCGGAAGCTCCAGCGGATCCGTATGTCGGTGCCGAGCTGACGCGAGCTGTTGTCGTACTGTGTGAATGCGTTGAATTCGAGGTTGGGTGACGGATTCACGCGCAGCCGCGTCCCGTAGCGCTCGAGCACGAACGGGACGGGCACCGTGCTCGGTGTGACCCTCCCCTGGTCGCGCTCGCCCGAGAGCTCGACGATGAACAAGGGCGACGGCTTGAGCACCATCGTCCCGATGTATTGACCGATCCGGCCGTTATAGAACGTGCCACCCAGGTAAGTGAAGTTCCAGCTGACGCGTCGCTTTGCCGCGCGGACGTAGTCGATGCGGTATCGCAGGAACCGGTACGAGCCGGTGGGGATCGTATCGCCAGGCGCGATCCCGAACGGCACGTCCAACCGCTCGGCTTCCGGATGGGCGGCGATAGCGACCCGGTCGCCGCTTTGAAAGACCAAGTTCAGCGGCGTGATGCGCGCGAACACCGACTCCCAGCGGCCGTTCAGGTCCATGACGAGCACCCCGATGAGCTCGAACACCGCCTGGTAGAGCCAGCGGGAGAGCCATGGGTCGGTAGCGCGCGGCAGGTAATTCAGGGCCAGGTTCAGCTGCTGCACGCCGGGGCGCGGCACGAAACCGAGCGCGGGTTGGAATCCGTCACCCACTCGACGGTAGCCTAGGAAGTTGTTCCAGGTGTCGTTCGGGTAGAAGAGGCTCACGCCCGCCGCCGTCTTCGAGCCCGTGAGCCCGCGCGCGTCCGTCGTCAGGCCCCATAGACCGAGCTGCGCGTTATGGTCGCCAAGGACGTGCGAGCTCTGGAGCGAGACGTCCGCGCCCGCGAGCCAGCTCCCGATCGCACCCGTGGGATCACCCGCCGTGCCGATGAGCCCCACCGACGACTCACCCATGATGTTCTGCTTGACGCGCACCACGGCCATGTCCGTCGCGGGCACGAAACCCGACACCGCGCCGGTGCGCACGGCGAGCACGCCGAAGCTCGTCTCGCCCACCCGGCCGCTCTCCTTCGTACCCACCTCGAGCGGCACCGTTTGCCCGTTGTACAAGCCAATGCGGCGGCTCCAGAACGGCATCACGTCCGGCGCAATCCCCGGTCCGAAATCGAAGATGTCCGTGGCTTCGAGGAAAAACCACCGTTTCTCGGGGAAGAACAGAGGGAATCGCGACACGTTGGTGCGGCGGGCATCGACCTCCGTTTCCGCGAAGTCGGTGTGCACGGTGAGAAAGGCGAGCGTATTGGAGCCGAGACGCTGGGTGGCGTCGACGCTTCCCGCCACGGTGCTGCTCACCGGGGACGCGGGCGCCGGGATCCCGCTCGCCGTGACGAAGGCGGGGCGCACGCTCAAGCCGCGATCGAGGCTGAAATGCGGCATGTCGACGAGCAAACCGGCGCGACTCATCTGCGTGATACGCCAGTTGCGGCCCGGAAACGCCCAGCGTTGGGTTTCGAGCTTACGTTGCACCCGGCGCTGCACGTTGAAGCCCCATTCGGCGAGGCCGGGCTTGTAGAGCAGGCTCTTGACGGGAATACGAATCTCGACCGACCAGCCTCGCGGCGACCGGGCGGCAGCCGCTTCCCAAATCGTATCCCAGTCGGGGTTCTCGCGTCCGCCCAGGCGCTGCGCTTGCTCCGTGATGAGGGCGTCGTAGCGCGCGCCGTTTGGATTCACTGCGAACACATAGCCCGACTGCTCGTTCAAGAACGGGTCGAGCACGATGCGCACGTGATCCTCGGCCGAGAGATCGGCATCGCGCGCGCGGGAGAAGCTGGTGATCCTGTCGGGGGCGGGGTCGTCGCAGCGAATCCCGAACACCAGCATGTCCGCGCTCGCGAGCACCTTGACCACGGTGCGCTCGGGCGGAACGGTGCCGAGCTCGGGCTCGAATTCCGTCAACACGGCCGAATCGGCCGTGGCCCATGCCGGCTCGCCCATGCGACCGTCGAGCACCAGGGCTTCAGGCAACGGGCTCACCCGGAGCCGCGGCGGGTCTCGTCCCTGCGCCAGGACGACAGCCAGGATCAGCGCTAGCTTCACGCGGGATTAGTCCCCGCCGCGTTGTCGTTTCTTACTCGGACGCCGCCGGTGTAAGAAATGGCAAGCGGACAGGGACTAGTTACGGATAGAGCAGCTCGACCGAAGTCAGCGGAGGGGGATGCCGGAGTCCACACGCGAGGCCGCTGACATCGACGAGGTGATCCGCGCGCACGGGGACGCACTCGAGCGCGTGGCGTGGGGCTACGCCGACACCGCGCCGGACCGCGAGGACTTGATGCAGGAGATCCTCGTGGCGCTGTGGCGCGCGCTGCCCCGGTTCCGCGGGGAGTCGTCGCTGCGCACGTTCCTGCTGCGGGTGGCGCACAACCGCGCTATCACGTTCGCGACGCGACGTCGCCGGTTCGACGACCTGCCCGAGGAGGGCCTTCTCCCCGACCCCGCGCCGCTCGCCGAGGAGCGGCTGATCGAGGAACAGCATCGCGACCGCCTGTTCCGCGCCATCCGCGAGCTGCCGGAGGCCCAACGCCAGGCCGTGATGCTGCGTCTCGAAGGACTCTCTCAGCGCGAGATCGCCGAGCTCCAGGAGACGAGCGAGAGCAATGTGGGGGTCCGGCTCACCCGGGCGCGCAAGGCGCTGCGCGCGCTGCTCGCAGAGGAGGACGCATGAGCGAGCCGACGCCGGCGCGCGACTGGGAGCAGTGGCAGGCGCTGTGGCGGCGCGCGGGGAGCGCGGACGCGGTGGTCCAGGGGGCGCCAAGGTGGATCAAGCGGGCTCGCCTGAGGCTGCTCGTTGCGCAGCTCTTCGAGAGCGCCATCGCCGGAGCGGCCATCCTCGTCACGGCGGCCGCGCTCAGGCACGCGGGGAATCCCTTCGAGGCCGGCCTGGGACTTGTGGTCGGCCTGAGCATCGCGATCCTGTGGATCCACCGGATCCGGCTGCGCGAGCGGGAGGACGCTGGCGTCGCGGCAAGCAGCCCGCAGCACCTCGCGGTCCTCGAGCGTGAGAAGCGCCAGGCGGTTCGCCTGGCGCACTCCATCTGGATCGTGCTCGCGCTCGAGCTCGCGTTCCTCACCCCGTGGTGGGTGATCGGCAGCCGCGTGCATCACAGGTCGTTCACGAACCTGGGGTCGTGGGAAACCGTCTGGCTGCCGATCGTGGGTATGCTAGCCCTGTTGGCGTGGTCGCTGCGGCTCTCGCGACGAGCACGAGTGGAGCTTCGGGCCATCGAGCGTCTGCGCGAGCAGTACGGCGCCGCCGAAACACTCAATTCATCTGAAGGAGGAGTGTAGCATGAATCGCACGTCCATTGGGCTGGTGACGATCGCTATCGCTCTCGCCGCGGCGACTGCCTCTGCCCAGACCCAGCCGCCGGCGCAAGCGGAGATGCAAGCCGCGCAGTTCTTCGTAGGCAAGTGGAACTGTGCGCACACCGTCGGAGACTTCTCCGGCACGTATACCACGACGTATACATCCGTGCTTGCGAGCGCGTGGCTCGAGCAAGTTTATGATTTCCCCGCGACGGGAGGCGAAGAGCCCGTTCACGCCGAATACTTCCTCAGCTACGACCCGCGACTCCCGCAGTGGGTCCGCTTCGGCGCCCACAGCAACGCCCAGTACTACGGCATGGTCGGGAAGCGCGCGGACAACGTCTGGTCGTGGAGCTACGTTCTGCCGGGACGGTCAGCTAGCGCGGTGTGGACCAAGAAGTCGGACACCGAGTACACGGTGGATGGACCGACGTACCCGGCGAATGGCAAAGTGGTCACTGAGCATCACAGCTGTCACAAAGTGTCGTAAAGCGCCTTCGCGGGGCTGGCGCCACGATTCGGGGCAACGAACATTGCAGGCGTGCGCGCGATCCTACCGGCCGGGCTCTGGGCCGTCCTCACGCTGAGCGGTGTCGGGCCGCTCGTCGCTCAGAACGATCCGAACGCCGCCCGCCAGATCACCATCAACAAATTGTGGGCGGTGTTCCACGCCTACGGAAAGGAGCTGCATTTCAAGTTCCACAGCGTAAAGGATCCCTTTACGATTCAGGCGTTCTACGATAAGGACCTGCGCTACACGCAGCGATTTGAGATCTACGTCAGCGTCACGAGACAGCAGACGATCCAGTTTCGCATCTACCCGCAGTTCTACGGCGACTACTACGACCTCGACTCGGCCTCGAAGCCCGACAGCCTCATGGAGAGGGTGCTCCGCTTCTCGGATAAGAGCTTCTTCTTCTGGGCCGCGGACGAGAATAAGGATGTGTTCGCCGGGTACACCTTCACCCTCGAGTCCGGCTTCCCGGAGGAGGCGATCAAGGAGGTGCTCCGGAGCATCCCGCTACTCGACTCGTCGGTCGGCGAACTAAACGGTTTCATGGAGTAGGTGGCGTGCGCGCGGTAGTGTCGGCCGGGCTCTGGGCGGTCCTCAGTATGAGCGGCGTCGGCGCGCTCGCCGCGCAGACCGATACCGACGCCGTCCGCGACACGACCCGTCAGCGGTTGGCGACGTTGCTCGCCAGCTACGAACCGGCGCAGGAGATGCACTTCCAGCGGAGCGGAAGCGAGCCCTTCGACATCGTGGGGTCATACGATAGGCACTTGTTCTACGCCTCACGGCTCGAGATCATCGTCACCGTCACGACAAAGCAGACGATCGGGTTTCGCGTCTACCCGTATTGGCATGGCGCCCACATCAACCTCAATAGGGTGCGCCGCCCTAGTGTCCTCATGCAGAAGCTGCTCCGCGATGCGGACCAAAGCTTCTTTCATTGGGCCGTGAACCCCGACCGCGATGTGTTCGCCGGATTCACCTTTACGCTCGAATCCGGCTTCCCGGAGGACGCTATCGACATTGTCATCCGGAGCATTCCGCTGCTGGACCGCTCGGTCGGTGAACTGGCGCCGCTGATCGAGTAGCGGAGCGCAACCCGATGTCCAGCCCGACCTCGCGAGAACCTGGAGGCGCGGCCATCTTTCACGCGGCCGTTTCGTCCAACCGTCTTCCAAGGAGCCCCAAAATGCGTCAGGCGGTCCTTCTTTCCGCTGCCGTGCTCGCCGGCTTCAGTACGCTCGCGAACGCGCAACAGCCCGGCATCAAGCTGTCCGACGTCGCCGGTGTGTGGCACGAGAAGACCATGGTCGGGCCCAAGGACAGCGTCGTCCTCATGATCGCGCTGAACGCGAAGGCCAGCGACAAAGGATGGATGATGAAGTGTCCCAATGGCGCGCCGGTACCCTTGCGTGTGGTCACGGTCGGTGGAGACAGCATCGTCACGGAGGCGGGGCCGTATCCCAGCTGCCTGCGGCCGGGTCAGACCGTGACGGCCCTCCGGACCGTCGGCCATTACAAGGGCAACAGCATGTGGGGCACCTTCGAGGCGACGTACTCTACGGGCCCCAAACTGAGCGGCAAGGTCACCGCGGAGCGGAAGTAGACGCGACCTAACGTTCAGCGGCGCGCCGCCGCCCGGTGCCCCAGCGCCCCGTTGAGCCAGCGCACCAGCGCCAGCAGTCGCTCGAAGTCTGCTTCCAGAAGCGCGGGGAGCCGAGGGCTCGTGGTCTGGCGGTCGGCGACGGGGCGGCCGGCCACGAACGACTGGTACTTGAGCCAGCGCGCCGCCGAGTGCGTCTCGGCGAAGCCGCGTGGCATGCGTTTCAACGTCGCCTCGTCATCGAGGCCCCCCCCGAACCGTCGCACGAAGCCCCGGTGCGTGACGACCCGCTCGAACCCCCGGACGTCTCGGGCGATGGCGTCGCGCAGCTTGGCGAGGAGCGGGCGCGGCGGCATCCAGATCCCGGCGCCGACGAACGACGAACCCGGCTCGAGGTGGAAGTAGTAACCCGCGCCGCCCGCGTCCGACTGGTCGCCCACGCGCGGGTCCGCGTCGCGATGCCAGAACCAGCAGGCAGCATGCGTCTTGTAGGGCGACTTGTCCCTGGAAAAGCGCACGTCGCGGTAGATCCGGAACATCGAGCGCTTGGGATCGCCCGTAATCTCCGGCGCGAAGCGCGCGAGGCGCACATCCATCTCCTCGATGAGCGCGCGCATCGGTACCACGACCTGCTGCTCGTAGTCCACGCGGTGCGCCTCGAACCACGGCTTCGCGTTGTGACGCGCGAGGCCGCGGAAGAAGGCCAGCGTGGCGGGCGTGAACGTCACAGCGACCGCAAGAACTCGATGATCGCCTCCTGATCGCGGCGGGGGAGCCGGTTGAAGCGGTCGGTCACGCCGCTCGCTTCGCCACGATGGCGCACGATGGCGTCCCGGAACGTGAGGGACGCTTGGTCGTGCATCAACCGTGGGCGCAGGCGCACGCCCCACAAGGGCGCGGTGCGCACCTTGTTCTGGGTGCGGGCCACGCTATCGAGCGAGAAATCCCGCCAGACGGTTGCGTACACGTTGCGCCCGTAATGCTCCGGCATAGCCATCACGATCCCATCCCCGGTTCCCACGTTGTGCAGCAGAAAGTCGCCGAACGGATGGAACGTCTTTTGCCCGAGCGCCGGCGGGATCGTGAACACGCCACCGTTGATCGTGGTGCCGGCGGCAGCGGTCGTGAGCGTGCGGACGTGACAGGTGGCGCACCCCACCGCGTCGAACAACGTCGATCCCCGGCGCGCCTTGGGAGTGGCGGCGAGCAGCGTGTCGCGCGCCGGGGCCTTGGTGGCCCGCATAAAGCGGGCGAAGCGGTCCACATCGTCGAGCCCCGTCGAGTCCGGTATGTCGTTCGGCTCCGCCACGGTATTGCACAGATTGGTCACCTCATCCGGGAACAGCCGGCTGGTGATCCCCATCTCGTTGAGGTAGGCGTCGCCCGCAAACGAAAGCAGGCTCGCGTGCTGATCTTTCCAGCCGAACCGTCCCACTCGCGTCGTGCCGGGGGCCTCCACGATCGGGACGCGCAGCGCTTGCCCGTGGATCCGTCCGTGCGTGGTGCGCCGCTGCGCTTTGGCGATGTCGATCAGCGTTTGATCGTCCACGGCTTCCACCAGGCCGTCCCCCAGCAGATTGAGGGACCCTCGAAACGTGCGAATGGTCTCGGTCTCCGGCACCCGCTCCTGAATCTCCGAGTCGGGGAACGCGGCGTTCGGGCAAATCGCCCGATCGTTGACGAGCGTACGACCGGCGATGATGACATGGCCGCGGGCGATGGGGATGTTGGCGTTCTCGAAGCGGCCGTGCGGCCGCTGGTGGCCGACGCGCAATTCGGTGATCTGGCTCGCCCCACCAGACGTCGGGTTCTGATGGCACTCGCGGCACGATTGCGCGTTGTAGAGCGGCCCCAAACCGTCGGCAATGGTTTCCACGTCGTCGAACGTCGCTCGATCGGCCTGATGCGTGGAATCGTCCACCACGCCGTTGCTCTTGTCATCGAACCCGGTGGGGGCTTCCGTCGACTGCCACATGGCCGCGGCGAGGACCACACTGATACCGACGGCAACGATAGTCCTCATGGCTCGTCCTCCCCTGATATCCGGCGTGTTATTCGTTGCTGTGTCACGCGGTCACCGTTTCCGGCACCATGCGGCCACCGCTGTGCCCAGTCCCGCGGCGAGGTCTTCGGCGATCGTTCGGCCCCGAAATAGTCCGCCGCGTGGGCGGCGTCAAGGCGACCCACATCACATCGCGCGTGGCCGAGTGAATGACTTACAACTCGACCCGTTACCTGTGCAGAGGGGGGTGGCGTCTTCACATCACACCCTAACGGAGGCGCCTCCCTATGCGCGACTCCGCACCTCACAGGCTGACCGAACGACGCCAAGCCATCCTCCGCCAGACGAGCGCTGCCCTACGCGGGCGGCCGGTAACGTTGTGGCGCGTGGCGAAGGGTACAGCGGTGGCCGAGGTTGCCAGCCGACCGACTCCCTCGCGCGATGTGATGGACTACGACGTGGCCCAAGCCCTGCGAACCTGGGGCGTGACCGCGGACGACAGAAGTCTCTGGGTGGTGTGCCGCCCTGAGTCGAGCCGCTGGCACGTGGCCCGGGTCCGGAGCGACCTGCCCGCGCCGCCGCCCGCGGGCGTCGAGCGCCGCAGCCCAGACCGGTTGATTCTCGAGCTGGCCGGTCTCTCGCTCGGCGCGCTCGAGCGGATTTGGACGGCGGCCGACCAGGGGACCGTGTATCTCGTGGGTGCTCTCTCCCTGATCGAGACGTGCGTCGAGCGCGTGCGAGGAATGCGCGGGCTGACGACCACCGATCGCGCGCACCTGCTGGCCGATCTCGCGGTCGTCGCGGACTCGATCCAAGGCGCGGCCGACGCTGCGTAGTACCGGGAGTCGGGTGTCGCGTAGGGGCGCAGCATGCTGCGCCCCTACATGGTCGTTCCGCCGCGGGCTTACAACGACTTCAAGAACTCGATGATCGCTTCCCGCTCGTTCGACGTCAGCTTCCTGAACCGCCGCGTCACGGCGCTCGCTTCCCCCTGGTGGCGCAGGATCGCGTCGCGGAACGTCAGGGATGCCGCGTCGTGCATCAACCGCGGGCGCAGGCGCACACCCCAGAGCGGGGCGGTCCGGACCTTGTTGCGGCTGCGCCCGATGCTGTCCAGTACGAAGTCCTGCCAGACGCCTTGATAGACCCTGCGCCCGTAGTGTTCCGTCATGGCCACGGCGATCCCGTCCCCGGTCCCGACGTCGTGCAGCAGGAAGTCTCCGAACGGGTGAAACACCTTGTCGCCGAGCGCCGGCGGAATCGTGTCCGTACCACCGTTGATCGCGGTGCCGGCGGCGGCGGTCGTCAGCGTGCGGACGTGGCACAGCGCGCATCCGATGCTGTCGAACAGCGCGGACCCGCTGACGGCCTGCGGGGTCGTCGCCAGCACGCGGTCCCGGGCGGGCCCTTTGGTCGCCCGCAGGAAGCGGGCGAAGCGGTCGATGTCCTCAAGTCCCGTTGAGTCCGGCGTGTCATTGGGCTCGGCGACGGTGTTGCAGAGATCGGTCACTTCGTCGGGGAAGAGGCGGTTGGTGATCCCCATCTCGTTGAGGTAGGCGTCGCCGGCGAACGAGAGCAGGCTGGCGTGCTGACCCTTCCAACCGAACCGCCCGATGCCGGTGTGCCCGGGGGCTTCCACGATCGGGACCCGAAGAGCCTGTCCGTGGATCCGGCCGCCCGTGGCCCGGCGTTGCTCGCGCGCCAGGTCGATCAGCGTCTCGTCGCCGACCGCTTCGACCAGGCCATCCCCCAGCAGATTGAGGGACGCCCTGAACGTGCGGATGGTTTCGGTCTCTGGCACCCGCTCCTGAATCTCCGAATCGGGGAACGCAGCATTGGGGCAGATGGCTCGATCGTTGACCAGCGTGCGGCCTGAGATGACCACCGTGCCGCGTGCAATCGGGATATCGGGGTTGCGGAACTGTCCTTCGGGACCCAGGTGACCGACGCGCAATTCCGTGATCTGACTCGGTCCACCGGAGGTCGGGTTCTGGTGACACTCGCGACAGGACTGCGCATTGTAGAGCGGCCCCAACCCATCGGCGATGTCCTCGACCCCGTCGAAGGCGGTCCGATCAGCCTGATGGGTCGAATCATCGACGGTTCCATTGCTCTTGTCGTCGAAGCCCGTGGGCGCTTCCGACGCCGACGGGCTGGGGACCGGGGGAGTGAACGGTTGAGGGGGCGTGGTGACGCCACACCCTGCCAGGATCAGCGCCACGGCAGCGGGCAGGATGGTGCGGGACGACAGGCGCGGGTGAGCCAGAGCGGGCCTCCGGCAAAGGGTGGACCGACGCGAGTGTCCAGTAACTTAGCTCTGTCGCTTCGATCCGAGCAACGAATGCTTCACCACACTGTCCGGCACGTGGGTCGGGTGTCGCGTAGGGGCGCAGCATGCTGCGGTAAAACGGTGCACAAAACTGCCCGGGACGACGGCGGGCAACAAGACCGCTTCCCGGGCTAGGCTCGCGTCGCGGTCTGGAAGCGATCCAGATAACGCCCGTAACCCTCCGCTTCCAGGCGCTCGACCGGTATGAAGCGCAGCGCGGCCGAGTTGATGCAGTAGCGGAGCCCCGTCGGCGCGGGACCGTCGCCGAACACGTGGCCCAAATGGGAGTCGCCGTGCGCGGAGCGGACCTCCGTCCGCTCCATGAGGAGCGACCGGTCCGTCTTGGCGCGGACGTTCGCGTCCTCGATCGGCCGCGTGAAGCTGGGCCACCCCGTGCCCGACTCGAACTTGTCGAGCGAGCTGAACAGCGGCTCCCCGGAAACGACGTCCACGTAGATTCCGGCCCGATGATTGTCCCAGTACTCGTTGGCGAACGGCCGTTCGGTAGCCTCGTGCTGTGTCACCTCGTACTGTAACGGCGTCAGTGAGCGCCGCAACTCGGCGTCGCTCGGCTTGGTGTCGTGCATGGTCGGTTGTCCCTCCGCGTGCGGAGCGTCGGCACCCCAGATCTCCTGTAGGCGCCGGTCGCGGCCGCACGCTATGCGATACATCCCGTACCGGATGGGATTCTTGCGGTAGTAGTGCTGGTGATACTCTTCCGCCGGGTAGAACGCTGTTGCGGCGATGACGCTCGTGGTGATGGGCTGTGCGAAACGCCGCTCCAGACGCCGGCGCGAGTCTTCGACGATGTGCTGCTGCTCCACGCCGCGATAGAAGATCGCCGTATGGTACTCCGGCCCGTGATCGCAGAACTGCCCGTCGGCCTGCGTCGGATCGATGTTGTGCCAAAACGCGTTCACTAACGTCTCGTACCCGAGCTTACGCGGGTCGTAGGCGATCTGGACCGCTTCCAAGTGCCCGGTCATGCCCGTGGACACTTGCTCGTACGACGGGTGTGCGACGCTGCCGCCCATGAAGCCCACGGTCACGGAGGCGACGCCCGGAAGCCGATCGAACGCGCGCTCCATCGACCAGAAGCAGCCGCCGGCGAAGGTCGCAGTGTCGAGTGGTGCGGTGAGCGACAGGAGTACCATCAGGGTGATGCTCATGGACGCAATGTGCGGTGGTGACGCATCCAAGGAAACCGGACGCCGGGATTCTTAGAGCTTTCTCATGCGCTTCACATTGCCGCTGCCCGTCCGTCCGGCGTAGGTTAGCGGCGTGCAAGTCCTCCTCGTTGAAGACGACCGCGATCTGCGGCGGTTCCTGAGCAAGGCCTTCAAGGAAGAGGGCTACGGCGTCGCCGAGACCGACTCGGGAGACCGCGCCATCGAGCGCGCGCTCGAGGGCAAGTACAGCTGCATCGTGCTCGACGTGATGCTGCCGGGGCGGGACGGCTTCAGCGTGGTCGAGGAGCTCCGCAAGCGCAGCGTGGCCACACCGGTCCTCATGCTCACCGCGCGCGACGAGCTCGAGTCGCGGGTGCGGGGCCTCGAGGGCGGCGCGGACGACTACCTCACGAAGCCGTTCGACCTGCCGGAGCTGCTCGCACGGGTCCATGCGCTGATCCGCCGCGCCGAGCTGCGACACCAGGACGCCACGCTGGCGGCGGGTGACCTGGCGCTCGACCCGCTCACGCGGCGCGTCACGCAGAGTGGGCGGCTGGTCGACCTGAGCCCGCGCGAGTTCACCCTGCTCGAATTCCTGATGCGCAATGCCGGCCGCACGGTCTCCCGTTCCCGGATCGCCGAGGCGGTATGGAACTACAAGTTCGACCCCGAAACGAACGTGGTCGACGTGTACGTGAACTACCTGCGGAAGAAGCTCAGCTTCGGCGGACGGACCGTGCCGATCCGAACGGTCCGCGGCGTCGGCTACCGGCTCGACGCGGAGGGAGCATGAGCGAGCGGCCGCTCAGCGCCGTCCTCACCCGGCGCTTCAGCCGCGTCGCCTGGACGGCGCTCGCGGGCTACGCGGTGCTCGTCGCCCTCGTGTTCGCGGGGGCGGCCGAGATGGCGTTGCGTCGCTCGCTCGAGCACTCCGCCGACGTCATCCAGTCTCTGCTCGGCGCCTACCGCGACTCGACCACCGAGCCGGGAGGCGTCATGCCTTCCGCCCTCGCCGACCGGCTCGTCGGGATGGGGGATCAGGTGGTCATCACGCGCACCACCACGAATGCCGGCGGTACGGCACAGGTGTATTTCGTGTCCGCCGACATGCCTGCCAAGCGCCTCGAAGGGCTGCCGGCCAGCGCGTCGCCGGAGGCCGTCCGCGACGTGCTGTTGGCGGCGATCGCCCAGCGCGCGCGCTGGCGCTACCGCGTGCTGCACCGCGCGGCGGGGGCGTTTGACATCTACGTGGTCGCGAGCCGTCAGTCGTACCTCGTCGCGCTCGGCCTGCTCGGCGCCGCCGCGGCGCTACTCCTCCCGGTGGCGGCGCTCTCGGCCGCGCGCGGCGCGCGCGAGGGAGTCGCCGACGCGCTGCAGCCGCTCGAGCGCGTCACGGCCCAGACGCAGGCCATCGGCCCCGCCGAGCTCGGCAAACGGCTCTCGAGTCCCACGGGCCAAGCCGAGGTCACCGAGCTCGCCGACAGCGTCAACCGAATGCTCGAGCGGGTGGACCGCGCACACCGGGCCCTCCAGGCTTTTACGGCCGACGCGAGTCACGAATTGCGCACGCCCTTGACCCACCTCCGTGCCCAGGTACAGTGGGCGTCCGCTGACGGGCGCAGCGACGCAGAGGTGCGCGACGCGCTCGGGGCCATGGAGCGAGAGCTCGAGCGGACGACCAAACTCGTGGAGGAGCTGCTCCTCATCGCGCGGGGAGAGAATCGCCAGCTGGTGCTGGCGCACGTGCCATTCGACTTGAGCGTCGTCCTGGACGAGGTGCGGGAGATCACGGAGGCGATGGCGCAGGACAGAAGTCTCACGGTTGAAGCCACGCCCGCCGGTGACGGAAGCGTCTGGGCCGTGGGGGACGCGGATCGGACGCGCCACATTCTGCTCAACCTCACGTCCAATGCAGTGCGCTACACGCAGAGCGGCAGGATCACGCTGGGGCTCGAGCGAAACGGCAGCCTGGTCGGCGTGCGCGTGCGAGACACGGGGCCGGGCATCGCGCCGGAGCATCGTGAGCGGATTTTCGACCGGTTCTTCCGGATCGATCAATCGCGCAGTCGTGAGCTCGGGGGCACCGGGCTCGGGCTCGCGATCGCGCGGCTCCTGGCAGAGCTGCAGGGTGGCGAGATCGCCGTGGAGAGTACGCCCGGCGCCGGCAGCACGTTTACGGTGTGGCTGCCGGCGGCTACGTAAGCCTCCGGCCGAGTACGACCGTCGCGGTATCGTGGATCGGCGTGGCGATACCCGCCTGCTCCGCGAAACGGGACACGGCCCCGCTCAGGATCTCGAGCTCCGTGGGCCCGCCGGACTCGAGGTCGACCACAAAGCTCGGCTTCATGCCGGGCGGCAGGCCATCGATCAGGCCCATCACACGCGCGACCTCGCCATCGGGGAGGGCGATGCCGCGCGCTCCCGCCACGGCGACCACTTCTTCGATCGCGCGCTGCAACAGGCGCCTCCCCAGCCGATCCGCGCGCAGCGGGCCCACCGCCGATCGGGCAAGTCCGCACGCCGCCGCGATCGACGCGAGAAACGTGAACTTCTGCCAGAGATCCACCTGGATCCGGTCGGACGGGCGGGCGTCCACAGCCGCGTCACGGAACGCGGCGGCGATTCGGCCCACCCGCTCCGTGGTACGCCCGTCGAGCTCACCCACGACGACGATCTGAAAGGGGCTGCGCCGCTCCACTACACCGGGGCCGACGCGAACGGCGCTGATGGTCGTGAGGCCTCCGATGACGGCCGTCATGGGGACTCCCAGTCCCTCTAGTCGCTCGGCGGTCTCCACGCCGTTCAGCAACGGCACGATGGTCGCTCCTTGCTCGGCGCAGCGGCGCGCGACGGGGGCTAGTTCCGCGAGCGAATAGCTCTTGACGGCGAGGATCGCGAAGTCCGCAGCGCCAAGCGCGTCTGAGCGGTCCGTCGCCGCGACGCGTGCCGGGAACGCGCCCTCAGGCGTCCGGATCTCGAGGCCGCGCGCCTGGATCGCCGCGAGATTGGCGCCGCGGGCGAACAAGGCGACCTCGTGGCCGGCGCGCGCCAGCTGCCCACCATAGTAGGCGCCCACGGCCCCGGCGCCGAGCACGACCACTCTCATCGTCGTGCGCTCAGCGAGTGGCTTCGGGCGGCCGAGCTCCCGTTCCTGTCCCGGACAGCGCCCAGACGGCGAAGATGACGATGCCAGCAACCAGGTAGAAGGTCTGGGCCGCGCCGCCCCACTGGGCCAACCGCGAGAGCAGCACGAGGGCCAACCCCACCACCAATTCGATCGCGCGATGCCAGGCGAACGGAACGACGCGCGCGGGTCCGGCTGGGAACTGCGTGAGCAGCGTGAGGATGAGGTGCACCAGCGCGAGCGCGTATGACAGCAGCGCGGCCACGCCTGTGAGATGCAACAGCGTCGGGGCGAGGGCGAATGCCGCGACGGTGACGAAGTCCAGGCTCCGGTGCAGGGTCGGTCCGATCCAGCGCATGCGCGCTCCTTGTAGAATTGCCAGGTGAAATAGGGTGAGTCTTCCTGTCTCAATCTTCTTAATCTGTAGCGGGAAGCGTAGGGGCGC
>DASZCN010000045.1:0-30727 GCA_035943095.1 Gemmatimonadales bacterium | reverse complement strand
AGTATTTCGACGCGAATGGCGTCGAGATCGCCAACATCCCGGCGCTGGCCCATCTCGGCGTCAAGGAGTTCACCTTCGTCGGCGCAGTCTTCGACTCGGCGATCGTCGCGCGGGTGCTGATCACCAGCGGGGATGCGGCGTTGAGCGGCACCGTGACGGACGTGAGTGCCGGCGGCACCAGTGACCTCGTCGTCATGGACGATTTCGTCTATGGCGAGCCCCAGCCTGTCCCGCAGTAACCCTTCCACCATGGGGGCCCTCGGCTCGTATCGGGGGTCCCTCCCGCCTTCCTTGAGGGAACGCGGGTCCCCATTTTTCGGGCAAGGAGATCCGATGCCGACCGCCACGCCCGAGTTCAATACCTCCGCGCTGCTCGAGGCCTTCTTCGAGCGCTCCCGTGACGGCTTCTTCTTCATGATGCTCGATCAGCCGATCGAATGGGGGCCGGACGTCGATAAGGACGCGGTGCTGGATTACGTGTTCGCCCACCAGCGCATGACCAAGGTCAACCCGGCCATGGCGGAGCAGTTCCGGGCCACGCCGGCGGAGCTGATCGGGCGGACGCCGGGCGAGTTCTTCCGGCACGATCTCGAAGGGGGTCGCGAAGGCTGGCGGACGCTGTTCGACGCCGGTCACTCGCACAGCATCACGAATGAGCGCCGGCTCGACGGGTCGCCGATGTGGGTCGAAGGCGACTACATCTGCTTCTACGATGCCGCCGGTCGCATCACCGGACACTTCGGGATCCAGCGCGACGTCACCGACCGCGCGCCTTCAGTCCGCTGATCTCGATCTACATCCGCGACTCGCTCCACGCCGGCCCGTTCCTCTTCGGCGTCATCAGCTCGATGGTGGGCATCGGACTGATCGCGGGCGCCCAGGTGCTGGCCCGCGTGCACACGCCGAGCTCGAGGACGCGAGTGGTGCTCGGGGGCATGTTCGCTTTGGGCGTCGGCGCGGCGCTGCTCGGCGGGTTCCACAACGCCCCCATGGCCGCGCTCAGCACCTTCACCATGGGATTCGCGATCTCGTTCGTCTTGATCCCGGCGCAGACCCTGTCGCAGCAGGAGACGCCCCCGGCGTTGATGGGGCGGGTGTCGAGCACCTTCATGTCGTTGGTCGCCGTGGCCCAGGTGCTCGGGCTGCTGCTCTCCGGGTATCTGGCCCAGCGACTCGGCATCCGCGCCTTGTTCCTCACGTGTGCCGGCGTGCTCGCGCTAGCCTCGGCGGCCGGCTACGTCTGGATGCGCGGGCGGAGCGGGGCGGCCCCCGAGCCGGTCAACTAACTGTTCAAGGTTCTATTCGCGCGAGATAGGATGTGCTGCCGGGCCCCTTCAACAGTATCCCATGGTCCAGGATGGCTCACCCGGTTGTGCTAGCCGCGCCGCAACACTATCCCTTTACAGCCAACTTTCCGACCCGGTCTCAATGGCCCGTCTGTTCTGGTGGACAATCATGGCCGCGTTCGCCGCCGCCCTGCTTGCCGGCGCCTCGTGGGCCGGAGCCTACTTCGCGGTGGGCTCGCTGCTCGGCTCGCCCCCACCGGCGATGGGGACTCAAACCACGACATTTCTCTGGAACGGCATGCCGCAGCTGCCGGATCACCCGCGGGTGTGGCTCTTTGCGTTCGGGCCCACCCAGATTCCGGGCGCGCCCACCGTGCGCATTTACGTCTCGCCGCTCGGACGAGTGGTGGAGACTGAGCCGGCCAATCTGGAGGCGTTGCTGAAGGCGTTTCGGCCGTACTGAACTCGCTACAATTCCTTCCGGAAACACCGCACCACGTCGACCTCGATGAACCCAAGCGCGCGGTGGGCCGCGGCGCCAGTGTCGCTGTCCAGCTGAGTGTCCGACGCAAACTCGCGGCAGCCCTGTGACCGTCCCCACTGCTCCACCGCGGCGATCAACGCTCGACCCACGCCGCGGCGACGCGCGCCCCCTCGTCTAGATCACCGGGGGCTCGATAGAGCGCGCCATCCGCACGACGGGAAACGGTACACCGTCAGCAAGCGTGGGCGTGACCCGTTCACACTCCGCAAAGCCGAGCGCCTTGTAGAGCGGCACACCGGGGAGGGTCGCCATGAGCTCCAGGGTTCGAAACCCGGCTTGGGCCGCGGCCGCCGCGCAGTGCTCGAACAGCCGGCGCCCCAACCCGCGGCGCGCCCAGCTGGGGTGCACGAAGAAGGCCCGGATGCGCGCGGCCTCCGTAGCGGGATCGAGCAGCGGATCCTCGGCCCCCCTCATTTGGTCGCCGCCGTACAGGTGGCGACGGCGGCTCCAGCCGCCGGCTGCAGCCAAGGCCCGGCCGGCGGCGATTACGTAGTACGTCTGATCGGCGATGAGTTGCGTGTCGGGGCCGAACACATGACGGATGGCGCTCTCGATCTGCTCTGAACTGTAGTAGCCGTGGCTAAGCTCCCGCACGGAGACGCGAATGAGGTCCGCGAGCGCGGGCACGTCGTGCGGCGCAGCCAGTCGGAGAACGAGAGAGGGATCGTTCACTCACGCCCCGAGTCGGCGCGGGGATTAAGTCGGCCTGGGCTTCGGCTTCCGACAGATCGGGCACGGTCCCATCTTCGGTTCCTTGCCGAACGTCAACTGCACAGGGCCGAGCGTGACTGCTGTGTCGGTGAGCGCGACGCTGAGCGACATGACGTGCCCATCGGTCCAGCCGAAGAACCGCGCCGGATGGTCGGGACCGCGGGCTACCGGATAGAGCGTGATATTGTAGAGGCCGGAGACGTCGAAATGCCCCGTTGAATCGGCGACCAGCGCCTGCTTGGTGTCGCCTGCGGTGCAGCCGATGTGGACGTGCGCGCTCGTGTCGCTGACGATCGCGCCCGCGTTGTCGCCGCCCCACACCCCGGCCTCGACCGGCCCCGGCTGCACCGCTCGCGTACCGTTGCACGCTGCGAGCGCCGCCAGTGCGACCGCGTACCGCATGTTCACCCCATCCAGTGGCCCCCTTTGTTCTTGAGCAGCTCGTCCACCATGTCCGGCGCCGTCCGCCCCGCCGCCTCGGCTGCGAAATTGATCACCAGCCGATGCGTGAGCACCGTTGGCGCGACGGCCTTCAGGTCGTCGTAATCCGGCATCGGCCGGCCGTCGAGCGCGGCCCGTGCCTTGGCACCCAGGACCAGATACTGGGACGCGCGTGGACCCGCTCCCCACGAGATGAACTCCTTGATGAACGGCGGAGCTTCAGCGTCCCCCGGTCGCGTCATGCGGACTAGCGTTACCGCCGCCTGCACCAGCGGTTTCGGCGCCGGGATACGTCTCACCAGATGCTGCAAGGCGAGCACGTCCTCCGCCGTGAGCACCGGCGCGATCTGGGCGGCGAGATCCCCCGTGGTCGACTCGACGATCGTCTCTTCCTCGGCCTTCGACGGGTAGCCTACTCGCAGCTCGAACATGAACCGGTCGAGCTGCGCTTCGGGCAGGGGGTACGTCCCCTCCTGCTCGATCGGGTTCTGGGTCGCGAGCACGAAGAACGGCGCCGGTAAGGGATGCGTCTGCCCGGCGGCCGTCACCTGGTGCTCCTGCATCGCCTGGAGCAGCGCGGCCTGGGTCTTGGGCGGCGTCCGATTCACCTCGTCGGCGAGCACGATATTCGCAAACACCGGCCCGCGCACGAACCGGAACCCGCGTTTGCCCGTCGCCTGGTCCTCCTCGATGATCTCCGTCCCGGTGATGTCGGTGGGCATCAGGTCGGGCGTGAACTGGATGCGCGAGAACTTGAGGTCGAGCGTCTGGGCCATGGTCTGCACCATCAGGGTCTTCGCAAGCCCGGGCACGCCGAGGAGCAGCGCGTGGCCGCCCGAGAAGATCGCCGTCAGGATGCCGTCCAAGACGTCGGTCTGGCCCACGATGCGCCGCCCCACCTGCGCCAGCAGGTCGGCGCGGGCGCGGGCGAGCCGCTCGAGCAGTTCCACGTCCCTAAGCGGTGGGGAGGAGGAGCGGGGGATCGGGGCGGGGTTGGGCGTCATTGCATTGCAAGGTTACAACATCATACTCCCAAGCGCCACATAAGTTTGCGCGCTCCGGACTTTGCTTGCGAAATTTTTCACAAGCGCGTATGTTCCCGTCCGCATCATGCCGGACGACGAGAAAAACCGGTTCGCCCAGAGCTTCGGCGAAGGCTATTCGTACGTCGCGCTCGGCTTCACGTTCGCCTTCGCCATCCTGTTCTTCGGCGCGCTCGGATGGCTGGTGGACGGATGGCTCGGCACGCGTCCCTGGTTCGCCCTCGTGGGCGCGGGTGTCGGTGGCTTCGGCGGGTTCATGACCATCTATTACCGCGTCCAGCGCGACACGAACCGGGGAAAGGCCGGGGAAGGGGGAAGCGGGAAGGGGAAGGCGTGAAGTCGTACGCGCTTCTCGTTGCCGCGGGTGCGGTGTTGACGGCGGTGGTGACGGCGTTCGGCGGGCGCGCGGCGGCGATTGGCGGGACCGTGGCGCTCGTCGCGCAGCTCGCGGCGGTGGCGCTGCTCCGGCCCGCGATGGGCGCCCCACAGCAGGTGTTCATGGCGCGTTGGCTCGGCGGCATGGGGGTGCGGGCCCTGGCGCTCGGGACGGTCCTCGCGGTCGCGGCCACCCATCGCGTGGCGCTGCCCCCGCTGCCGGCGTCGCTCGGGTTTCTCGGCGTCTTGCTGCCGCTGCTCTTTCTGGAGACGAGATTCTTGCGATGATGCAGGCGCCCGACATCGGCAAGGTCATCTTCGAGCACACGTCGGACAGCTACGTGATTGAGCTGCCGTTCGGTCGCGCGATTCACCTTCCCGATACGTGGATCGTCTTCGGTATCAATCTTTCTCCCACGAAGCACGTCGTGTTCATGGTGCTCGCTGCGGCCCTCGTGTTCCTCACGGTGTGGTACGCCGGCCGCCAGGTCGAGCGCCGCCATCGCGAGGGCAAGGCGCCGCACGGCTTCGGCGCCGCGATCGAGGCGACCGTCCTGTTCATCCGGGACGACGTGGTGATCGGCAATATCGGGCACGGGGGCGAGAAGTTCGCGCCCTACATCCTGACGCTCTTCTTCTTCATTCTGTACTGCAACCTGCTCGGGCTCCTGCCCTGGGGCGCGACGCCCACGGGCAACCTGGCGGTGACGGGCGCGCTCGCGCTCACGGCGTTCGTCACCATCGAGGTCTCCGGGTTCCGGGCACTCGGGCCCAGGGGCTACCTCAAGACCATCGTCTTCGTGCCGCCCGGCATGACCGGCCTCGGCGCGGTGGCGATGGCCGCGATCATGACGCCGATCGAAATCATCGGAAAGCTCGTGAAGCCGTTCGCGCTCACACTGCGGTTGTTCGCCAACATGACCGCCGGGCACTTCGTGATCCTCGCCCTGCTCGGCCTGATCTTCATCTTTGCGAACTGGGCGGTCGCGGCCGGATCGGTCGCGTTCGTGACGTTCATGATGCTGCTCGAGCTGCTGGTGGCGTTTCTGCAGGCCTATATCTTTGCGCTGCTCACGTCGGTGTTCATCGGCATGATGCAGCACGCGCATTGACCGCACACACGCTGAGGAGACCATGGTAGATCTCGTGACGCTGATGCAGCAACCCACGGGGGCGGAGCTCGCCGCCGCGGCCAAGAACGCGAATTCATTGCTCGGCGCCGGCCTCGGGCTCGGCCTCGCCGTGATCGGTGTGGGGATCGGCATCGGCCGGATCGGCGGGCAGGCGGTCGAGGCGATCGCACGCCAGCCCGAAGCCTCGGGCGACATCCGCGGCGCCATGATCCTGACGGCGGCGCTCATCGAAGGCGTGGGCCTCGCGTCGCTCGTGTTCGCGCTGTTGTTCAAGCTGCTCTAAGTGCTCTCGCTGGCGTTGTCGCTCCAGGAGCCGGGCGGCGAGCAGGGGTTCACCCCCTTCTCGATCAACACCGGACTGATCTTCTGGACGATCCTCGTCTTCCTCGTCCTGCTCGGGTTGCTGTGGCGCTACGGCTGGCCCGCGCTCCTCAAGTCGGTCGAGGACCGGGAGAAGCGCATCCAGCAGCAGCTGGACGAGGCGGAGCGGGCCCGCGCCGAGGCGACACGGCTGCTCGAGGAGCACAAGCGCACCATCGCCCTCGCCCGGACCGAGGCGCAGGAGCTGGTCGCCAAGGCGCGCGCGGTGGCCGAGAAGGAGCGGGAAACGCTGCTCGCCAAGGCACGTGAGGAGTACGAGCAGTTGCTCGTGCGGGCACGCAAGGAGATCGGTGAGGAGAAGGAGAAGGCGATCCTCGAGCTGCGGCGCGAGGCGGTGGACCTCTCGATCGCCGCGGCCTCGAAGCTCATCGAGGCGAGGCTCGACACCGAGGCGAACCGGCACCTGGTCATGGAATACCTCGCCAGTCTCGAGCAGCAGCGGTGAAGAGCACCACCATCGCCCGGAACTACGCCGAGGCACTGTTCATGGCGGCGGAAGCGCACGGCCCGGCCGCGCTGGAGCGCTACGGCCGGCTGATGGAGGGCGTGGCGGGCGCCGTGCAGGTGGACGAGCGGATCGCCGTTGCCCTCGACTCGCCGCGGGTTTCCAAGGCGGCCAAGGCGGCGCTGCTAGGGCGCGCGCTCGAGCGTATCGCCCCGGCGGAGTTCGTACGGTTCCTCCAGGCCGTGGTGCGGCGGGGCCGGCAGGGACTGCTGGTGGAGATCGCGCAGCAGTACGACGTGCTGCAGGACCAGAAGCTCAATCGGGTGCACGCGGGGGTCACGCTCGTACAGGAGCCGGATGCGCGACTCGAGAAACAGATCGTCGAGCGCCTGACGGCGGCGCTCGGCAAGGAAGTCCGGGCGCATTTCCGGGCGGATGGGACCATCCTCGGGGGTGTCGTCGTCCGGGTCGGCGACCGGATCTACGACGGCTCGCTGCGGCGGAAGCTGGCCGTGCTGCGGCGGAAGATGCTCGGAGGAGACTGATTCTCAGGCTCGCGTTCGCCCCTCCCGCCACTTGCGTATGGCCCGCTCGTGCTTGGGGTAATGCCCGTAGGTGTCGAGACGCAGGCGACGGCGAAACCGCGTATCTCCACTCAGCTGGTCGTCAGGCGCGGCCTCGATGAAGGCGATCAGGCGCCGGTGAACATCCTCCTGGCGCCGAAGCACCTCGACCAGCAACAGGTCTTTCCTCTCTTCAGTCATCTTGGCGTTGAAGGCATCGATGCCGCCGTACGTGACGGAGTAGCGCGGCGGCCTCTTGCCGGCCAGGATGACCGGCAGGTGCCTTAGCGCCTCCTCTTCCCACCAGGTCACGTGCGCAACGATGTCTCGCACCGACCAGGCGCCTGAGACGCCGGGTTCGAGCAGCTCAGTATTCGAGAGGCCCGCATACGATTCGCGGAACGCCATCCACGCCTTGTCGAGGCGTTTGAGCAGCTCAAGTCGCGGCATCATAGAAGTCTATGCGGCCCGCTACTCTCGGGCACTCCGGATCTTGCCCGCAAACTGCAACGGCGGCCCGGGGGTGAGCCGGGCCGCCCTTCGTCGACCTACAACCCATACCGCAGACCGATCGCGACCGCTACCCGCCGCGTCGCGAGTCGCTCCACCCCCGCCGGCACGTCCCCGGCGTCGAATACCGAGCTGGTCAGTACGCCGCTGACGCATAGCGATCCGGTGAGGGCCCGTGCAATCGGCCATTCGAGCGCCGCCGCTGCCCGGCCGCCTACGCGGGTCCGCGTGTCACTATCGACCTTCCACAGGTCGACCACCGGCCCCGCTTCGAGGCGCGCCTCGGCGCCCGCCCCGAAGCGCGCCACACGAACCGACGCGCCCGGAGCGAGCTCCCAGAACGACCCTGCGTCGTACTGCACGATGGCGACGTTGTCCTGCTCGCCCGCGAATCCCGTCTTCGCATATTGCGCGGCGAGCTCCACGCGGGTCGAGCCGAGCGCGCGATCGAGGCGCACGGCGAACGTCGTTGGCCGGTACGGTGCGACCCTCGTCCCGGACGTGTCGCGTGCCGTCCCGCCAAAGCGGGCGACGCCGATCTCCCCCGAAAGGCCCCACTGCGCGGTGGCCCGCCGTGGTGCGAAGAGGAGGCCGAAGAGGAGTATGGTTGCCGCGAGCGTACGCATGGCTTCTCCCGCGTGGTAGGTCATTTCATGCTCAGGGCGAGCCAGCCGTTCGTGGCGTTGTTCTCGCCCTTGACGATCCAGTTGTAGCCGGGATAGGAGATGCCGGCGACCGCGTCCTCCACGGCATTACCGACCAGCTCGTCGTTCGTGTTGAAGAATGAGGCAATCGCGGACCAGAGCTTCTGGAAGGCGTTGGCCCGCTTGTAGAGCCTCGCCAGGGTGTTGCTCGAGTCGTTTCCAGCGGTCACCGATTTGTACGCGCCGTCGACGGCTTTGAACAGATTGCCGATGATGTCCTGGTTCGCCTTGATCTGGCACGCCGTATCGTCGTCCTCCACGACGAAGACGCGGATGTTCTGTCCCGGATGCGCCGCGTTGTACGCGTCGAGCTGCACCTTGCCGAACAGCATCACGCTGCCGCTCCAGTCGAGGCCGTTCTGGTCAAAGTAGTACGGCGCGGGCTGCTTCTCGCCGGCGCACTGGTAGTCCGTGAGCGAGTCCGTTTGCCCCTTCTGCCCCAGGATGTGGACCTCAAATTCGGGCGCGCCTTTCAACCAACCCTCAAAATCGTCCACAAAATGGGACTTGGTCATGTACAACCCCGGGGTCACGGGCGGCGGCGCCCCTCCTCCACCGCCCCCGCAGGACACGGACAAGGACAAGGGGCAGATCAACTCGGGCGCCACGCTAAAGTCGGTCTCCACGGGCACGACCGCGATCACCGGCGTCGCGGGCGGCTGCTGCGGATCGAGCAGTCGCCGGTTGCCATGCACGTCGAATGCCACGGGCACGTCGTGGTCCTTGAGCGCCGTCGCCACCAGGATGTCGTCACCGCCCTTCCACGCCCGGCGGTGCTCCGGGACCGGGAGATACATCTCGAGCGGGACGGCACGATTCGCTTCGCGGGTCAGGTCCGCGGTCGCGAACCCGGCACCGCGGGCGAGCGCCGCGGCCCCGCGTCCCCCGTCCGCGGCGAGAAATCGCTGGAACGGCAGCTTGTGCTCACGGAACGCCGAGCGGTCGAGCTGCGCCTTCACATGGGCGCGGAAGGCCCGGTCGGAGAGCGCCAGGGCCATCGCGCGGGCCAGGAGCTCGGCGTCGGACGCCGTGGAGGAGGCAGAGGGAGGGGGAGGGGGAGTGGCTACCCGGTCCGGCGCCGCTGGCGCCGTGGCGGGTGGGTGTTCAGAGCAAGCGAGCGCGACCAGCAGCAACGCCAGCGCTGCCACGCGCAATATATTGAGCAACATGCTGACTCCTTGTTGAGGTTGTGCAGCGGCTCAACATGAGGAGTCGGTATTCGGGAACCGGCGCCGGAATTGCGCGGATGGGATCGGAAATGCGCGCTAGCAGCTACCCCCTGGGCCCTCGGCGAGGGCGACCGCGCCGGAGAGATCCGCGGCAATGATGGTCAGATGCGGATCGGTCGCGGTGACCCAGTCGAAGTCCTGGCTCGCGGGGGTTCCATCAGTGGTGTTCACGGTGATCGTGAACACCGTGGTGTCCATCGTTGACGAGAATCGCTGGCAGATACTCTGCCCGGCGGCAATGACGACGGTGGGGTTGGATCCGACGTCGAGAGAGAGCGTCGCGCTCGCCGTGTGGTTGTTGACGGTCAGGCTTGCACCGGTGGGTCCGGTGCCGTTGCCTCCGCACCCGAGCAGCGCGGTTGCCGCAAATGCCGAGACCCAAGGGATTTGCGTGGTCATCGCAACGACAGCTTGTACAGCTTCGCCGCATTGGTGCGCAACACCATGGTCGCAATCTCCTCGGCGCGAGCCCGCGTAATCTCCCCGTCGCGCATCATACCCGTGAGCGCGCTGCCGAGTGCCCGTCGCGCGGTGGTCTCGGCGAGCCACGCCCCCATCTCCCATCCGGCGTCGGGACCGAGCGTGAACGCGTCGCTCCCGTAGAGCACCTTGTCGGGAAACTGCTCCAGCCAGCTCCGCACCACGGGCGCCAGCGTGGCCGGCGGGAGAATCTGGTCCATGGCCGACATGTCCAGCCACACGTTCGGCTTCCAGAGCATGGCGCCCGCGTGGGCCGCGAACACACCGCCGCCGTGGATGATCACGAAGTTCGTGCCGCGCAGGGTCGAGTCGTTGAACGCCGACTCGAGCAGGAACGGATCGCTCCCCGCCGCGCGATAGAACCCGCCCCCTCCCTCGAGCGAGTGGATGTGCACCGCCATGCCGAGGCGGCCCGCCTCGCGGGCGATGTAACGGAACAGGAAGTCCTGAAGCGCCTTGTACTGAGCGTGCGGCGGTGCGCCACCCGCAACGTAGCGCGCGTATGTCGCGCGCACACTCGCCTCGGATGCCTCGTCGAAATCGAGCGCGCGCAGGTACGCCGCCTCGAACTTCACCGCCACGCAACCGTTGTGTCGCTGCCGCTCGAGCGTTGGGGTAACGACCGTGCGCAGATACCCATCGAGGGTCGGCGGGAGCTGCGCGACGTGGAGGTCCGCGAGGTAGCGGCGCAGCAATCGCTCCTCGAGCGGATACAGGGCGCGGTAGTCCGGGGTCGCCGTGCGCTCGGCCACGGTCGGAAGGGGCAGCATCAGGGCGTCCACGTACGACACCCAGCGGAACCGCGGCGGGGCGAGGCCGGGACCCAGCGCGATGCGGTTCGCGAGCATCACCTCGACGCCGATCCTGTCCAGCGCCCATTCGGGGAAGCGCTCGCCCTGCTCGCGGGCGACACGCTGCATCGTCGCGCGCAGCTCGACGCGATGGGGTTCGGTCAGGTCCGAGTACTTGTAGTCGTAGAGCGCCCGGTACCCATCGATCAGCTCGCCGTTGTCGGGGCTGAGGCGCGCCGGGAGCGCGAACGGGGGGAGACCGTCGAGCGGGAGCGCGTCGGACTCGGAGTCGCGCGCGACCGTCGTATTCACGTGGGTGTGGTTATCGACGGCGCGAATGGTGGCGATAAAGGCGGCGAGCGAGGAATCGACCGGGGCCTGGGCAAGTGCCGGTGCGGAACCGGCGCATCCCAGGACGACGGCCGTGAGCAACGAGGAAGCTCGGTGCATCAGGTCTGCAGCGGGTGAATCAGTCGCCCGTAGTCCCTGAGGGCTCGCAGGAGCTCGGTGGCAGACAATGCGCCGGGGATGACCCGGGGGCTCGAGGACGGGGCGACGATGACATAGCCATCGAGCGCATCACGCGGCGACTGATAGGTCGCATTGCCCTTCGGATCGATCACGCGGAGCGTCGGCCCGTAGCGGACCTGTAGCTGATAGCCCGAGGAATCGGCAACCCGGCGCGCTTCGGCGAGCGTGGAATCGAACGTCCGGCGCCATTCACGGTCGTCGGGCGAGGCATCAGGCGGCAGCATGGTGTCGCGCGCGATCATGAGCACGAGAGTGGGCCCGCGGAGCACGACTGGCATCTGCAGGCGCATCACGGCAGCCGTCCGCGCCCCCGGCTTTGGAACCTGTTGTGCGTGCGCGTTGAGAGCGACGGGAAGCATGCCGAGAATGGCAATTCGGACCAGGCGCATCAGGCACCTCGTTGCAGGGAGTCGATGTTGGTACCCGCTCGGGTCCGGGAGTGTGCCCGAGGCGCTGATTACCAGAACACCCGCTCGATCCCCTTCAAATTCGGTCGCCACATTCGCAGGTAGATAATAATCCCGGTGACCGTCAGCAGCGCGAGAGCCAGTCCCCACACCATTGCCACCACCAGGCCACCGTCCCCGAACGCCTCCCCGCTGTGCAGCCGGTGAATAAAGGGCTTGTCGACGTAGGATTCCGTCTTGAGCAGCCGCCCCGTTGCCGCGTCGAACACGAGCTTCCGGTCCTCACCGCCTCCGGGCTTGCCGGTGAAGACCTCCACGGTGGGCTCGCGCCCCTTGAATTGAATCGTGACTTTGTCCACGGGGAGGCCGCCGAGCGCCGCGGCTCCCCTCGCGAATGCGCGGGAGAGCGGGTCGCTCCAGGCCGTGGCCGGCGACTGGAGCGTCACGGGGCTCACCAGCTTGCGGTTCGCCTCGCGCAACGCCTCGTCGGCCCCGAAGAACTCGTACCAGGCCACCATGATGCCCGTGACGGAGGCGAAGAGAAGGAATAGCGCCGCCGGGAATCCGATCCAGCGATGCCATTCGCGCCAGAAAGCTGTGTTCATGTGCTCTGTCCTGGGTTCTCGTGTCAGGGGCCGACAAGATACCGCCGGTCAGGCCCGCTCGCGTTCCACACCGCACCCCTTACGCAACCTTGACGTAGCCGAACCTTCCGCTCACAATCGGAGCGACGCATTATCAGTCCCTCCGAGTGAAGGATTCATGTCCCTGAAGGCAATTCGGGCGTTAGGGCTGCTAACGGTACTGGTATCGGGCCACGCCACGGCCCAGACTCAGGTCCTCCCCGATAGCACCCACCGGGACTACACGGCTGCGGACGTGCATTTCATGTCCGGCATGATCTACCACCACGCCCAGGCCGTCCTGATCGCCGGCTGGGCGCCGACGCACGACGCCGGTCCGTCGTTGCGCGCCCTGTGCGAGCGGATCGTCGTGGGCCAGGGCGACGAGATCGCCCTCATGCAACGCTGGCTGCGCGACCGCCACGAGGCCGTACCCGACGTGAGCGGCGAGCACAGCGCGATGCCGGGAATGGACCAGCCGATGATGATGCCCGGCATGCTGACCGCCGACCAGCTGGCGCAGCTCGATCGCGCCAAGGGGCCCGAGTTCGACCGGTTGTTTCTGATCTTCATGATCCAGCACCACAGGGGTGCCATCACGATGGTCAATCAACTGTTCGGCCAGGGCGCGGGAGAGCAGGAGAAGGTCTACCGGTTCGCGTCCGACGTGTTCGCGGATCAGACAACGGAAATCGCCCGCATGCAGAAGATGCTGGCCGCGCTCCTCTTCCATACCACCGGCCAATGATGGAGGACTGACCCCATGCGTTTCGGAAGGTTTCTGGGACTCACGTTCGGGTTGTGCTGTCTCGCCGCGTGCGCGTCTTCAGGCGGCGCGAACATGTCGACCGTCGCACCGAACCCCGATCCACGGGTCGGCTTGAAGCCCGGACTCATGAACGCCGGCGAAGCGTCGTGGAACCTGCGGGTGGTCTCGGAAACCCCGCCGCCGGAAAAATTCGCCGGCATCACCAACTCGGATCTCGCCTTCATCGGGAAGTACGCAATTCAGGGGAACTACAACGGCTTTCAGGTCTGGGATATTTCGAACCCGGCCAAGCCGACCTTGAAGGTCGGGTTTGTCTGTCCGGCGTCGCAGAGCGACGTGTCCGTCTACAAGAACCTGCTCTTCGTATCGGGCGAGGGGATGGGCGGGCGACTCGACTGCGGGACCGAGGGCGTGCACGATTCGGTCAGCACCGCCCGGCTGCGCGGTATCCGCATCTTCGACATCTCGGACATCGCCAATCCCAAATACCTCGCGAACGTCCAGACCTGCCGCGGCTCGCACACCCACACCGCGGTGATCGATCCGAAGGACCCGGACAATGTGTACGTCTACGTGTCGGGGTCGGCGCCGGTGCGCTCGTCCAGCGAGCTCCCTGGTTGCGTGAGCGTGGCGCCGGACTCGAACCCGAACAGCTCGCTCTTTCGCATTGAGGTCATCAAGGTGCCGCTCGCCCACCCCGAGCAGGCGGCGATCGTGACCTCGCCCCGGATCTTCAGCGGCCTCGCCGCGCCGCCCAAGCACGGCGAGACGCCCGAGGACATCGCCGCCTCGGCCAAGGCGGCAGCCGAGTGGCGCGCCCAGGGGGGCTTTACCGCGAAGATGCGCGGGACCGAATTCGTCCTAGAGAAGGAATGGACCAATCCGATGCTGGACAGCGTGATGAAGGCCCGCGGCGGTACGGGAACGCCGACCGCTGACGACAGCGCCGGCGTGCGCGCAGCGATCCAGAAGATGATGGATGCCATGATGGCTCTCCCGCCAGGGACGCCGGCCGGCGCGAGGCCCGGCCCGAACCAGTGCCATGACATCACCGTCTATCCGGCGATCGGGTTGGCGGGTGGCGCGTGCGGTGGCTACGGCCTGCTGCTCGACATCCGCGACGTGGCAAACCCCACACGCCTCGACGCGGTCTCCGACTCGAACTTCTCCTACTGGCACTCGGCCACGTTCAACAACGACGGCACCAAGCTGCTGTTTTCGGACGAGTGGGGCGGGGGCGGGCAGCCCAAGTGCCGGGCGACCGACAAGCACGAGTGGGGAGCGGACGCCATCTTCACGCTGGCTGGCAACCGGATGACGTTCCAGAGCTACTACAAGATGTCGGCGCCGCAGACGCAATTCGAGAACTGCGTGGCCCACAACGGGTCGCTCATCCCGATCCCCGGCCGCGACATCATGGTCCAGGCGTGGTACCAGGGCGGGATATCCGTGTTCGAGTGGACGGATCCGGCGCATCCCAAGGAGATCGCGTTCTTCGATCGCGGACCGGTCGACGGGACCAAGATGGCGGACGGGGGATCGTGGTCGGCCTACTGGTACAACGGCGTGATTGTCAGCTCGGAGATCGCCCGCGGGCTCGACATCTTCGAGCTGAAGGCGAGCGGATTCATTTCGCAGAACGAGCTGGACGCGGCGAAGTTGGTGCAGCTCGAGTACTTCAACACGCAGGATCAGCCAAGGTTCGTCTGGCCGGTGAGTTTCGTGCTGGCGCGCGCCTATGTGGACCAGCTGGCGCGGTCGAACGGGCTCGCGGCTGCTTCGCTGTCCTCGGCGCGGCTGGATCTCGCCCGCGCTGAAAAGCTCTCCGGGCAAGCACGGCGTGATGCTCTGACGAGCCTGGCGACCCGTCTGGACGGCGACGCGGCGGGTGCCGCGGATCCCGCAAAGGTACGGGTGCTCGCCGCGACGGTCAGAGACCTGTCGGTGGCGGTATCGGCGATGAGCCGGTAGGGCCGATCTCGCGGTTCAGCTCCCGGGGTGGTACTCTCGCTCAACGTGCCCCGGGAGCTGCGACCGGTAGAAGTACACCTCCCGAAGATCTCCGGAGACGTAGCGCTCGGCCTGGTCCTTGAAGTGCGGCGTGCCGGGATGGCCGCTCTCACCCCCGGCCGTCACGGCGCGCGCCCGCACGCTGTCGCCGAACGCCACCACGGCCACAAAGCTGTTGCCGTAATTGCCGTACCATTTCTTCGTGTTGGGATAAGGCCGCGACGCGAAAGAGGCAAGCGAGCCCCACTGCGAGTACGTGAACGGCACGGCGATGCTCGGTTGTCCATCGTCGAAGTGCGAGGCGATCTGATCGTCGAGCCGTTGGAACCGATTGATGTCGCCCCAGGGCGTCTTCCACGTCCCGAAGTCGGCGGTGAGCGCGTCCGAGGCCGCGACGAGCGCGCCAAGCAAGGCATCGGCCGACATTGCGTCCGCGTGGTCCACGCGCCCTCCGCGCCGGAGGAGCTCACGCCCCCAGAAGACAGCCAGCGAGGTCGCTACGGACGTCGCGCCCCAGCGGTCATCCCAGGCGCGGAGCGCCGCGATCGGCTCCGCGAGCCGCGATTTGAGCGAGTCACCCGCTGGCAGCCGGTCATAGGCCTGGAGCAGGGAGGGCAGCATCCGCTCGAACGCCGGCAGGTAGCTGTCGAAGGCCGCCGCCGTGAGCGAGCGCATGGTCCAATCGCTTGAGCCCGTAAGGAGGCGCAGCGCATGGTAACCGCGGGGCGTCTCCTCGGTCCCGGTCTCCACGTAGCGGGGGAACCCCGTGCGGCGGGGGCTCTCGGGCCCGGCCGCCGACCACGGCCAGTTGTTCGAGTTGTACACCCAGCCCGACGCGGGATTGATCGCGTTGGGCGACTCGTCGATCGACAGGACGCCGTGATAGTCCGTGGCCGGGTTGCTCCCGTCCACGGGCGCGGTCCAGTCGAACGATGTGTCGCGGCGCGGGATGTAGTTGGAGTGGAAGTAGGCGACGTTGCCCGAAGCGTCCGCAAAGATCGTGTTGTTGGACGAATTGGTGTGCAGGTCCATGATCTTCATGAACGCAGGCATATCCCGCGCCTTCGTGCGCGAGTAGGACTGGATCAACGCGTTCACGGGACTGTGCATCAGGCTCACGCTCACCCACCGCTCGCCCACACGGCGCACCACCGGCCCGTGCGTGTAGTAGACCGTGAACGTCCGGCGCGACATGCCGGTGTCGGTGCGGAAGGGCACGGTGATCGTACGGGCGGTGACGGGGAGCTCGCCCCCGCCGTGCCGGTAGAAGTACCGGCCGTCTCTCTTGATTACCGTCTCGAGAAACTCGTCCACGTTGTCCACGCCGCTCGACGTGTGCATCCAGCCGCACGTCCGGTTGAACCCCTGATAGATGAAGAACTGCCCCCAGGTAGCGGCGCCGTACGCATCCAGGCCTTCGTCACTCACCATCTGCAGCTCGGAGCGGAAATAGAAGGACGTGTGGGGGTTGATCCAGAGCAACGCATGGTGATCGCGTGTGAGCTTCGGCGCGATGGCGATCCCGTTGGAGCCGAGCTCGTCCGTCAGGCCGTCGCCCGAGCCTGGTGCCACGCGTGCCGAGTCGCCGCCGTAGAACGCCGCGAGCGCGAGCACGCTGATGCGCTCGATATCGCTGCCGATGCTTCCTTCGGTGAAGGAGAGGGCCATCCACGGCTCGAACCGCGTGATCACGCGCGGCTTCACCTCAGGGTGCGTGTAGAGATAGAAGTTCAGGCCGTCGGCGAAGGCATCCATGAGCTGGCGCAACCATACCGGGCTGGTGCGGTAGCCGGCTTTGAGGGAGTCGGGGTCCATGAACAGCTTCTGGCGCAGGTCCTGATACAGCACGCTCTTTCCCTCGGCCTCGGCGAGCCGCCCCAACGCGTTGATGTAGTTCGTCTCGACACGATTGAAGTCGTCTTCGGCCTGGGCGTATTCGGCACCGAACACCGCATCCGCGTCGGTCTTGCCGTACACGTGCGCGATGCCCCAATCGTCCCGGATGATCGTGACGTCCTGCGCCTCGCGCCGCCAGCGAACGACGTCGGAGCTCTGGGCCGCGACACCGGTGCCGAGACCGAGCGTAATGCTCGCCAGCAACGCAACTTTGAACACGGCCCTCCGCCGTTAACGGGTGCTGGCAATGATACGGAGAATTAAGGACACGACAAGGGAGAACTCGAGTATGGAACGGCTCCTCAAGGCCACGGCGGAGCGCGCCTGGTCTTACCGAAAGAATCTGGACACCCGGAGCGTCGCGCCGACGCCCGAGGCGATCGAAGGTCTGCGGCGGTTCGACGAGCCGTTGCCGGCAGGGCCGAGCGATCCCGAGGCAGTGATTGCGCTGCTCGACGCTGCCGGCTCGCCGGCGACGATGGGGTCTGCGGGCGGGCGTTTCTTCGGGTTCGTCGTCGGCAGCTCACTCCCGGCGACAGTGGCGGCGAGCTGGTTGGCCGCGGCGTGGGATCAGAACGCGGGGATCGTGGCGCTCTCGCCAATCGCGGCCAAGCTCGAAGAGGTCGCCATGCGCTGGCTGCTCGAGCTGCTGGGCTTGCCGGCCGGGTGCGGCGTAGGATTCGTGACATGCGCCACGCAGGCGAATTTCGCGGGACTCGCCGCGGCCCGGCACGCGCTCCTCGCGCGCAAGGGCTGGGACGTCGAGAGCCATGGGCTGTTCGGTGCCGCGCCCATCACGGTGGTAGTGGGTGAGCACGTCCACGTGAGCGTGCTCAAGGCGCTATCGCTCGTGGGTCTGGGTCGCGAGCGCGTGATCAAGGTGCCGGCCGACGATCGGGGTCGGATGCGCGTGGATGCGCTGCCGCGGCTCGATGACAATACGATTGTCTGTCTCCAGGCGGGGGACGTGAATACCGGTGCGTTCGATCCGGCTGAGCAGATCATTCCCCTCGCCAAGGCGGCGGGCGCGTGGGTGCATGTGGACGGGGCGTTCGGCTTGTGGGCGGCCGCTGCTCCCGAGCGCGCTTATCTAATGAAGGGGTTTGCCGGAGCCGACTCGTGGGCAACCGACGCGCACAAGTGGCTCAACGTTCCGTACGACAGCGGCCTCGTGTTCGTGAAAGCGCCGGAGCAATTGCATGCCGCGATGGCGGTGAACGCACCTTATCTGGTGATCGGCGAGGCGCGAGAGCCCGAGCATTACACCCCGGATTTCTCGCGCCGGGCGCGCGGAATCGAGGTCTGGGCGGCGTTGCGTTCGCTGGGTCGTCAAGGCGTGGCCGACCTGGTGGAGCGCACCTGTCGCCACGCGACCCGCTTCGCCGAGGGCCTGCGCGCGGCCGGATACGAGATCCTGAACGACGTGGTGATCAATCAGGTACTGGTTTCGTTCGGCGATGCGGAGACGACCAGGCGCGTGGTCGCCGCGATTCAGGCCGAAGGCACCTGTTGGGCCGGCGCGAGCGTCTGGCGCGGGCAGACCGCCATGCGCATCAGCGTGTCGTCGTGGGCGACGACGGAGCACGATGTGGAAAGGAGCCTAGCGGCGATGATCCGAGTGGCCGCCGCGGTGCGGGGACGTTCAGGGTCCACGACTCCGAATTCACGCGTGGCGGAGCAGTGAGGGGGACAGGGGGTGCGGACTACAGATACCGGGCTACCGCCATCGCCCCGAGGGCGTAGAGCAGCAAGAGCATCGCCGCCCATCCTGCCGTCACGCCCCGCGCCCTGAGCCGCTGAATCTCGGCCGAGCGGGTCGCGCGTTCTTCCGGCGAGGCCGACGCGAGCGATTGCGCGAGCTGCGTGGAGCGCACCATCGCGGGTCGCATCAGGACGATGCCCAGGAGGAACGCGACCAGCGCGGCGAGTCCGCCCGACCCGAAGGCCATGCCCATCGGCGTACGCATCAGCCTGGCAGCTGCCCCACCGGAGAGACGCTGGAACAACCAGAACCCCGATATCAGGGTGATCAGCGCAACGATCGGCAGGATGACGGGGAGGCGACGCCGCATCAGCGCCGCCATGAATTTGCCGGCGTCCGGCCCGACCTCCGAGAGTGCGGGCATCAAGAAGAACGTCTGGAAGGCCATCATGCCGACCCACAGCGCGCCGAAAAAGACATGGGCGAAACGAAGGGCGAGCATCAAGGGTGACTCCCTTCTCTCAAGAACGGGGGCCAGGAGTGAGGCAGGTGCGACCGGAATCTAGAGCGGAAGGAGGCCCGTGCGAATACCGCGGGAGACTGCTTCTGTGCGCGAACGGACGCCGAGCTTCGCGAGCACCGACGCCAGGTGGTACTTCACCGTGTGGGTGGAGAGATCGAGCTCGGCCGCGATCTCCTTGTTGCCGAAGCCCCGCGCAACCAGGCGCAGCACGTCGAGCTCGCGTGGCGTGAGCGCCGTGCCCTCCTGAGGCACGGCCGGGGGCGCTGCGGTCGCGATCACCCGCTCGCTCAACACCACATCGGCCTCTTCGGCTTCGGCCACGAGCACGATCTCCGGATCGGCCTTGACCAACGCCGCGAGCCGGCGCCGGGTGGCCGGGTCGGCGACATCGAGATGGACCCGTAGTTTCACGTGAGCTCCGAGAGCAAGCGCTCGACGTCCGGTACCGGGACCGCGAGCGCCACACCAGACACGATCATCGCCGCCACGCCGATCACCCGACCCCCGGCGTCGGCGAGCGGACCGCCCGAGTTCCCGGGCAGTAGCCGCACATCGGCCTGGATCCAGACGAGCGATCCCTTGCCGTTGAGGCCATAACCCCGAGGCAGCGGGCTCACCGCTTGGAGCACCCCTACGCTCACGGCGTCCCTCACTCCGAAAGGGTGACCAACGGCGAAGACCAGCGAGCCCGAGCGCAAGGCCCGGGGATCGGCGGTGACGACCGCCGGCACGCCTGCTCCGGCGGCGCGCACGACCGCGATGTCCCGCTCCGCGTCGCGATAGACAACCTCGCCCGGGACGGCTCGACTATCGGGAGTGACGATGGTCGGGTGAGAGCCCGTAGCGACGTGCGCGCTGGTCACGAACAAGTCGCCTGACCACGCGATGCCCGCGCCACCGCTACCGCGGCCACGTCGTCCGTTCGCGATCCCGACCACGCTGGCGCGAAGCCGCTCGGCGGGCTCGCTCAGGAACGCTGGGCTCGTCGCGGTCACCGCCCCCCCCCCCTCCGTGGCCGCTCGCCGATCACGACGTCTACTGAGACCGGCTGGCCCGCGCGCACCACGTCGAGCTTCAGCGTCTTGCCCACGACATCGCCGCCCAAGACGTCGAGCAGCTGATCGAAGCCATCGACGTTCTTGCCGTCGATCGCTGCCACCATGTCGCCGACCAGGAGCCCCGCCCGCGATGCCGGCGCGTCGGGCTCGACCGACAAGAGCAGCAAGCCGCCTTCGTGCTTCAGCCGCTTCTGCGTCGCCGGGTCGAGCCGGACGGGTTGCATGGCCGCACCGATCCAGCCGCGGGCGACGTAGCCACGCTCGAGGAGCTGCGTCGTGACTCTGCTCACGGTCGCGACCGGGATCGTGGTCGCGAGCGCGCGGCTCAGGCCGCCCGAGTTCACGCCGTGGATCCGCCCCGTCGCATCCACCAGCGGGCCGCCGCCGAAGCCGGGATAAATGTCCAAGTCCGACAGGAGCCAGCTGTCGATCTCGCCGCCCTTCCAGCAGCGCCATTTGCCGCCCGTGGCACTCACGGCGCCGAACGCAGCACGCGGGCCGCCTTCATCGAGCCGCGCGAGAGCCAGCACCAGGTGCCCCGGACGCAACGTGGATGGGTCGCCGAGCTGTGCAACGGGAAGAGAACCGGCTGCGATTTTCAGCACAGCCAGGTCGGTCCCGCGGTCGCGCCCGGCGAACGTCGCCGGGATGCGCTTGCCGTCGGGAAGCGTGACTTCGATGTCGTCCTCTCGCCGGACCGTGCCTTCGGTGGTGACGATAACGCCGTCTTTCCAATGCACACCGGTGGACGGCAAGCGCGGCCGCGCGTGCACCGCGACGAGCGCGGCACCGGCCGTGGCCACGGCGTCAGCGAGTTGTTCGGACAGAGCTGCGAGGGTCGTACGGTCTTGAGACACGGGCTCCACCTTTTCGAGAGTTTACCTGCCTCTCGAACCATGCCAGGCTCGGTACCCAGTGCACCATCCGCCATGTGGTCAGGTCCACGTGACTACAAGCCCGAAAGCGGCAGTGCGAGTTCCCCCCGGGGCGCGTAGAATTGGGCGGGACCATGACCGCCACCGCAGAGCTCATCCGCGAGCTGGAGCGCACCCGCGACGAAACGGTGCGGTATTTCGCCCTTGGCGAGGCGGACTTGGCGCGCACCTATGGACCGGGCAAGTGGTCGGTCCGCTTCCTCCTCCATCACGTCACGGACAGCGAGTCGGTGTTCTTCTATCGTATCCGCCAGGTGATCAGCGAGCCGCACCAGGTGGTCTGGTTCTACGACCAGGACGCCTGGGCCAAGGGGCTGGACTACGGCCACCTGCCGCTCGAGCTGTCGCGCAGCATTTATGAGCCGGTCCGCGCGGCGATCATCCACCACGCACGGATCCACTACGAGCGCGACGGAGCGCGCGAGTTCGTGCATAGCGTGAGCGGCCTGCACACGCTGCAGTACCAATTCGACGACGTCGCGGCCCACAACGAGCACCACCTCAGCCAGATCAGGGCGGCTCTCCAAGGGGCCAATGCTCGGTCAGGCTGAGCACGGCCGCCCCAAGCATCCCGACCACGAGTACCCTCGTCCAGAGCGCGTTCCCGCCGAACCGCCTCCCCACCGCGCTTAACGACGCACGCCCGTCGACATGTGACCCAACGCGGCGGCCGCATCTCCGCGACCAAGCAAAACCCAACCAAATCGGTCGTGACCCCTGTCACTGGCCGGCCGCTGTGACCGGCCTAGGTTGTCCATCACCTCAGGGCAGCGTTCGCGCCGCCCCGTGCGCCCGCACTCCGGCTTGGGGGGCTCCTCGGAGCCTGTCCCCCGAGCGGAGCTGCTCCGTTGAGCAGCACGGCACGAGGAGGGTTTATGAGCACCAGATTTTGCTTGGCAGCGGCCCTGGCGGTCATGGCGCCGGCGCAGCTGTGTGGTCAGACGGGCAACGGCGCACCGAGCGGACCGCATTTCAATCTCAATATCATCGGCGTGTCTCACGACAAGAGCCCCAACATGGGTGGGAGCGGTAACGTCATTTTTGTGGGGCTCGGGACGAAGAGCGACGCCGTGACGACGAAGATCCTGCTCAGTCAGGCGGCCGACGGCGTGTTCGAGGTGCTCGACAAGAACGGAACGGACGGCGAAGCATCCTTCGCTCTGCCGGTCCCCGGTACCTACACCGTCTGGGCGCGTGCGCTCGGCACGCCGGGTGGCCAGTCCAAGATTGCCACCTGCGCGACATTCATCGACCCGACCACCGGCATGGCGACGCTGCTATGCTCCACTGACAACGAAGTCTTCGTGCGCGGGACCGGAAAGAGCAGCTTCCGCAACGTAACCACCGCGCTCACGACAATCACCCTCGTCGCCGGAAGCCCGGCCGAGCTGGCGTGCGGCACTCCCACGGTGAGCCTGTTCGCGGCGTGTCTGCAGGACTTCCTGTGGCAATATGACAACAACGGGCTGAAACTCTTGCAGATCCGCTTCTATCCGAACCCGTAGCTAGTGCGTTCCAAAGGGGCAGTCGGTGCCCAGAAAGGCCGAGCACCGACTGTCCCGCGTGGGCACGTGTGACGAAAAAATGACTCCCCCTCGTGCCCGCGTCGCTGTAGCTTCCCCACCTCCATGCTTCCGCTCCTTCTTGCTCTGGTGGCCGGCGACACCGCCGGCTACTGGCAGCAACAGGTCGCCTACCGCATCACGGCGTCCCTGGACGAGCCGTCCGGGGTGCTCTCGGGGCATGTGCGCATCAGCTACGTCAACCGCTCGCCCGACACGCTGCGCGACTTCTACGTCCACCAGTACCTGAACGCCTTCCGCCCCGGCTCCCGCTGGGCCGCGGTCGACTCGACGGAGCAACGAGACCGGTTCCAGCATCTCAAGGACCCGGACTACGCGTTCGAGCGCATCAAGCGCGCGACGCTGATGGGTGAGTCCCGGCTCCCAGACTATCCCTACGCGCCCGATTCGACCGTCGCCCACTGGGCCCTGCCGCGGCCGCTCGCGCCCGGGGACTCGCTGGTCGTCGACATCGACTGGCAGGCGCGACCCTCGACCGTGCCACGCCGCCAGGGGCGCCAAGGCCGACGGTTCGACTTCGCGCAGTGGTACCCGAAGGTCGTCGTGTACGACAAGTACGGCTGGGAAGCTCACCCGCTTTATCCCGCGGGCGAGTTCTACGGCGAGTTCGCGACGTACGATGTGACCCTGGACCTGGCTCGAGACCAGGTCATCGGCGCTACAGGGGTACCGGTGGAGGGCGATCCGGGTTGGGAACACGCGAAGGCCGACGCCGCGCTGCAAATCGACTATCAACGCCAATGGTACCGCTCCCCGCTCCCTGCTCCCGGGTGTGCCGCGATGCGCGTCGAACCGGGTCGGAAGTGTGTCCGCTTCCGTGCCGAGCACGTCCACCACTTCGCGTTCTCACTCAACCCCGCGTACGTCTACGAGGAAGGCCGCTACGGCGAGGCGGTCGTCCGTGTCCTGTACCTCCCACAGGATCGCGGCACGTGGGGCGGCGGCCAGGCGGTCGGCTACACGGCGCTCGCGCTCGCGTGGCTCGACTCCCTGTTCGGGAAATATCAGTGGCCGCAGCTCACCAACGTGCACCGCATCGAGGGCGGCGGCACCGAATTCCCGATGATGATCATGGACGGCAGCGCGTCCGTGGGCCTGATCGTGCACGAGACCGGCCACCAGTACGTCATGGGCCAGCTCGCCAACAACGAGTGGCGTGAGGGGTGGCTCGACGAAGGGTTTTCGGACTTTCAAGAAGGCTGGTTCTTCGAAAGCCACGGCGGGCCACCCGCCTACGACGCCCTGGAGCCCGACATCCTCGAGCTCGACGTGCAGCGCTGGAGCGAGCCGGTCTCCACGGTGAGCGAGCACTTCTCGGACTTCGTGATTTATCAGGAGATGATCTATTCGAAGGCGCAGCTGTTCTACGAGCAGCTGCGCTACGTCGTGGGCGACGAAACGATGCGGCGCATTTTGCGAACGTATTTCGCTCGCTGGAACCTGAAGCACGTGAACGAGGACGCGTTCCGCGAGGTCGCCGAAGAGGTGTCCCACCAGGACTTGAAATGGCTGTTCGGCGAGTGGCTGCACGGAACGCCCCTCTTCGACTACCGGCTGAAGCGCGTGGAGCGCCACCGGCTGCCGGACGGTCGTTGGCGCACCGTCGTGACCATCGAGCGCAAGGATGATGGCCGCATGCCGGTCGAGATCGGCGATCGGGACACGATCTACGCCCGGGCCACCGGCGAGCCCGCCGTCGAGCGCGTCGAGTTCACGACGGCGCGCAAGCCCAAACGGTTGATGCTCGACCCGCGGGGGCGCAGCCACGATTACGACATGCTGAATAACCGGGAGAAGCGCCCGTTCGTGGGACGTGGGGCGGTGGCGCTGAAGGTCGACGATCCTACGCGCGAGACGGCCCGGCGCGATCGGACGGTGAGCGCGTGGCTGCCGGTCGCCTGGTCGAACGATTTCGGCGGCGCCACCTTCGGCCTGCGGAATCGCTCGAACTATCTCGGTCGGTACGACCGCGGCCTCCTGGTTGCGTCGGTCGCTGCCGGGAGCGATGCCAGCGACCGCTTCGGGTTCTATAGCCGCTGGTCGAACCCGATCGGGAACGTCGTGCCGCGCACCGAGACGAGCGTCGCGGCGTGGGCGGTCGAAGGGCGAGCCGGCGTCCAGTTGTCCGTGGACCGGTCGCTCCGCCAACACTTGGCGTTCGGCCCCGATCCGCACGTGGGATTCGACGCCCTGTGGATGGCCACCACCAATCTCGGCTACGTCGACCGGCGACAATGGGACGACGCGGGGACCGTGGAAGCGGGCCCGTGGGTCTCGACCTCCTTCCACCGCGGAAAGGCATCGGTGCGCGCTAGACTCGGCGCACGTGCGGGAGTAGTCTATTGGAATCCGGGACCCGGGATCGTGTCCGCCAGCCGGTACGATGTGGAGGGGTTCGGTCGCTTCACCGGCGAAGCGAGCGTCCGTTCGCCTTTCTGGCTCGGCACCAGTCTCGGCGTCCGCGTGTTCGGCGGCGCGTACGCGGGCCAGTCGCCCCCCGTGCCGCAGCGTCGCATTCCCATTTCGGGCGCAGATCCATACGAGACGTTCACCGACCCGCTGCTGCGCAGCCGTGGCGCGCTGTTCGTGCGCCCGGACTTCTTCTATCATGCGCCCGGCAACGGCAACCTGCGTGGCTTCCGGAGCGATCTGGGCGGGCGCTGGGCGCTCACTGCCAACCTCGAGCTGACCCGGTCGTTGTGGCGCGGTCAGCGTATCTTGCGGGACGTGGCGGTGATGGGGTTCGTCGATGGCGGACTGGTGGACACCATGGCGGTGGCTGCGGCGACGCCCGGTCGTGGGTGCACACCCCTCTACGACGGCGGGGTGGGCCTCGTGACGCGGCAGCAGGTGCGCGATCTGGAGTGGACCATGCGGTTCGAGCTGCCGTTCGTGCTGAACCGCTTTGACGACGCGGCCGACGTCCGCCCCGGCCATGGACAACTCGCTTTCCGGTGGCAGGTCAGCTTGAGTCCAAGCTTTTGATGGATACGCGCGCGAACGATCGGCGCGGGTTTTTCCGGGAGGCGTTCACGCGGCTCGCCCGGGAAGTGACGGCGCGCACGGAGCAGCGTGTGGCGCCCCGACGGTATTTTCGTCCGCCCGGCGCGGCGGACGAGTTCAGCTTCCTCGCGTCCTGCACGCGCTGCGGCGACTGTATCCCCGTATGCCCGGTCCACGCCATCATCAAGGCCCCGCCCGGCGCGGGCCTCGCCGCCGGCACGCCGATGATCGACCCGGCCATTCAGGCGTGCGTCGTGTGCGAGGACATGCCCTGCGCCCACGCGTGCCCCACCGAAGCCCTGGTGCCGCCCGCCGGCGGGTGGAGCGAAGTCCACATGGGGGTCCTGGAGCTCGATCCCGACCGCTGCATCACGTTCCAAGGGGTGGCATGTGGTGTATGCGCGCGCGCCTGTCCCGTGGGAGAGCGGGCGCTCGCGATGGACGCGGGCGGTCGCCCGGTCTTGCGGCCTGAAGGTTGCGTGGGGTGCGGGGTGTGCGTGACGGCGTGTGTGACCACGCCATCGTCACTCAAACTGGCTCTATGACCGATCTACCGTATCGCGTGCAAAAGCCCTGGGGCCACGAGCTCATCTGGGCGCGGACCGACCGTTACGTCGGCAAGGTCCTCCATATCGAGCCCGGGCATGTGTTGTCGCTCCAATACCACAACAAGAAGGACGAGTCGATTTACGTGCTCTCCGGGGAGATCATCTTGCGCATTCAGCAGGGCGACACCTTGATCGAGAAGCGTATGGGGCTCGGAGCCGCGTTCCACATCCAGCCCAAGGTCATCCATCAGTTCGAGGCGGTCGTGTCGACAGATCTACTCGAGGCCTCGACTCCCGAGATCGACGATGTGGTGCGGCTCAAGGACCGCTACGGACGGGTGTGACATGAAAGTCATCGTACCGCTCGCGGGGAAGGGCACTCGGCTCCTGCCGCTCACCAACCGGGTGCCGAAACCCCTGGTGCACGTGGCGGGGCGGCCCGTCATGGACTACGTGATGGACTCACTCCGGGGCTTGGACGTCGACGAGCTGATCGTCATCACGGGACATTTGAAGGACGTCGTCGAGCGGTACATCGTCGAGCGATACGACGTGAAGGCGAGGTTCGTCGAGCAGAAGAAGTTGGACGGGACCGCGGGCGCGATCAATCTCGCCAGGCCGTTCGTCGACCGTCCCGTACTCATCATTTTCGTGGACACGCTCTTCGAAGCGGACATGAGCATCGTCAAGACCGTCGATGCCGACGGGATCATCTGGGTCAAGGAGGTCGAGGACTACCAGCGGTTCGGCGTGATCGTAACCGACGCGCGGGGCTACATGACGCGCATCGTGGAGAAGCCGAGCACGCCGGTCTCGCGGCTGGCGAACATCGGGTTGCAGTACGTCAAGGATTGGAAGACGCTGTTCGAGGGCATCGCGCACGTGTTGACCCAGCCACCCGGCAAGGGGGGCGAGTATTACCTCACCGACGCGTTCCAATACATGGTGGACCATGGGAAGCGGTTGCTCACCGCGCCGGTGGCGGGCTGGTACGACTGCGGCAAGGTGGACACCCTGCTCGAGACCAATCAGCATGTCCTCGAGCGGGGACGTGCCCACATGCCGTCCGGCCCGTGCCCACGGTGCACGATCATCCCGCCGGTTTACATCGAGGACGGTGTCACGATGCATGACGTGACGGTGGGCCCCAACGTGTCGATCGAGCAGGGAGGCTTCATCGCCGAGAGCACCATTGCGAACAGCATCCTGGGGAGGAACGTCAGGGTCGTGCGCGCGACGGTGCGCGATTCGCTGGTGGGCGACGATCAGAAGATCGAAGGGAAGACCGTTGAGCAGAGCGTACTCGACGCGGGCGAGCTCGCCGCGGCACGCTAGGGAGAGGCGGCATGACCGTCGCCGAGATTCGTGAGCTGTTCGCCTACAACGCCTGGGCCAACCGCCGTGTCTTCGTGGCCGCCGGGGCGCTCACCTCCGAGCAGTACTTCCGCGACTTGAAGAGCAGCCACGGCGGCATCCACGGGACGCTGTGTCACATCGTGTGGGCGGAACAGCTGTGGCTCAGCCGCTGGACGGGAAAGCCCAAGCCGGCCGTTCACCAGGGGAAGGATCTTGCGACACTGGAGGCGGCGTCCGGCCGGTGGGAGGAGATCGAGCGCGAGCGGTCGGCGTTCTTGGGCGGCATGACGGAACGGCGGCTCGAGGACACGGTGACGATGCAGCCGAGCACCGGCGGCGAGTTTCGGCACACGTTCCGCGAGATGTTTCGTCACGCCGTAGATCATTCCTCGTATCATCGCGGGCAGATCGTGACGCTGTTGCGACAGGTGGGCGCGACTCCACCCAACACGGGGCTGATCGTGTTCTATCGGGAGCGTGGCGGGCGCGCACGGTAACTGGTTGGCTTACAGGAACTTACTACCTACCGCCCAGTAACTTACTCGGGCACTTGACCAACTCGCGGAACCGGATTTACTTACTGACCGTTCAGTAACTAAATTCGAGGGTTTCCCGTGAGCCAGTCCACCACGACATCGAAGCGCCAACCGCATCCCCGCTGGAAGCGCCGCAAGGACGCACGGCCGGGGGAGATCGTCGCCGCGGCGCTCGAGATGTTCGTGGAACGCGGGTATGCCGCAACGAAGCTCGCGGATGTGGCGCGCCGCGCCGGCGTCACCAAAGGCACGCTCTATCTCTACTTCGACAGCAAGGAAGCGCTGTTCAAGGCCGTCGTCCGGGAAACCATCGTGCCCGTGATCGCCCAGGGTGAAGACCTCGCGCGCTCCTTCACCGGCAGCGCCCAGGAGCTGCTGGAGCGGCTGGTGCGCGAGTACTGGCGGCTGGTGGGCGAGACCGCGCTCGCCGGTATCCCGAAGCTCATGATGGCTGAAGCGGCGACTTTTCCGGAGCTGACGCGCTTCTACTACGAAGAGGTCGTGACCCGCGGCCACCGCTTGATGGCGGGCGTGATCGAGCGGGGCATTAAGAGCGGCGAGTTCCGTCCGGTCGACGTGACGACCGCCGCGAAGCTCGCCATGTCGCCGCTGATGCATGCGACGGTCGCGCGCCGTGCCTTTGTATCCTGCATGCCCGAGGGATTCAACGTTGAGAAGTACCTCGGCACCCACATTGACCTATACCTGCATGGCATCGCGAAACAATAGCCTCCGACTGATGGCCGTTCTGGCCCTGCTTGCCACTGGGTCTCTCTCGGCGCAGACGCCCGAGTCGACGCCAGTCTCCCTGTCGTTCGCGGACGCGGTGCGGCTTGCCGCCGGCGAGGCGCCGGCCGTGGCGGTCGCGACCCTCAAGACGGGCGAGGCGGACGCGCGCGTGCGCCAGGCGCGAGCCCTCCTGCTGCCCTTCGTTTCCCTTGACGGCTTCTGGCTGAACCGCACGTTCAACCCGCAGTCGTTCGGGTTTTCGTTTCCTCCGCCGCTCACACTGCCCCCGCTGATCGGCCCGTTCAACAATTACGACGCGCGCGTCAGCGCGAGCCAAACGGTGTTCGACTGGTCAAGCGTGTCGCGGGTCCGCGCGGCCCGGACGCAAGCAGACGGGAGCCGCGCCGAGCGCAGTGTGACCGTGGAGGGTTCGGCGCTGACGGCAGCCGAGGCGTATCTCCGGGCGGCGAGAGCACGCGCCGTCGTCGCGGCCCGTCAGGCCGACTCGACCGTGGCGGCGGAGCTGGTCACCCTCGCTCAGGCGAAAAAGGCAGCGGGGGTGAGCCCGGCCATCGACGTGACGCGAGCACAGGCCCAGTTCGTGACCGCCGAGGGGCTCCTGCTCGTCGCCCGGAATCAGCTCGACCGAGGGCGGATCGACGTGTCCCGCGCACTGGGCCTCGATCCCGCCACGCCCGTAACGCTCACGGATTCCTTGGACCCGTCGCTCGGCGCGGCCGACGTGCCGGGAGATAGGGGAGCGGCCGTGACGGCGGCGCTCGCCAACCGGCCGGACCTGCGGGCGGAGTTGGCGCGCGGAGTCGCAGCCCGGCAGACCGGCTCCGCGATCCGGGCCGAGCGGCTGCCCCGCCTCGAGGTAGCCGGTGACTACGGCGTGAACGGTTTGACCGTGCCGAACGCCATCGCCACGCGGGATCTCACGGTGCAGATCAGCGTGCCGATTCTGGACGGCTTCCACCGCGAGGCGCGGGCCGACGAGCAGAACGCGATCGCGCGCGAGTCACAACTGCGCGAGGCAGACCTGCGGCACCAGATCGCGGCCGACGTGGACGCCGCGTTCCTCGATCTGCGGACGGCCCAGGCGCAGGGGTCGGTCGCCGCGGAGCAGCTGCGACTGGCGGAAGACGAGCTGTCCCAGGCACGCCAGCAGTTCCGCGCGGGCGTGGCCGGCAACACCGAAGTGATCGACGCGCAATCGAAACTGATCCGCGCGCGCGACACCGAGATCGACGCGCGCTACGCCGCCGTCACCGCCCGGGTCTCCCTGGCGCGCGCGGTAGGCGTCGCACGGACGCTTCATTAACCGACATCACCGATGAGTGACGACATGGCAACCACGATCGAACGCGAGACACTTCCCCGGGCCTCGAGGCCTGTCCCCGAACCGCCCGCCGAAGCCGGGACGGAAAAGCCGAAGGGTAACCGCGGGAGGGTTTTTCTCGTCATGGGCATCATCCTGCTGGCCCTGGTGGGCTTCGGGGTGAGGCGCTGGATCTTCGGCCTGAGCCACGTGTCGAGCGACAACGCCCAGGTGGACGGGCATATCGTTCCCATCCTCCCGAAGGTCGGCGGCTTCGTCACCGAAGTCCGGGTGGATGAGAATAACCGGGTCAAGTTGGGCGACACCCTCGTAGTGCTCGACGATCGCGATTATCGCGTGCGTCTGGCGCAAGCGGACGCCGACCTCGGGGTCGCGCTCGCGTCCGTCAGCAACAAGACCAGGGTAGGTCAGGCCGAGGCGCAGGTGGAGCAGGCGCAGGCCAACGCACAGAAGGCGCACGCCGATTTGGAGCGGATGAAGCCGCTCGCCGAGCAGGAAATCATCTCGAAGCAGCAACTCGACGGCGCCGAGGCGGCGGCC
>DASZCN010000044.1:0-9172 GCA_035943095.1 Gemmatimonadales bacterium | reverse complement strand
TGCGCCCCCAAGAAGCGCACACTTGGGTACGTCACTTGGGTACGTCGCGAAACGCGACGAGACCCGGTATCTTGAGCGGTCCTGCGGGGTGCCTCCCGGCGTCCCCGTTCCGTCACCCGATCAGCGGAGTTGGCCATGCCGGCCGTTCTCCTCCTTATTTGGCTGCTCGCAGGGCTCCGTGGTCCCGGTCCGGAAGCGCTACCGCGTGCGGCGGTGCTCGTCGACCCGCAGGCCAACCGCCTGGTGATCGAGCTGCCCGCCGTGGACGTTCCGGCCGGCCACGACGGGATCGAAGCGATGGTGGGCCTCCCCCTCTGTCAGGTGCTCGTCCCGCTGGACGCGACCCTGCACAGCGCCCACGTGGAGCTGGTCGACGGCGCGGGGCATATGCTCCCCCAGACTATGCTCCACCACTTCAACCTGAGCGATCCGGATCACCGGGAGCTGTTCCTCCCGATCGGCCTGCATCTCCTCGCCGCGAGTCGAGAAACCCCCGCGATCACGGTCCCGCGCCTGCTGTTCGGGCTGCCGCTCGAGCGGGGGCAGCGGCTCACCGCTGGGGCCATGCTCGCCAATTCATCGGCCGTGGCCTACCACGGCGTGCGGGTGCGGCTGGTGCTGCGCTACGTTCGCGGCGGGTTGCCCTGGCCGCTGTACCGCACGTACCCCTGGGCCATCGACGTGGAGTACCCCCTGGGCCGTCCACCCACGGGAAGCAAGGCGTTCGATCTGGCTCCGGGCCACACGGAACGCTTCTGGGAGGGAAGCCCCGCCATTCCCGGTACGATCATCGGGTTGGGCGGTCATCTCCACGACTACGGCGTAAGCCTCGAGCTCAAGGACATGACGACAGGCGAGGTGCTGTGGCACGGCGCCCCGGAGACGGACGGGACGGGGCGGGTCATCACGTTTCCGCTGGCCCGGTTCTACAGCTGGCGCCGGCTAGGCATTCACGTCACCCCTGAGCACCGCTACCGGCTGACCGCCGTGTACGAGAACCCGACCGGGCGGCCGATCAAGGACGGAGGCATGGGGGCCGTCGCCGGCTTAATCGTGCCTGACCGGGGCGGGACCTGGCCCGCCGTGGATCAGGGAGACACCCTATACCAGCAAGACCAAGCGGCCACGCTCCGCTCCGGCGGCGCCTCCGAGATGGCCGACATGATGATGGGGCATCACACCGATCCCTGAGACAACTTGCCGCATGTTGTGTGGCCGGCGTCACGCTCCGCGAACAGGTCTCCGAGTTAAGTTCTCGCCGTGACCGGCATGCAATGGGGTCGTCTTCAGATTGACGTCGACTGCGCCCTGCGGCGCGGCGCCTGGTACCGTGTGGCGCGCCTCGCTCCCCTCGAAGCCATCCTCGACGTCAACCGCAGGCCTCTCAAGGTCCCCAACTATCTCGTCCAGGTCGTATCCCGTCCCCCCACGCGGTGGTCCGTGGTGCCGCGTCCCGAGCGCGCGGGCGAGCTGCCGGCCGACTGGGGCCCGCACTACGCCGTCTGCCCGAGCTGCCGGGAGCGGGCCGCGCTGCGCGGGCGGCCGCGGCGACTCGAGTGTCGTCGCTGCCGGGGGGAGTTCGACGTGGCGTGGGACGAGGAGTATCTTCTGGGCGTGTGAACGGCCGGGGCCGCCGTGATCGGTAGCCGCTTCCGCCACATCTGCCTTCCCGCTTTCGCGCTCGGGTTCGTCGCGGCCTCGTGCACCACCCCTGCGCCGGTGCATTCCACCAATGGCCTGACGGCACTCCGGACGTTCGCCGACTCGGTCACGACGCCGCCCCGCCCGTCCCTGCGGGAGGGGCTCGACACCAACGATGCCCTCGTATACTACCAGGCGGCGGTCCCGCTTGTCCGAACCGGGCTGGACCTCCAGGCCGCGGAGGCCGGGCTCTACTGGGCCTCCCGCTTGGATCCCTCGTGGGCAGACCCCGTGTACGCGCGATCGCTCCTCCTGCTGCGAGCGGTGCGCAACGATGCGGACGCCACCTTCTTTCGGACACACTCGGTGCGCGCGGTCCGGAGCGTCACGCCGACGCAGCGGCAGGTACAGCTCATGGACTCGCTGCGTCGGATGGCTTGGGCGCGTAATCCCTTCGTCTTCACGGGCCTCGATTTCGCCGATTTATTCCTGGGTCGCCACGCCTCGCCGGAAGAGAAGGGCCTCGTCGCGTTCAAGAGCCAACGGTTTGCGGCGGCCGACAGCCTCTTCGCCATCGCCCTGCGCAAGCATCCCGGGGAAGTCGGGCTGAGGGTGTATCGCGCGCAGTCGCTGTTCTATCTCGCGCGGTATGACAGCGCCGTGACGGAGCTCGAAACCGGGCGCGACTCGCTGCGGGCGACGTTGCAACAGCACACCGCGGTGGTACTGCCGTCCATCGAGATGTTCGAGTACGCGATCGGGATCGCCCGGGTGCAGCAGGGCGATTTTGCCGCCGCACGCGCCGCCTACGAGCGGGCGCTCACCGAGAACCTCGCGTTCTATTGGGTCCACGCGCGTCTCGCGGGTGCTGCGCTCGCGCTGGGCGACACGGCGGCCGCCCTCACCGAGCTTCAAACGGCGGTGGAGATCAATGGCCGCGATCCGGTGATCCGTCTCTTTTACGGAGTCGTGTTGCACGCCGCGCGGCGGTTGGAGGAGGCCGAGCAGCAGCTCCGGCTCGCCGTCGAGCTTGATTCCGACTATGCCGCTCCGTACCACCGCCTCGGTGCCGTATACCAAGGGGAAGGGAAATTCCCTCAGGCCATCGAGCAGTACCGCACGTTCCTCGCGCGCGCCCCGAAGCGCGACCCGGACCGCGCCACGGTCACCCACGCCCTGGTGACGCTCGGCGTCGCGCCTCCGGACTCCCGCTGAGCCGGCGGCTCAGCTCCGCATCACCCGCTCCACCTCCGCGAGATTCACATCGATCTCGATCGGCCGATTGGCGCGCGGCGTTCCCGGATCCTTCAGCAGGTGCCCTGTCAGGACCGCGACCACTCGATCGGCCTTCCGGATCACTACTTCATTCACGAGGCGGCGCACGCCCGCGACGGCCGCCGCGCTTGCCGGCTCGCAGCCGATCCCCGCGCGGTCCACCACTTCCTTGGCGTCGAGAATGTCGTCGTCGCTGACGGCGGTGACGACCCCGTTCGTCTCGCGAATCGCGCGCGCCGCGCGATCGTGAGAAACGGGGTTGCCGATGTTGATCGCCGTGGCGACCGTGTGCGGCGTTACGCGGTCGCGGCGGGCGAAGCCCGAGCGGAAGCTCAGCGCGAACGGAGCCGCGCCCTCGGCCTGGACGGCGGCGAGCCGCGGGACCCGCTCGATCAGGCCCCACGCCCGCGCTTCCGCGAGCGCCTTCCCGAATGCGGCGGTATTCCCCAGGTTGCCCGCCGGGACGACGACCCAATCGGGCGGATCCCAGGAGAGCTGCTGGAGCAGCTCTAGCATGATCGTCTTCTGACCCTCGAGCCGAAACGGATTGACCGAATTGAGGAGATAGACGCCGAGTCGCTTGCTCGCCTCGTCGGCGAGCTCGAGACAGGCGTCGAAGTTGCCCCGTACCAGGAGCGTGCGCGCTCCGTAGGCGAGCGCCTGGGCCAGCTTGCCCGTCGCCACCTGGTCCTTCGGGACGAGGACGAGTGCGGGCAAGCCGGCCAGGGCCGCGTACGCCGCCAGCGAGGCCGCCGTGTTACCGGTGGACGCGCACGACACCGCGCGCGCGCCGATGCGCCGCGCCTGGGTCACGCCGACCGTCATACCCCGATCCTTGAACGAGCCGGTGGGATTGTGGCCTTCGTGCTTGAGGAGCAGCTCCGGCGCGCCGGCCCACCGCGCCACGGGCGCGCTCGCGAGGAGCGGCGTATTGCCTTCCGGATAGGTGATGACGTGCTCGCCCGCGGTGGGAAGCACCGCCTCGCGAAAGCGCCACACGCCCGACGCGAGCACGCCGCGCCAGACCCCGCGGCGCGCATCGAACGTCGCGCGCAGCGCGTTCCCGCCCTGGGGAGGCGGCCGGTGACGCACCTCGAGCAGCCCGCCGCAGCGGGGGCATCGGGGATGTGGGTCGGTTTCTGGGACTTCGCTGCCACAGGTCGCGCACACCTGCCAGCTCGTGGGGAGAGGGGCACTCATGCGCCGGCGAGCTTGAGCACGTCGTTGAGAATCCCGCCCGCCGTCACGGCCGGCCCGGCGCCGGGACCCGTGATGACAAGCGGATTCTTCTTGTAGCGCATGGTCGTGAAAATAAACTGGTTGTCCGTCCCATTGAGCGAGGCCATCGGGCTCGACGCCTCCACCACCACGAGCCCGACGTGCACGCGACGTCGCGTCACGATCGCCCGGTAGCGCAACACCCCACGGCGCGCGCGCGCCGTCGCGACGCGCTTTGCCCACACGGCGTCGAACCGGTCGAGCGATGCGAGAAAGGCCTCGAGCGAGAGCCGCTCCGCGCCGTCCGGGACGAGCGATTCCACGTCGATGTCGCCGAGCTCGCCACCGAACCCGAGCAGCCGTCCGAGAATCAGCGCCTTGCGCGCCACGTCCATACCGGAGAGGTCGTCCCGGGGATCGGGCTCGGGATAGCCCTTGGCGATGGCGCCGCGCAGCGCCGCCGAGAATGGCGCGCCCCGTCCCATCTCGCCGAATACGTACCCGAGCGTACCGGAGGGGCACCCCTCGATCTTCAGGACCCGGTCGCCCGACTCGACGAGCTTCTGGTACGTGTCGATGATCGGGAGGCCGGCTCCGACGGTCGCCTCGAGCAGCAGGCGGCGCCCGTGCGTCTGGGCCGCGGCGACGAGCGCGTCATAAGCGCGCCGGTCGGCGGCGACGGGGCGCTTGTTTGCGAGTACCAGATGCATCCCCGCCGCGAGCGCTGCCTGGAGCGTCTCGGTTGTATCGTCGGCGGTGAGATCGACGAGGATGGGGTTGGCGAGGGCGTGGCGCGCCACGAACGCCACGGCGTCGCCGGCGCTCGCCCGGCGCCCACCGGGTGCCTTCGAGAGCGGAGTGCGCTTGGCTTTCGCGGCGGCGAGCGCCGCGAGCCGGCGCGGAGATAGACCGCGCGCGTCGAACACCAGCCCGCTGCGGTCGATCACCCCGACGATCGAGAGCGACCGTCCCTTGCCCTTGACCTTCGCGATCATCGGCGCGAGCGCGCGCCCGATTTGGCCGAAGCCCAGCAGCACTACGTCGGTTCGCTCGGGCCGTGCCGCCGCGCCGCCCCCGATCTTCGAGAGCTGGAACGCTGCATGCACGGCCCGTTGGGCGCGTGCCGCGTTCCGGCCGTCCACCACGAGCGAGAGGTTGAGCTCCGACGAGCCTTGGGCGGTGGCGATCACGTTGATGCCGGCTTCTGCCAAGGCGGCGAAGACGCGGGCCGCGATCCCCGGCGTGCCGGCCATGCCCAGACCCACCACCACCAGCGTCGCGAGCCCGCTCTGGAGCTCCACACCATCGATTTCCTGGCGCGCGATTTCTCGCTCGAAGGTCTCCTCGAGGCTTTTGCGGGCCCGCTGGGCGCTCGCCGCGGGGACGCTGAAGCAAATCGAGTGCTCGGACGAGGCCTGGGTGATGAGGGAAACGGAGATCTCCTCGTGGTGTACGGCGGCGAACGTCCGGGCCGCGATGCCGGGCACGCCCAACATCCCGCTGCCGGTCACCGTCAGCAGCGCCTGGCCCGGAATGGCCGACAGCGCCTTGACGGGATACTGCTCCAGCGTGCGGCGGCGCGAGATCTCCGTCCCGAGCGATGTCGGGTCGGCGAACGGGCGGATGCGGATCGCCACGGGCCGCTTGAGCACAGGAATCAGCGCGCGCGGATGCAACACCTTGGCGCCATAGTAGGCGAGCTCCGCCGCCTCGCGGACGTGAACCTGTGGTACCACGCGGGCGTCGGGCACGATGCGCGGGTCGGCGGTGAGCAGCCCGGGCACGTCCTTCCAGAGCGATACCTCCCGGGCGCCGAGCACCCGCGCGAGCAGTGTGGCGGTGAGATCCGAGCCACCGCGCCCGAGCGTGGTCACCTGACCGTCCGGCGCCGCGCCGAGAAACCCGGGGACGACCGGCACGACGCCGCGTGCCAGCAGCGGTGAGAGGACGCGGCGTGCAGCGCGCTCGGTGCGCCGGAGATCGGGGGACGCGTTGCCGAACGTGTCGTCGGTCTGGATCACCTCGGTCGCGTCCACGAAGGCGACGGGGCAGCCGGCTCCGTCGAGCGCCGCGGTGAACACCAGGGCGGAGAGCCGCTCCCCGCGCGCCGCGAGGTAGTCGATCGTCCGCGGGGTGAGCTCGCGCAGGATGCCGAGCCCCCCCCCGGCGCCGAGCGGCTTCATCTCGTCGACCGCCGCGTCGATACGGGCGAGCAGATCGTCGAGGCGGGCACCCGGCCGGACGAGCGCGCGGGCCGCCCGCCCGTGCTCCGTCCGCAGTTTCTCGGCCGCCGCGCGCACGTGAGACGTCTCCCCCCTCGTGGCGCGCCGCGCCGCCTCGAGCAGGGCGTCCGTCACCCCGCCCATCGCCGACACGACGACAACGAGGGGGGCGGTGGGGGGGGTCCGGTTTAGAACGACGATCTCCACCGCTCGCCGTATGCCGGCGGCGTCGGCGAGGGATGCGCCGCCGAACTTGTGAATCTGTGGAGACCGGGAACGCGACGCGGGAGCCATGGATCAGTCCGTCTGGAACCCGCCCGCGGGGCGGGCGGTCACGAACCCCTGGGCGGATGTACCACGGGCGCGCCACGCGCGGATCATCGCGTCGCTCACCGCGCTGGCCCGTGCGGCCGGAGCTACGGCCACCACGGTCGGTCCGGATCCGGACAAGGTCGCACCGTAGGCCCCGCTCGTCCGCGCCGCCGCCGTCACCTCCACGTAGCCAGGCACCAACGGGAGACGGAAGGGCACGTGCAGCACGTCATCGAGCGCGGCCGCGAGCAGACGCCCATCCGCGTGGGCGAGGCCGAGCACCAGCGCCGCTCCCTTGGCCGCCGCTTGCACCGCCTGCGCGTGGGGCAACGTGGCCGGGAGCACGGCGCGGGCACGCTTCGTCTCGACCGTGAAATCCGGTACCGCGAACACGAGCGCGAGCGACTCGTGGACGACGAGAGGCGTGAGGATCAGGCCGTCGGGAGGCAGACCGGGCAGTACCAGGTTGGCGCCGCCATGCACCGCCGCTACCACGTTATCGGGATGCCCTTCGAGCTCGACGCAGAGGGCCGTGAGGTCGTCGCGCTCGAGCTCGAGCGCGAGCAGGGCGGTGGCGGCGGCCGCACCGGCCACGCTCGCGGCCGCGGAGGACCCGAGCCCGCGCGCGACCGGGATGTCCGAGTCGGCGACGAGCGCGAGCCCGCGCGGGACCGATCGACCGGCTTTCGCGCAGGCGGCCGCGAAGCCGCGGCACAGAAGATCCGCATCAGGCGGGACGCCCAGGGTACTGAGCGTACCGCGGCGCTCGACCGTAGTCGTCCCGTCCGGCCCCGTTGTGGCGGTGACGCGGAGCCAGCGGTCCACGGCCACGCCGACGCAGTCGAAGCCGGCTCCGAGGTTCGACGTGGAACCGGGCACCCGGACCGTCACGCGCGCTCGCATCGTCGGCGGTTGTAACTTCATACCCAGATACCGTCAAGGATCGATTGCGTGAAAGATGCAGAGCTGCAGCGGACAATCCGAGTGGGCATCCTCGGCGCGACGGGAACCGTGGGCCAGCGTTTCCTGCAGCTCCTCGACGGCCACCCGTCCTTCGTGGTGACCGCCCTCGCCGCGTCCGACCGCTCGGAAGGGAAGCCGTACGCGGAGGCGTGCGCCTGGCGGCTGCCGGGCGAGGTGCCCCGAGGCGCCAGGGCGCTGCGAGTCCAGGCGCCCGAGCCGCCGCTCGACTGCGATGTCGTCTTCTCGAGCCTCCCGGCCGACGTGGCGGGCCCGGCGGAGACCCGCTTCGCACAGGCCGGCTATCCGGTGATCAGCAACTGCTCGGCTCACCGCATGAGCGACCCGGTGCCGTTGATCATTCCCGAGGTGAATCCGGACCACTTGGGCCTGCTCGACGCGTGTCGCGACGCCACGGGCTCCCCCGGGTTCATCGTCACCAACCCCAACTGCTCCGCGGTGATGATCGCGCTCGCATTGGCGCCGCTTGCGGCGCGCTTCGGTGTCGAAGCAGTGGTCGCGACCACTCTCCAGGCGCTCTCGGGCGCTGGATACCCGGGCGTCTCCGCGCTCGACATCACGGACAACGTCATCCCCTTCATTGCGGGTGAAGAAGAAAAGATCGAGCGCGAGACACGCAAGATCCTGGGCCGGTTCCAGGGCGGGCGCGTGGCCCCGGCTGAATTCGCGGTGAGTGCGCAATGTCACCGCGTGAACGTGGTGGACGGGCACATGGCCGCGGTCCGCGTGACGCTCGGCCGCCCGGTGGAGCCGTCCGAGCTGCGCGACGCTTTCGCGTCGTTTCGGGGTCTCCCGCAGGAGCTCAGGCTGCCGAGCGCGCCGGAGCGGCCGATCGTCGTGCGCGACGAACCCGACCGTCCTCAGCCGCGGCTCGACCGCGACGCCGGGCGCGGGATGAGCGTGACCGTGGGCCGGATCGCGCGCGATAGCGTGCTGGGGCATCGGTTCGTCGTGCTGAGCCACAACACGGTCCGCGGGGCCGCGGGCGCCGCGATCTTGAACGCTGAGCTGCTCTTGGCGAAAGGGTACCTGAAGCCGCGCCCCTAGCGCGCGGTGGTCGCCTCAGCAAGCGCGTCCAACAGCCGGTGCAGCCCCCGAGAGCGCTGGCGGACGACGCTGCGGAAGATCGTCCGCGCGAGCAGGCCCGATCCGACCAGGACGACGCCGGCGGTCGCGAGCGCCATACCGATGTTGTGGAACGCGCCGCCAATCACGCCGAGGGCCGTCCCACCACCGCCGCCGCCCAACCCTCCCACGATTCCCCCGAACAGGCCGCCCACCAGGTTCCCAAATCGCTCCTCGATGCGAATGACGGTACGGTTGCGGATCGATCCCGGCTTCCGCGGCCACCTGCTCGAGCTCGGCGAGCGTCATTCCCGAGTTCTCGGGTGGCGCGAGCGGTGCGCGGTGTTGCTGCTCCGCGGCACGCTCGAGAATTCGGGAGACCTCCTCGTCGTCGAACCGGCGCCCGGGCCCGAGATCATCCGACATGGAGCGCGAATCTAAGAATCGGGGGGCGCGGG
>DASZCN010000043.1:0-13399 GCA_035943095.1 Gemmatimonadales bacterium | reverse complement strand
CGGCGGCCGAGATGGCCGCCGTCGAGGCGGAGGCGCAGGCGGAAGCGGCGATCGAGGCGGAGCGTGAGAACAAGGCACGCGAAGCGCTCGAGGCGGCCAAGGCCGTCGACGCCGAAGAAAAGCCATCGCTTGAGGAGCGGGCCGCGGCGCTGTTTCGCGACCTGCCCGCTCCGGAGGGACCGGGGTCGGCGGTCGAGCCGCCGCTCGTCGCGGTGTCGGCCACCGCGACTGCTCCCTCACCGCCCCAGCCTGCGATTGCGTTCAGTCCGCCGCGTCCCGTAATCCCGACGCCCGTCCGGCCCAAGCCGGTCGCGAGCGCCACGCCCGGCGGCGCCGTCCCCGCCCCCCCACGCCCCGTCGCGTCCGCCGCGCCGGGCGCGATTCCGCTCGAAGAGCGGCGACGGGAGAAGGGCAAGAAACGCAAGAAGGGCAAGAAGTCGCTCGTCGATCAGGAGGCGGTGGCGCAGAACATTTCGCGCACGCTCGCGTCGATCAAAGGGCCGGTGGCGCGCAAGGGCGTCCACCGGCGCGAAGAGGGCCCGAGCATGCGCGAGCAGCTCGAGGAAAAGCGGCGCGAGGAGAAGGAGCGCGAGAAGACGCTCGTGCGCGTGACGGAGTTCATCACCGTCTCCGAGCTCGCCAGCATCCTCAAAGTGCCCGCCAAGGAGATCGTCGCCTTCGCCTTCAAGGAGCTGGGGCAGATGGTGACGATCAACCAGCGGCTCGACTTCGACATGATCGAGCTCATCTCGTCGGCCTTCGGCTTCCAGGCTGCTCGGGAGGAGGAATACGCGGTCGCCGCGTCCGAGGACGCCGCGAAGGACGAAGGCGAGGCGCTCGAGTCGCGCTCGCCGGTGGTCACCGTCATGGGGCACGTGGACCACGGTAAGACGTCGCTGCTCGACTACATCCGGAAGACGAAAGTCGTGGCCGGCGAGGCCGGTGGGATCACCCAGCACATCGGTGCCTACCAGGTCAAGCTGAAGGACGGGCGCTCGATCACGTTCCTCGACACGCCCGGTCACGAAGCGTTCACCGCGATGCGGGCCCGCGGGGCCCAGGTCACCGATATCGTGGTGCTCGTGGTCGCGGCCGACGACGCCATCATGCCGCAGACCATCGAGGCGATCTCCCACGCCAAGAACGCCGGTGTGCCGATCGTGGTGGCGATCAACAAGATCGATCTCCCCGCCGCGAACGTGCAGAAAGTCAAGCAGGACCTCTTGGCGCACGGGGTGGTGCTCGAGGAGTTCGGCGGCACCACGCTCGCCACGGCGATCTCGGCCAAGACCGGCCAGAACGTCGAGGCCCTGCTCGATCAGATCCTGCTGCAGGCCGAGCTGCTCGATCTCAAGGCCAACCCCGCGCGGAAGGCGCAGGGCACGGTGCTCGAGGCCACGCTCGACCCCGGAAAGGGCCCGCTTGCCACCGTGCTCGTCCAGACCGGGACGCTGCACGGGGGCGACGATTTCATCTGCGGGCAGTTCTACGGGCGCGTGCGCGCCATGTACGACGAGCGGGGCCAGACGGTGGACGCCGCGGGGCCGTCGACGCCCGTGCAGGTCCTGGGTTTCGAGGGCGTGCCGGAGGCCGGGGACACGTTCCAGGTGATGGCCGATGCGGCCGCGGCGCGCGACATCGCGCAAAAGCGCCAGCGTCTCGAGCGGGAGGCGCAGCATCGTCGCTCCGGCCGGGTGAAGACGCTCGAAGACTTCATGGCCGAGCGGGCGGATGGCGGTGCGGCGACGCTGCGGATCATCATCAAGGCGGACCAGGGCGGGCCGGCCGAGGCGCTGGCCGACGCGCTCGCTCAGCTCTCGACGCCCGAGGTTAAGGTCGAGGTCGTGCATCGGGGCGTCGGTGCGATCACCGACTCCGACGTGCTCCTGGCCAAGGCGTCCAACGCGATCATCATCGGATTCCACGTGCGGCCAGACTCGAACGCGCGGGCGTCCGCCGAGCGCGAGAAGGTGGAGATCCGGACCTACCGCATTATCTACGAGGCGGTGGAAGAGGTGAAGGCCGCCATGGCGGGCTTGCTCGCCCCGGAGCGGAAGGAAGTGGTCCTGGGCGAGGCGGAGGTGCGGCAGCTCTTCAAGATCGCGAAGGTCGGCACGATTGGCGGGAGCTTCGTCCGCTCGGGGGTCATCCCGCGCACCGCGCGCGTCCGCGTCATCCGCGATGGCGTCGAGGTGTACGACGGCACGCTCGCCTCCCTCAAGCGCTTCAAGGAAGACGTCCGCGAGGTGCGGGAAGGCTTCGAGTGCGGGATCGGGGTCGAGAACTTCAACGACCTGAAGGTCGGCGACTTGATCGAGGCCTATCGGATCGAGGAGGTCGCGCGGTCGCTGACGCCCGCGTGATCGTGGGAGTGATGACGTGGGAGCTGCACCTCGCGGCGTGTCACTCCCTCAAGGACAAGCGACACATCTTGAAGAGCCTGAAGGACCGGCTCCACCACCGGTTCAACGTGTCGGCGGCGGAGACGGCCCACCACGACCTGTGGCAGCGCGCCGAGCTGACGGTCTGCGTGGTCTCGACGGACCGCGGGCATGCCGAGAGCGTCCTGCGGGAGGCGGACCGCCTGATCGAGGGCGCTGATGGCGCCCGCATCATCGACACGAGCACGAGTTTCTTCTGACATGGTACGACGACGGATGAGCCACCGCCCGGAGCGCGTGGCCGAGGCGATTCGCCACACGGTAGCCGCGTTTCTCACGGAAAACGTCCGCGATCCGCGTGTCGGGTTCGTGACCGTCACGGCGGTCCTAGTCTCTTCCGACCTGACGCACGCGCGGGTGCGCGTGAGCGTGATGGGGAGCGAAGAGGAAAAGGCGAAGTCGCTCGAGGGTCTGACGAGCGCCGCGCGGTTCCTGCGGGCGCAGCTCGCCCGCGAGCTCACGCTCCGCGTGACGCCCGAGCTGCGCTTCGAGCTTGACCGTGGCCTCGAGCACGCCCAACGAATCGATCGGGTGCTGCGCGATCTCAAGGAGGACGGGGGCTGATCTCGGGTGTCGTGCTCGTCGCCAAGCCGGGAGGACCGGACGGCCCAACGTCTCACGATGTGGTCGACTGCGTGCGGCGCGCCCTCGGCACCGACCGGGTGGGACATCTGGGCACGCTCGATCCGTTCGCGGCGGGACTGTTGGTCGTCGTAGCGGGGCGGGCGACTCGGCTGGCGGCGTTCGCCGGGGGCTGGGACAAGGCGTACGAAGGCGTGATCCGGTTGGGAACGGCGACCACGACCGACGATCCGACCGGTGCGCCGATCGCGACCTCGGATGCGTGGCGCCAGCTGGAGCGGGCGGGCATCGAGGATGCGCTCGCGCGGTTTCGCGGGACGTACGAGCAACGCCCGCCGGCATACTCGGCGGTGAAGATCGGTGGCGAGCGGGCCTACCGCCGGGCACGTCGGGGCGAGCCGGTGGCTCCGGCGGCGCGACGGGTGGAGGTGGCCGAGCTCGCGCTCGACCGCTTCGCGCCTCCCGACGTCGGGTTTCACGCCACCGTGAGTGGGGGGACGTATCTGCGCAGCCTGGCGCGGGACGTGGGCGAGGCCCTCGGGTGCGGCGCGCACCTCGCGGCGCTCACGCGGACGCGGGTTGGCCCCTACCGCCTGGAGGACGCCGTGGCGCCGCAGGCGGTCACCGCGCGGGACCTGCGCGACCCCGCCGACCTGGTTCGCGATCTGCCGCGCCGGGACCTGGAGCCCGGCGAGCGCGAGGCCGTGCTGCACGGACGAGCCCTGACCGCCGCCGCCGGGGACGAGCGCCCCGTGGCGCTGTTCGCCGGCGGCCGGCTGGTCGCCGTGGCGGAACGCTCCGGGGAGCGGCTCAAGCCACGCGTGGTGGTGGCCGAGCCGTGAGCGGCACGGTGGTCACGGTCGGCACGTTCGATGGGATCCATCGCGGCCACCAGGCGGTGCTGAGCGAGGTGGTGCGGCGCGGGCGCGCGGCCGGACTGCCGAGCGTGCTGGTGACGTTCGATCCGCATCCGCTCGAGGTGGTGAACCCGAGCGCGGCTCCGCGGCTCCTCACGCTGCTCGATGAGAAGCAGGCGCTGACCATGGCGCTCGGGATCGAACGGGTCGAGGTGCTCGCGTTCACGCCGGAGCTGGCGCGGCTCGGTCCCGAGGACTTCGTGCGGGACGTGCTGCGCGCCCGGTTCGAGATGAAGGAGCTGGTGCTGGGGTACGACCACGGGTTTGGGAGAGGACGCTCGGGCGACCTGGAGCTCGTCCGGCGACTCGGGCGGGAAGATGGGTTCGCCGTGCAGGTCGTCGCCGCCGTCACCGACAACGGCCAACCGATCTCTTCGTCGCTGATCCGGACCGCCGTGGCGCATGGCGACCTGGCCTCGGCGGCGCGCGGGTTGGGACGGTCCTACAGTCTCCGGGGTATGGTCGAGCGGGGCGCCGGGCGGGGCCGGACGATCGGCGTGCCGACGATCAATCTGACCTCGCCCGATCCTCGCAAGCTCTTACCACCGGACGGGGTGTATGCGGTACGGGTGACGCTGCCGGGGAAGGCGGAAGGGGGAAGGGAACCGGCCGCCTACGGTGGTATGATGAATCAGGGTGCGCGGCCCACGTTTGGCGTGCATGTTCGGGGTCTCGAGATTCATCTGTTCGACTTCAGTGGTGACTTGTACGGGGCGACCGTGACGGTAGAGTGGGTAGGTCGGCTACGCGATACACAGACGTTCCCGTCGCGGCAGGCGCTGGTGGACCAGATCGAGCGGGACGCAGTGGCGGCACGCTCGCTCCTCAACGGGTAGGGACGCGATGTTCCGGACGATTCGCTCGAGACTCCTCGCGGTCGGTGGCCTCCTGATCCTGAGCATGTGGGCCCTGATTCCGACCAACGTCACACAGCGCGTGCGCGACCCGGCGACCGGCCGCATGAAGGACACGACGGTCCGCCGGGTGCCCATCAATCTGGGGCTCGACCTCCAGGGCGGCATCCATCTCGCGCTCGAAGTCGATCAGTCCAAGGGTCCGGTCCCCGACTGCGCCGACGCGATTCAGCGGGCGGAGCGCGTGGTCCGCACGCGGATCGACGAGTTCGGCACCACAGAGCCTGTCGTACAGATCCAGGGACGCTGCCGCCTCATCGTCGAGCTGGCGGGCGAAAAAGACCCGGCGCGCGCTAAGAGCATCATTCAGCGCACCGCGTTCCTCGAGTTCCGCATCACCGACATGCAGAACAAGTTCCGCGACGCCCTTCCCGAAATCGACAAGGCACTGCGCTTGGCGGGCGTGAAACCGGCCGGACAGGCCGCCGCGGCCGCCACCGTCACGCAGCTGTTCGGCAAGGACACGACCAAAGCCAAGGCCAAAACCCCGAAGGGCAAGCCGGCCCCCAAGGACACGAGCGAAGCGAACGTGCCGGGCGCCCTCTCCTCGCTGCTCTTCCAGGGGCAGCTGCCCGGCGAGTATCTCGTGCCCGAGGAGAACGTCCCGGTCGCCGAGAGCCTGCTGGCCCGACCCGAGGTGCAGCGGCTCGTGCCCCGAGGGATCGAGCTCAAGTGGGGCACCGAAGTCTTGTCGCGCGCCGGGCGCAGCTACCGGACGTTCTACGCCGTGGAAGACCGGCCCATCATCACCGGTGAGGAGCTGCAGGACGCCAAGGCGCTGCGCGACCAGCTCACCAACCAGTCGGTGGTCACCTTCACGCTGTCACGCCGCGGCGGGCGCATCTTCGAGCGGGAGACCGGCCGGCACGTCAACGACTACATGGCGATCATCCTGGACGGGCGCGTCGTCGGGCAACCACCGGTGATCAAGAGCCAGATCGGCCAGCGGGGCCAGATCGAGCTGGGGGCGAAGCCGCTGCAGGAAGCGCAGGACCTGGCCCTGGTGCTCAAGGCGGGCGCGCTCCCGGCTCCGCTCTCCATCATCGAGGAGCGCACCATCGGCCCGTCGCTGGGGCAGGACTCGATCAAGGACGGGATCCGCGCGGGAGTGGTCGGCGTGGCGCTCGTCGTGTTGATCATGGTGGGCTATTACCGCATGTCCGGGGCGCTGGCGGTGGCGGCGCTCGGGCTCTACGTCTTGTTCACCCTCGCCGGCCTCGCCGGGTTCGGCTTCACGCTCACGCTGCCCGGGCTCGCGGGACTGGTGCTGTCCGTCGGCATAGCGGTGGACGCGAACGTGCTGATCTTCGAGCGGATCCGCGAAGAGCTGCAACACGGCAAACTGGTGCGCACCGCCGTGGACGAGGGGTTCAAGCACGCCATGAGCGCGATCATCGACTCAAACGTGAGCACGGCGTTGACCGCCTTCATTCTCTATCTGGTGGGGACGGGGCCGGTGCAGGGATTCGCGATCACGCTGATCATCGGCATCGCGGCCTCGATGATCACCGCCATCTTCGTCGTCCGCACTTTCTACATGATCTGGCTCGATCGCCGGCCGGACATGGTCACCCTGAGCGTCTGAGATGATCCGACTCTTCGCCAACGCCGACTACGATTTCATCAAGTGGCGCCGGTGGGCCTACGGGCTCACGGCCGCGATCATCCTGCCCGGCTTCTCCCTGTTTCTGGTGCGCGGGTTGAACTACTCGATCGAGTTCACCGGCGGCACGCTCATCCAGGTGCAGACGGTGCAGCCGGTGGGCACCGAACGGATCCGGGGCGCGCTCGACGCCGCTGGGATCCGGGATGCGGAGATCCAGCAATTCGGTGGGCCCAACGAGTACAAGGTGCAGGCGCGGCTGGGCGCCGCTGGAACGACCGCCGAGGGGACGACCCAGGCCACCGCGGCCGCGGTGGACTCCGCGCTCACCCATGGGCTCGGAGCGGGTCAGTTCTCCATCGTTCGGACCGAGGCCGTGGGCCCGAAGGTGGGACGCGAGCTCCAGGGCAAGGCGTTCCTGGCGATCTTCTTCTCGTTCATCGTCACCCTCATCTACCTTGCGTTTCGGTTCGAGTGGCGCTTCGGCCTCGCCGCGGTGCTCGCGACGTTCCACGACATCCTCACGACCATCGCGTTCATTCGGTATCTCGATCTCGAGGTGAGCCTCGTGGTGGTGGGCGCGGTCCTCACCATGGTGGGTTACTCGCTGAACGACACGATCATCATCTTCGATCGCGTGCGGGAGAATCTGCGGAAGTTCCGGCGTCAGAACCTGTACGAGATCCTGAACCTGTCGATCAACGAGACGCTGCCGCGGTCGGTCCTCACCCACGGCACCACGATGGCGACGACGATCGCGCTGGTACTGCTGGCGGGAGAGGTGCTCCGGCCGTTCGCGCTGGTCATGACGTTCGCGATCTTCACCGGTACGTTCTCGTCGATCTACATCGCGGCGCCGCTGCTGATGTACATCGAGAAACGGTGGCCGGGCCAGGACGCCCGCGGCGCGCGGATCTTGCGGCACGGCGGGACGGACGCGCAAGGCGCCCCCTCCCCGACCACGAGCACGACCACGACCACTCCCACCCCGCCCCCGGCTGGCGGTGCAGGAGGGGGCGCTCGCTCCAAAGCGGCCGTCTGACGTGCTGGTCGACGCCCACTGCCATCTCGGCGATGGGGCGTTCGACGCGGACCGGGACGCCGTGATCGCGCGCGCCAGCGCGGCGCGCGTGAGCCACATCGTGGTGGTCGGCGGGACGCTGGCGGAGAGTGAGGCTGCGGCCGCGCTCGCCCACGGCCGAGCGGGCCTCTCCGCCACCGCGGGCCTCCATCCGCACGAGGCTCGGGACTGGTCGGCGGACGCCGCGGCCAGCCTGAGGGACCTGTTGGCCCTACCCGAAGTCGTGGCGCTGGGGGAAACGGGCCTCGATTACCATTACGACCACTCGCCGCGCGATGCCCAACGCCGCGCCTTCGAGGCCCAGCTGGCGCTGGGCGCCGCGACGGGCAAGCCGGTGGTGGTGCACGCCCGCGAGGCGGATGCCGATATGGCCGCGATGCTCCGGTCGGCCGGGGGCACCGTGGTGCTGCACTCGTTCAGCTCCGGTCCCAAGGTCGTCGAAGCGGGACTCTCAATCGGCGCGTACTTTTCTTTCTCCGGAATGATCACGTTCAGGAACTGGCGCAGCGCGGTGCCGCTCACGACCTATCCGCCTGACCGCCTGTTGGTCGAGACCGACGCGCCGTACTTGGCACCGGTGCCGCACCGTGGGCAACGGAACGAACCGGCGTTCGTGCGTGCGGTTGCCGAAGCACTCGCGCGAGCGCGAGGGGAGACCATCGAGACCATCGAGCGGCAGACCACCGACAACGCGGCCCGCGTGTTCGGCGCGCGGATCGCCATGACCGCTCTCGCGCGGGAGGAGCCGTGACCACGACGGCCAGGGTACCCAGCGATATCGCCATCGCCCAGGCGGCCAAGCTCCGCCCCGTGGCCGACATCGCCGCTGAGCTGGGGCTCGTCGAGGATGAGGTCGAGCTCTACGGTAAGTACAAGGCCAAGGTGCGCCTCAAGGCGCTCGCCCGCCGGCGGCCCACCGGTCGCCTCGTGCTGGTCACGGGCATCAATCCCACGCCCGCCGGGGAGGGGAAGTCCACGGTCACCGTCGGCGTGACCCAGGCGCTCCGCAAGCTCGGCAAGCGGGTCGCCCTGTGCATCCGGGAGCCGTCGCTCGGACCGGTGTTCGGCGTGAAAGGTGGGGCGGCAGGCGGCGGCTATGCCCAGGTCGTCCCGATGGAGGACATCAACCTCCACTTCACGGGCGACTTCCACGCCATCGCGAGCGCCCACAACCTGCTGTCCGCCATGCTCGACGCGCATCTCCACCACGGCAACGCCCTGGGCCTCGACACCCGGCGCATCACGTGGCCCCGCACGATCGACATGAACGACCGTGCGTTGCGGAACATCATCGTGGGCCTGGGCGGGCTGAACGCCGGGCCCACGCGCGAGGAGCGGTTCGTGATCATCCCGGGCTCCGAGATCATGGCGATCATGGCGCTTGCCACGGGCATCGAAGATCTAGAGCAGCGACTCGCCCGCATCATCGTCGGGCTCACGCGCGACAAGAAACCAGTGCGGGCGAGCGACCTGAAGGCCCCGGGTGCCATGACCCTGCTGCTCAAGGACGCGGTGAACCCGAACCTCGTGCAGACCCTCGAAGGTGGGCCCGCGTTCATTCACTGCGGCCCGTTCGGCAACATCGCGCACGGCTGCAATTCCGTTGTGGCCACCAAGCTCGCGCTCTCCTTGTGCGATGTGGTGCTCACGGAGGCCGGGTTCGGCGCTGATCTCGGAGCGGAGAAGTTCTTCGACATCAAGTGCCGCATGGCGGGGCTCAATCCCGAAGCCGCGATCCTGGTGGCGACGGTGCGCGCGCTCAAGATGCACGGCGGCGTGAAGAAAGACGCGCTCGGAAAGGAGGACGTCGACGCAGCGAAGCGCGGTGCGGCCAACGTCCGGCGCCACATCAGGAACGTCAAGAAATTCGGCGTGCCCGTAGTCGTGGCGCTCAATCGCTTCGTTACCGATACCGAGGCCGAGCTCGACGCGGTGCGGGCGGAGTGCGCCGCGGAGGGCGTCGGCGTCGAGCTGTGCGAAGTCTGGGAGAAGGGTGGGGAAGGGGGGATCGCGGTGGCGGAGGCGGTCTTGAAGCTCCTCGAGGCCCGCACGGCGAAGTTCAAGCCCCTGTACGACGAGCGCCGGCCGCTCCGAGAAAAGATCGAAACCATCGCGAAGGAGATCTACGGAGCCGGCGGCGTGGCGTTCGCCCCGGCGGCGGAGCGGGGGCTCGAGCAGCTTCCGACCCTCGGGTTGGGGGAGACCCCGGTGTGCATGGCCAAAACGCAGTACTCCTTCTCGGACGACCCCACCAAGCTGGGCGCGCCGAGCGGGTTCACCTTGCAGGTGAGGGACATCCTTCCGTCCGCGGGCGCGGGGTTCGTCGTGGCGCTCGCGGGCGACATCATGACCATGCCGGGGCTGTCCAAGACGCCCGCGGCGGAAAAGATCCGGGTGCACCCGGACGGAACGATCGAGGGGCTCTTCTGATGGCACACACAGGACTGGGAATCGTGAGCGCCGACGGCGCTCCCAAGGCGATCGGGCCGTACAGCCAGGCGGTGGTGGTCGACGGGACGGTGTATACGGCGGGGCAGATCCCGATCGATCCCAAGACCAACGCCGTCGTCGGCAAGACGACCGCCGAGCAGGTGGACCAGGTGCTCAAGAACCTCGCGGCGGTCCTCACGGCCGCGGGCTCGGGCCTAAGCCGCGTGGTCAAGACCACGGTCTACCTCGTGGACATGGCGGATTTCCCCGCGATGAACGAGGTGTACGCCAAGCACTTCGCGGCCCATAAGCCGGCACGGTCCACAGTGCAGGCGGCCGGGCTCCCCAAGGCCGTACGCGTCGAGATCGACGCGATCGCGAGGGTCGGATGAGGCGATCCCTCCTGGCGCTGTGGTGCGCGGCGGCGAGCGCCGCACTGCCCGCTTTGCTGCGAGCCCAGTCGCAAGCCTCGCCTGCCGAGCGGACCCTGGCGCGCGACATTTTCCGCGAGCTCATCGAGATCAACACCACCGACTCGCTCGGCAACACGCCGCGGGCGGCGCGCGCCATGGCGCGGCGGCTCGTGGCCACCGGATTCCCGGCCGCCGATGTCCAGGTGCTGATCGGCCCCGATGCGAAACACGGGAACCTGGTCGCGCGCTACCGGGGCACGGGGTCAGGAGGGGGGGGACGCCCCGTCATCGTCTTCGCCCATCTCGATGTCGTGCCCGCGCGGCGGTCGGACTGGTCGGTCGATCCGTTCACCTTCCTCGAAAAGGACGGCTACTTCTACGGGCGCGGCACCACGGATGACAAGGTGGGCGACGCCGTCCTCGTCACCGACTTCATCCGCCTGAGGCGGGCCGGTTTCACGCCCTCGCGAGACCTGATTCTGGTTCTCACTGGAGATGAGGAGACGCTGGGCAGTTGCATCCAGTGGCTCGTGACCAAGCGCCGCGACGCGATCGACGGTGCCTTCGCGCTCAACACCGACGCCGGGGGCGGCGTGTTGCGCGATGGACAGCGCGTATTGTTCGCCGTGCAGGCGAGCGAAAAGGTGTACGCGACCTATGTGCTCGAGGCGACCGACAAGGGGGGGCACAGCTCGTTGCCGCGCCCCGCGGACAATCCGCTGTATCGCCTCGCGCCCATGCTCGAGCGCCTGGCGCAATACCAGTTTCCCGTGAAGCTCAACGAAATCTCCCGCGCCTTCTTCGAGCGCTCGGCGGCGATCGACACCGGCCGCCTGGCCGACGACATGCGGGGCGTGCTCAAGGATCCGCCCGACTCGGGCGCCGTGGCGCGCCTGTCGGCGGTGCCGTTCTACAACTCGAAGCTCCGCACCACCTGCGTCGCCACGATGCTGGAGGCCGGACATGCCGAGAACGCGCTCCCGCAGTCGGCCCGGGTGACCGTGAACTGTCGCATTCTGCCCGGCGAGCCGGGCTCGGAGGTCGAGGCCACACTGCGGCGCCTCGCCGGCGACGACCGGATCGCGATTCACACGCTGTACGCGCCCATCCCGAGCCCGCCGTCCCCCCTGACGCCGGAGATCATGGGGCCCCTCGAGCAGCTGGTGGCGGAGCAGTTCCCCAAGGTCCCGATCGTGCCCGTCATGGAGGCGGGTGCCACGGATGGCCTCTTCCTGCGTAACGCCGGCATCCCGACCTACGGCGTCTCGGCCGTCTTCGAAGAGCAGAACGACGTCCGGGCCCACGGGCGCGACGAGCGTATCGCGGTGCAAAGCTTCTACGACGCGCTCGAGTTCTGGTATCGGATGATGCGGGCGTTCGCGGGCGGTTGACGCGCCGCCCGGCGAGGGCTATCTCACAGCTGGTTCACTGAGGCGCCCGGGTAGCCGCATGTGGAAGCGTGTAGTAGATGGAGTACGGGGCCGGGTGGCGCGCTTCCGCGCACCCGGCTCGATGCTTTCGCCGGCGATTCCCCCGGACGACGACGCGGCTTCCCACGGAGACCGCCCGATGCCGGTGGCGGCCTCCATCCTCTGGCAACCGATCAACGGTGGGACATCGGGCGCGGTCGCCCCGTTCATCTTCATCACCCAGCGGGCTCTCGGAGCTGTGCAGGATCATCGCGCAGCGGAGCGGTCCCCATGTTCCGGGCTCCTGACCGGCGAGGTATTGCGGTCGCCGGATAACGGGGAACCGTACGTCGTCGTCGAGTCGACGATTCGACTCCCCACGACGCCGGGGGAAAACGCCAAGGCGGCGTTGGTGCAGGGATGGGTCGTGGCCCAGAGCGTGTTGAGGGCGACGGGCGAACAACTCGTTGGTTGGTACCGTGGCGAGGGGAGCCGTGAAGACGGCGACGCGGGCGAGGAGGTTGGGCTGTCGGTGGCGGAGGCGGAAGCGCATGCCGCGTTGTTCCCGCAGTCGTGGCAGCTCGCGCTCAAGACGGGTCCACGTCGGGGCGGGATGTTCAGTCCAGCGGCGGGAGGCGCCTGGGCACGCCGCTGCCTCCCGTTTTACGAGATCGTGGATCAATCGGCGCTCGGCCCGGAGGGCACGCAAGAGACCCGCCTCCAGTGGGACAACTATAGCCCGGGCCGACCAGTCGTACGGGCTGGTGCGCCTCCAGTCCCCGCTCTAGAGGTCGCGGTCCCCAAACAAGTATCTCTCGCGCCGGCCGACGCGACTGTTCCGGCGCAACGCCGCACGCCGCGGCCATCGGCGTTGGTCTTGCTGCCCGATCAGTTCGGGGATGCGCTCGGCGTGGAGCGGCGCACACCATCCCAGATCTCCTGGGCCAAGCGAGCGGTGCAGGTCGGGGCGTACTCGGCGGTGGGTCTGCTCGCGATGGCCGGATTGTTCCGTCTGTACTCGGCGCTCGCGTCGCCCACAACGTCGAGTGCTCGTCCGTCGGCAGTGGAACCTGCGGCCGCCACGCCCGAAGCGCGTCTCGACCGGGCGGCCGACACGCTCGCGCTCGCGATCGCGGCGTTCGATCTCCGCGCGCGCCTGTTCGCGAGCCGGCAGATGCAATGCCCGGAGCTGGCGCGGGGGCTCGTACTGGTCGAGGAACGCTGGACGTCGTACAACGCCGCGCGCAAGGACGGCGGCACGTCGCTCGATTCGGCGCGTACGGCCCGCGACCGAAACCTGTACGCCGACGCCGACGGGGTCGAGCGCCGGTTCGAGCTCTCGAGGTGCGCGCGGCCATGAGGACCTTCGCCGCAGTGCTGGCCGGCGTGCTCGTCTACAGCGTGACCTCCCCCTCCCCCGGCGCGGCGCAGGGATCCCAGCCGTTGCGCAAGACGGACGTGATCCGGTTGCTGTCCAATCCGCTGATTTCCAAGAGCGAGGTGGCGGATCTGATTCGCCGCAACTGCATCGCATTCCGGCCTACCCCGCGGGACTGGGCCGATCTGCGCGACTTCGGCGCCGATGCCGAGGTGCTGAGCAGCCTGGGAG
>DASZCN010000042.1:0-1819 GCA_035943095.1 Gemmatimonadales bacterium | reverse complement strand
TCGCCCGCCGTAGAGCTACGAGGCAACGACACACGTGGATATCGCTGAACTAAAGAGGAAATCCGTCGCGGAACTGCACGCGATGGCCGAAACCCTGAACATCACCAACTACTCAGGGCTCCGCAAGCAGGATCTCATCTTCCGCATCGAGCAGTCGCTGCTCGATTCGGACACCGTGTTGCGAGGGGAAGGCGTCCTCGAAATCCTCCCCGAAGGGTATGGCTTCCTCCGCAGCCCCGACTGGAACTACTTGTACGGCCCCGACGACATCTACGTGTCGCCCAGCCAGATCAAGCGCTTCGATCTGCGCACCGGCGACACGATCATGGGTCAAGTGCGGCCGCCCAAGGAGGGGGAGCGCTACCTCGCCCTCCTGAAGGTCGAGGTCGTCAATGGGGATGAGCCCGAGAAGGCCAAGCACCGCGTCGCGTTCGACAACCTGCGTCCCCGCTACCCGGAGCGGCGGATCAAGCTCGAGCGCAAGGACGCCGACCTGTCGATGCGGGTGATGGACATCCTGAGCCCCATCGGGATGGGACAACGAGGGCTCATCGTGTCGCCCCCGAAGGCCGGGAAGACGATCCTCATGCAGAAGCTCGCCAACTCCATCATCGAAAACCACCCCGAGATCTACCTCATCGTGCTGCTGATCGACGAGCGGCCCGAGGAGGTGACCGACATGGAGGAGAACGTCAAAGGCACGAACGTCGAGGTGATTTCCTCCACGTTCGACGAGCCGGCGGATCGCCACGTCCAGGTGGCCGACATGGTCATCGAAAAGGCGAAGCGCCTCGTCGAGCACGGTAAAGACGTCGTGATCCTGCTCGACTCGATCACGCGCCTGGGACGCGCTCACAACGTGGTAGTGCCGCATTCGGGCAAGATCTTGTCGGGCGGCGTGGACGCGAACGCCTTGCAGAAGCCCAAGCGCTTCTTCGGCGCCGCCCGGAACATCGAGGGCGGAGGGTCACTCACCATTCTCGCGACGGCGCTAATCGATACCGGCTCTCGGATGGACGAGGTGATCTTCGAGGAGTTCAAGGGAACCGGTAACTCCGAGGTGATCCTCGACCGCCGCATCGCCGAGCGGCGGACGTTCCCCGCCATCGACGTCCAGCGCACCAGCACGCGCAAGGAAGAGCTCCTGCTCGGCAAAGAGGAGCTCAACAAGGTCTACCTGTTGCGCAACTTCCTGGCCGACATGCCGCCCGTCGAGGCGATCGAGTTCCTGCTGGAGCGACTCAAGCGGACGAAAACGAACGTCGAGTTCTTCCAGACGATGGCGCAGGGGTGACGGCCTGGGACGGGTGATGGCGGTGGACTGGGGCGAGCGCCGTATCGGTCTCGCGCTATCCGACGAGAGCCGCACACTCGCCCAGCCCCTGGTGGCGCTGACGCGCCGCGCCGGCAAACGCTTCCCGATGCGCCAGCTCCTCACGCTCCTGGACCGCCATGCAGTGACCGCCGTCGTAGTCGGGCTCCCACTCGACCCAGAGGGCACCGAAGGACAAGCGGCCGCTTCCGCACGCGCCTTGGCGGCGGACATCGCACGCATCTCCGGCAAACCGGTCGACCTGTGGGATGAACGCCTGACGACGTCACGCGCCCTACGCGCGGTCCGCGAGATGGGGGGCTCGACCAGGGGTCGCAAGAGCGACGTCGACACCATGGCGGCGACGCTGTTGCTGCAGCACTACCTGGATGCGAAGCGGGGGGGAGCGACGTGAACAGGACGGGGAGCAGGGAGCGGGGAGCGGTTCCCTCCGGTGCGCGTGGAGATCTCCGCCCGCACCGTCCGGTCCCGCTCCCCGCTCCCCGC
>DASZCN010000041.1:0-13214 GCA_035943095.1 Gemmatimonadales bacterium | reverse complement strand
GGTACGACTGTCGCAGATCGAGCATCAGCCGGGCGCCTCCGTGATCGTCGTCGATCGCGTGGGCGTCCTGGCCGACCTCTACGCCCTGGGGGCGGTGGCGTTCGTGGGCGGCGGCTACCACCGCGCCGGGTTGCACTCGGTCCTCGAGCCCGCGGTGTTCGGCGTACCGGTCACGTTCGGGCCGCACTGGCGCATGAGCCGCGACGCCGCGCTGCTGCTCGAGCGGGGTGGGGCGGTTGCCCTGGAAGCGGACGGACAGCACCCGCTGCATTCGCAGTGGCTCGTCTGGCACCACGACCCCGCGGCTCGCGCGAAGGCGGGGACGGCTGGAAAGCGCTTGGTGAAGGAAGGCCGGGGGGCGGCGGACCGGACGACGGGACTAGTCAGAAGGTTGGTGGAGGAGGGTGGAGGCTAGTGGAGGCTTATTTCGGCACCACCACCCCTTCGAACGTCACCGACCTCGGCACTACGACTCCGAGCGTCAGTGCGGTCACGAGCAGATCACTCCAGCGACTCCGTACTTTCACACGCAGCTTCGCGATCCGTGCCCCCGTGCCCACCTGGCTCGCCAGGACATCCTCGAGGCTCGGCTGCGACAGGGAAACGAGCCCCGCGAGCAGGTAGGTCGCGTGCTTCGTCACGCGGAACGCGGGGCCGGAGTCCGGTGACTGCGCGGAGCCGGCGAGCGAGACCGGCACGCCGAGATGGGTCGCATCCAGCGTGAGCGCGCAGCCGCACAGGGCGAGGGCCAGCGCGAGGACCGACGCCCGCGTGACGAACAAACGGATCACAAGCTCCTGGAAACGAGATGGGGCGCGCCGGGAAAAAAGCGCGCCCCAAAGGTAGCGGCTTCAGGTAAGGTTGTGAACCGGGCTCACATGCCGAGCGGCAGGTGCAATCCCGCGTGCAGACCGACGCCGAACACGCTGCCACTCGCGCTGTTCGATTTGTTGTGTTCGTGGTCGTATGCGAGATGCACGCCCAGGACCCCGAACCCGATGTTTGCTCCGACCGCGTACCCGAAATTCGTCGTGTTGGTGCCCCCCCCGCTGTTACGATACCGGACTCCCGGAGAGAAGTAGGGCTCTATAGTAAACCCAGGGGTGGGGAGCGGAACACTGATCCCGGCGGCGCCGATCAGCGTGGTGGCCTTCGTCGATACGCCACTCGAGCTGGTGCTGGCGCCGCCTAGCTGCATATTGATCGCGACCGGCAGCAGACTGCCGCCGATCAAGCGAAACGCGACGTTCCCACCGACCGACGTGAGGCTCTGCGTGGCGCCCTCCGGCTTCCAGCTTGCCACGCCGGCAGTGAGCGTAATTGTCGAGAGGCCGAGCGACGCTCGGCCGCCCCAAGCGTTCCCTTTGCCGTAGCCACTATCCGGCCGGGCATAGTCACCGCTGATCGTGAGCCCGGTGCCGCCCTTGGGGCTGTTCCACACCGGCTCGCCGAGCCACTGCGCCGCGGCAGGCGCCGCTAGCAGAGCGAGTAATCCGAAGAAGACCGCCGCAGACTTCATAACCCCTCCGAGTAGGCTGTGTCTACGACCTCCACCAACCTGCTTCAGTCTAGTGCACCCATACGGCGCCGATCGACACACCCTCCACATCGCCCAGGCCGGCGCTGACCCGTACGTCGAACGCCCGACTCAAACGGAAGTCAGAGCCCAAGCCGAGCGTGAACTGCACGTGATTGGTCACGTGGTTACCGGCGATCAAGAACATCGTCGGCTGGGCGTACGGGATGATGCTGACCGTCGAGCCCTGCGGATCGATACGCCGGCCGAGCGACAGCCCCACCGGAAATAACAGGGTGGAGTTGCCGCTCACGAAATTTCCGCCGGCCCCGACGACCAACGCCCCGTCGAGCGGAAAGTCGATCGTGTGCGTGATCACCCGCTCGCGGGCCTCCGCACCCGCGAGAAAGACGGTGTTCCCCGGACCGGGCGTGTTGAGGAAGCCGGCTTTGAACCCGATATCAAACTTGCCGCTCGCATAGCGATAGGCGCCCTCGATCGCGGTCCCGCCGCCGTCCGGGAAGCTCATCAGCACGCCGATCTCGGAGCGCTGAAACGCGCGATACGGGGCGTTGAAGGTCGTCGTACCCGTCGCTTGCGCGCCCGCGACCCGCGCGCCGCTCGCGGTGAGAATCGCAACCAACAGCAATGCGTATCGGTGCATCCCTGTCTCCTCTACGATTTTCGATTACCGCACACAGGTACCCAGAGCACTGCGCATCGTTCCGCACGAGTGACCAAATTGAGGCGGCCCGTCCACAGGCTGGGCGGGCCGCTCGAACGGTGCGACGCCTGTCACGCCTCAGAAGCGGACGCCGCCCGTCAGAACAAACGTCTTCCCGCCACCGACTTCGCCGCGAGCTTCGACGAAAGGCACCAGGTTCGAGCGCTTCAGCTTGAAGGTCGTGCCGCCGAGCAGGTTGAGACCGGCCTTCGTATCGGAGGCGCTGACGCCCCCGGCCGTCGCTGAGGCGTGGGCGATGTTCAGACCCCCACCGGCGTACGGACGGAGCGAACTGCTCCGCGGGACGGTGAAGCGGTAGGCGACGTCGCCGTTGATCTCCCAGTACGTCGCGCTTGTCACGCCGGCTGGTTTGCTGGGGAAGAAATAGTCGAACGAGACGATGCCATCGAGTGGCGTCCCGGGAAACAGGGACTGCAGGGGGAACACGCCCCGGCCGCCGATCCCGAAGTCGACATCGCTACTCCAGTTCAGCTCGAGGCCGAACGACGGCTTCTGGCTGGCACTGGGGGTGGGGCGCGGGGCCGCACGTCGCTGCGTCGCGGCTTCCGTCGGGGCGAGTGCGACGACGGCAAGAAGCAGCGCACTGCCGAGCAGCTTCCGCATAGCGAACCTCCAGATGGAAAGTGACGGGCGCTTGAGACCGCTCAGAGCCGCACATCGCTACAAGCGGCCCCGGCTACAGTCAAGAGACTTCTACCCGATCGGCCACGATCCGGACCGCATCTCCCACCACCTGGAGGAATCCGCCCGACGCCCGGAAGCGGCTGGACCCGCTCCCCTGTCGCACCTGCAACACACCCGTCCCGAGCAGCGTGAGGAACGGCGCGTGGCGCGGCAGCACACCGACCTGGCCGTCGTACGCCGGCGCGACCACCGCGTCGGCGACCCCATCGAATACCGCTCGTTCGGGTGAAACGACGGTGACGTGCATCACTCAGCTCGTGGCCAAGCGCTTGGCCTGCTCCAGCGCCTCGTCGATCCCGCCCACCATGTAGAACGCCTGCTCGGGGAGCTGATCGAATTCCCCCGCCACCACCCGCTCGAACGAGCTGATCGTGTCTTCCAGCTTGACGTACTTGCCTTCGAGGCCGGTGAACTGCGTGGCCACGAAGAACGGCTGCGAGAGAAACCGCTGGACTCGGCGCGCCCGCGCCACCAGCTGCTTGTCCTCCTCCGACAGCTCGTCCATCCCGAGAATCGCGATGATGTCCTGGAGGTCCTTGTACCGTTGCAGAATCCGCTGCACCTCGACCGCGACCTTGTAGTGCCGATCGCCGAGATACTGAGCGTCGAGGATACGGGACGACGAGGCGAGCGGGTCCATCGCGGGGTAAATGCCGAGCTCGAAGATCTGGCGCGACAGCACGACGGGCGCGTCCAGGTGCGAGAAGGCGGTCGCGGGCGCGGGATCGGTGAGGTCGTCGGCGGGCACGAAGATCGCCTGCACCGACGTGATCGACCCCTTCTTGGTCGAGGTGATCCGCTCCTGGAGCTCGCCCATCTCCGTGCCCAGGGTGGGCTGATAGCCCACCGCGGAAGGCATACGGCCGAGCAGCGCCGAGACCTCCGAGCCGGCCTGCGTGAAGCGGAAGATGTTGTCGATGAACACGAGCACGTCCTGTCCTTCGACGTCGCGGAAGTACTCGGCCACCGTCAGGCCCGAGAGCCCGACGCGCAGACGGGCGCCCGGCGGCTCATTCATCTGGCCGTAGATCAGGGCGGTGGACTTGAGGACTCCGCTTTCCTTCATCTCCAGGTAGAGGTCGTTCCCCTCGCGGGTGCGCTCCCCCACGCCGCAGAACACCGACCGCCCGCCGTGGCCCAGGGCGACGTTGTGGATCAGCTCCATGATGATCACGGTCTTCCCGACGCCCGCCCCGCCGAACAAACCGATTTTGCCGCCCTTCACGAACGGCGCGATCAGATCGATCACCTTGATGCCCGTCTCGAATACCTCCGTCTTCGGCTCGAGGTCGACGAACTTCGGCGCCTCGCGGTGGATCGGCCACCGTTCCGCGTCGGGCGGAATCGGGTCGCCCTCGTCCACCGGCTCGCCCAGGACGTTGAGAATCCGCCCTAGCGCCGCCTGGCCGACGGGCACGGTGATCGCCTTGCCGGTATCCAGCGCCTCCATGCCTCGGACCACACCGTCGGTCGAGCTCATGGCCACCGCGCGCACCTGGTTCCGTCCGATGTGCTGCTGCACCTCCGCGGTCAGGTGGATCGGGGGCGTGCCGTTGCCGGGATGATCGATCACGAGCGCGTTCAAGAGCTCGGGCAGCTGCTCCGGCTCGAATTCAACGTCGAGCACGGGGCCGATGACCTGGACGACGCGGCCGACGTTGTGCTTGGTCGCTCCCGCCGGCTTCTTGGGTTCGTTCTTGGTTTTTGTCGCCATAAGCCCTCTCGAGTTCTCAGTCGTCGATTATCAGTGGTCAGTTACTGATGACTGACAACGGATGACTGACGACTATCCTTTCAGAGCTTCCGCGCCGCCCACGATTTCCGCGAGCTCCTGCGTGATCTGCGTCTGCCGTGCCCGGTTGTACGTGCGCTGCAGAATGTCGAGCATATCGCCTGCGTTGTCGGTCGCGCTCTTCATCGCCGTGCGCTGCGCCCCGTAGAATGCGGCCACCGTCTCGACCAGCGCCCGGTACAGTTGGTTCCGGGCGTACAGCGGCAGCAGCTGCTCGAGGATCGCCTCGGCGGACGGCTTCAGGATGTAATTGATCGCCCCCCCCCTCCCCCGTCCTCCCCCGCCCTCCCCCGCCCGGGGTGGGGTAATGGGGAGGATGCGGAGGGTGGTGGGAGGTGTGGACACCGCGCTCCTGAACTGCGGGAACACGACCTCCACGGCGTCCACCACCCCCGCCTCGAACTGCGCCATCAGGGGATTCATCACTTCGGCGGCGTGCGTGGCCGTGGGCTTGTCGCCGATGTCGGTGCGCTGCGACGTGATCGGCCGCTTGGCGAACTTGAAGTAGGTGATTCCCTTCTTGCCGATCAAATGCAGGTCGACGGTGGCCCCCCCCCCCTCGGACTCGAGCTGCTCGATGCGCCGCCGTCCTTCGCGGATCAGGCTCGCGTTGAACGCGCCACACAAGCCCCGGTTCGACGTGATGACCACGAGCGCGGCGCGGCGGATGGCACCCGCCGGCTGACGCAGCAGCGGGAAGCGCTCGGCGAGCTCGGGGGCGTACAGGTCGCCGATCACGCCGGCGAGGGCCGCGGCATAAGGCCGCGCGGCGACCACCCGATCCTGGGCGCGCTTGAGCTTCGACGTGGCCACCAACTCCATCGTCTTGGTGATCTTGCGCGTGCTCTGTACCGACTTGATCCGGCGCCGTAGCTCGCGGGGCTTCGCCATCAGCGCGCGATCTGTTTGTAGGCTTGGATCGCGGCCTTGAGCCGCGCGGACAGCTCGTCGTTCAGCACCTTGCGCGTGCGAATTTCTTCGCCGACCTCCGGATGCTCGGCGGCCATGAAGTCCCGGAAGCCTCGCTCCCAATCACGGATCGCCTCCACCGAAACATCGTCCAGAAACCCGCCCGTCACCGCGAAGATGATCATGACCTGCTGCTCGACGGCCATCGGCTGGTACTGCGGCTGCTTCAGCACTTCCACCACGCGCTCACCGCGGGCGAGCTGCTTCTGGGTCGCCTGGTCGAGCTCCGATCCGAACTGCGCGAACGCCTCGAGCTCGCGATACTGCGCGAGGTCGAGGCGCAGCCGACCCGCCACCTGCTTCATCGCCTTGATCTGCGCGTTGCCGCCCACGCGGGACACGGAAATGCCGGGGTTGATCGCCGGCCGCACGTTCGAAAAGAACAGGTCCGTTTCGAGGAAGATCTGCCCGTCGGTAATCGAGATGACGTTCGTGGGAATGTAGGCGGAGACGTCACCCGCCTGCGTCTCGATCACGGGGAGCGCCGTCAGCGAACCGGCGCCCATCTCATTCGACAGTTTGGCCGAGCGCTCGAGCAGTCGACTGTGCAGGTAGAACACGTCGCCGGGATACGCCTCGCGGCCCGGCGGCCGCCGCAGGACGAGCGACAGCTGGCGATACGCAGCCGCCTGCTTGGAGAGGTCGTCATAGACGCACAGCGTGGCCTTCTTCTCATCGTACATGAAGTACTCGGCCAGGGCACAGCCGGAGAACGGCGCGACGTACTGCATCGGGGCCGGCTCGGAGGCAGACGCGACGACGACGATCGTGTAGTCCATGGCGCCGTGCTCTTTCAAGCGCTCGACCACGGCGGCCACCGTCGAGTTCTTCTGGCCGATCGCGACGTAGACGCAGATCACCCCCTGCCCCTTCTGGTTGATGATCGTGTCGATCGCGATCGCCGTCTTGCCGGTGCCACGGTCGCCGATGATCAGCTCGCGCTGCCCCCGACCGATCGGGATCATCGAGTCGATCGCCTTGACGCCCGTCTGCAGCGGCTCCTTCACCGGCTGCCGCTTGATGATGCCGGGCGCCACGATATCGACCTTGCGGGTCTTGGTCGTGTGGATCGGGCCGAGGCCGTCGACCGGCCGGCCCAGCGCGTCGACCACCCGCCCGACGAGGGCCGGGCCCACGGGCACGTCCAGCACGCGGCCGGTGCGCCGCACCTCGTCTCCCTCGCGCAGCACGAGGTAGTCGCCGAAGATCACCGCGCCGATGTTGTCTTCTTCGAGGTTCAGCGCCTGCCCGGTCACCTTGTCCCCGGTCTCGGAGGAGGTGAACTCGAGCATCTCCCCCGCCATGGCGGAGGTGAGACCGTAGATGCGCGCGATGCCGTCTTTCACCTCCAGCACCGTGCCTACTTCGCGGACGTCGATCTCGGCGAGATCGGCTGCCTGGATTTCCTTGAGCAGGATCTCTTTCAGCTCACCGGGTCTCAGGATGGAGTCAGTCGCCATGGGGTCCGAGGTTGGGAGTTTGTGAAAATTATCACATGGATCCGGAATGCGAAATGGTCAGAGCCGCGACCGTGTCCTTCCTCTAATGAATCGCGTCAGCACGCCCCGCGCGCCCACCATGCGCAGCTCGTGGGGCGTCGTGCCGGCCACCCGACGCACCGCGCCCGCCAGATGGCTGGGCGACGCGTACCCCAGAATGCGCACGACCGCCCGGACCGTGTACCCGGGGTTACCGAGCAGGTCGGCCGCGCAGGCGGTGCGGGCCAGGTCGATCACGCGCTTCAGGTTGGGGGCACCGCCCGCCGCGAATTGGCGGGAGAGGTGCTCCCGGGTGACCCGGAGCGCGGCCGCCACCTGGCCGGTCTGGGTGGGAACGTCGACGCGGCGCAGGACTTCCTCCCAGGCCGCGAGCTGGAGCCGATCCGTGAGGCGGAGCAGCTTCGGCGCGTCGGCGAGGGCCTCGCGCCGGGCGACCTGGGCCGTCCGCGCCGCGATCCATTCGCCGGCTACGGCGTTGTCCACGCCCTCGACGAGCACCCCGGCAAACCCGGCGGCGTGGCAGGCGGCCAGCAAGGGGCCATCGTCCGGGCGCACGGGTGACAGCACGAACATCGGTATCCGAGGAAAGCGCGCCGGGAGGGAGAGCGCCGCCGGCGCACCCTTCACGTCGAGCACAACGGCGTCGACGAGGCGCTGGTACAACAGCCGCTCGACGGCAGCCACGGTGCGACACAAGCGTACGCTCCCGGCGTTGCGCGGGTACCCGCGCTTTATGGCGCGGCGCGGCTCGGCGCGCGGGTGAAACACCGGGACGACGGTCACGTGGACGCCAACGCCTGCACCATTGCGGTCGCCTGTTCGAGCACCTCGCGCGCGTTGTCGTAGGAGATGGTGCGTCGGGCGTCTTCAGCCGTGTACCAGGCACAGTCCGTGATTCCCTCCTCGGTTTGCGGCACCGGGTCGCCCTGCTTCGACTCGAAGAGGAAGAAATGGCAGTACTTGTGGATCGTCTTGCCGCGAAACCGGAAGTACCAGTCGATCACGCGGATCGGACCGTGGAGCGCGAGGTCGGAGAGACCGGTCTCCTCCGCCACTTCACGGCGCGCGGCTTCCGCCGGGGGCTCCCCCGACTTGAGGTGACCCTTGGGGAAACCCCAGTTGCGGTAGGAATCACGGATGAGGAGGACGCGTGGCTCGCCGTCCGGCCCGCGCCGGAAGACGACCCCGCCAGCCGAGGTCTCTCGCTGGGCGCGTCGTTGCTTGCGCTTCATCGCCATCTAGAAGACGCTGAACGAGAAGTACTTCCGCGGGTTCGCCTGGATATCGGACATGAGCTGTCGTAGCTGGATCATCGTGAGCGTCGTCTCGCGATACAGGGTCGAGTCCGACACGAGGAGCCCAAGCGTGCCGCTCCGGTTCGCGATGCGGGACATCACGCTGTCGGCGGAGGTGAGGACCCGCACCAGGCTTTCCTGATTCTTGTGGGCGGCGTCGAGCAGGTCGCGAAAATCCTGCGACGCTGATTTGATGTTGGCGCTGGTGGTCGCGGAGTTATTGAGGATGGTCGCGAGCTGCCCCTGGTTGGTCGCGGAGTCCACGCGGCCCAGGGTCGCCTGCACCTGGTTCGCCGCCTTGGCCATGGCGTCCGAGCCCTGACGCAGGTTGGTCCCGACCGATCCGATCACATCCGCCTGCTCGTTGGTGACTTGTACGAGCCGGTCGGCGATGCGGCCGAAGTCCTTGATCGAGCGCCGGAGCTCGGTCACAGCCTCCGAGTCGAAGGCGGTCTGGATGCGGCGCGACACCGTCGCGATGTCGGTGGCGATACGGCTCGCCTGCGCGGTGAGCTGGCCGATATCGGGCAGGGTGGCGCCAGGCCATTTTCCGCCGCCCGCGGCCTGCGCCTCGGCGATCGCCTGTTTGATGTTCGGGTCGTTCGGGAGCTGGTCGAGCGGCACGAGCGAGGCCGCCCACTCGCCGAACAGGGAGGCCGATGCGGCGATCACGGCCGGATGGGACGGCGGCTGCGTGCCCGCGTAGATCTTGAGGTCTGCCTCGACCCAGTTCCCGCTGGCGAGCCGGATCCCCTCCACCCGGCCGACGCGCACGCCGCGCAGGACCACCGGATCTCCGACGTTCAGGCCACCCACGGTCCGGAACCGGGACGGATATACCGCTTCCGCCCGACCGATATGCGCACCGGAGAGCCACAGGGCCCCGCCCACCACGACCACGAAGGCCGCGATCACGACGATGCCGACGGCGAACTCGTTCTCGCGCTTCACGCGGGGCGTCCTTCGATGAACTGTCGCACCACCGGATCCTCCGTTTCCTGAATCTCCGCCACCGTCCCCACCTGGCGGACCCTGCCCTCGTACAACATGGCGATGCGGTCCCCCACCGTATAGGCACTTCGCATGTCGTGGGTCACCACGACGCCGGTCACTCCCAGGTGCTCCCGGGTCCGGACCATGAGCTGATCGATCACGGCCGCGGTCACCGGGTCGAGGCCCGTGGTCGGCTCATCGTACAGGATGTAGCGAGGCCGCAGGGCAATCGCCCGCGCGATCCCGACCCGCTTCCGCATACCGCCCGACAGCTCCGCCGGCAACGTGCCCTCGGCCCCCGTGAGATCCACGAGCGCAAGCGCTTCGCGGACCCGCTCGGCAATCTCGTCCTCCGTCAAGTCGCGGCGCCTGAGTCCCAGGGCGACGTTGTCGAACACCGACATCGAGTCGAACAGGGCCGCGAACTGGAACACGAATCCAATCTCGCGCCGCAGCGTGGTCAACGCGTCGCGCTCGAGCGTGGACACGGCCCGCCCGTCAACGATGACGTCTCCGGCATCGGGCTGCAACAAGCCCACGACGTGCTTCAACGCGACGCTCTTGCCGGTGCCCGAGTATCCGATGATCACCATCGTCTCGCCATCCGGCACCAGGAGCGTGAACCCCATGAGCACGGCCTTCGCACCGAAGCTCTTGTGCACGTCCTGGAACTGGATCACCGCAGCAGCACCAGCGCCCAGAACGCGTCGAGGACGAGCAGCAGCACCGCCGAGTACACGACGGCGCGGGTCGTGCTCACACCCACGCCCTCCGCACCGCCACGCGTATTCAGCCCCACGATGCATCCGACGAGGGTGATGGTGAACCCGAACGTGGCGCTCTTGAACAAGCCGAACCAGGTGTCCTTGAAGCGATAGAACAGCTTCAGGCCCTTCAGGAACTCCTGGGTCGACAGGTCGAGCAGCGCGAGGCTCGCGAGCCATCCGGTGACGATCCCGGTGATGATGGCGAGCGCCACGATGACCGGAAACATCAGGGTGCCCGCGAACACCCGCGGCAGCACGAGGAAGCTCTGCGGATCGTACGCCAGGGTCTCGAGCGCGTCCACCTGCTCGGTGACTCGCATGGTGCCCAACTCTGCGGCCATGCTCGCGCCCACCCGCCCCGCGAGGGCCAACCCGGCGAGGACGGGGCCCAGCTCCAGCATCATCGTCTTGCCGACGAGCGTGCCGACGAAGTAGAGCGGCACGGTGTTCTTGAAGGTGTAGGACGCCTGGAGGGCGAGCACGACGCCGGTGAACGCCGCGATGAACAGGGCCACCGGCAGAGAGTCGACGCCGACGCGACGCAGTTGGACGAGCGTCAGCCGTCCCCACACGGCGACGTCCGGGACGGCCCACGCCAGGTCCCGCATGAAGTGGCCGAAGCGGCCGACGGCCTTGATGCCGTCGACGGCTCTTCGGCCGATCCTTTCAATCACGGGCCTAAACTACGACGCTACGTTGTACGACGCTACGTTGTAAGAAAAGGCGGCCGACGAGAACTCGCCGACCGCCTCTTATGACCTACAACGTAGCGTCTTAGCGTCGCGTCACGCCGCGAAGCTCGCCAGCGCCTTCCCCACCTCGCCATCCCGCAGCCGCTTGAGCGCGCGATCCCGCAGCTGGCGCACCCGCTCGCGCGTCACGCCCAGCATGCCGCCGATCTCCTCGAGCGTGTGCTCCCGGCCGCCGTCCAGGCCGAAGTAGAGGCGCAGCACTTTCGCGTCGCGGCGCTGCAGCGTGGACAGCGCCTGCTCGATCTCGTCCGAGAGGAACCGGTCCATCGCCTGGTCTTCGGTGTCCGGCAGGTCCTCGGCGATGAAGCGCTCGATGAGCGAGCGGTCGCCGTCGGGATCGAGCGGCGCGTCGAGCCGCACGTCGCCCGTGTTCAGCGCCGCGAGCGACTGCACGACCTCGAGCGACAGCTTCGTCGCGTCGGAGATCTCCTCCGGCGTGGGCTCGCGCCGCAGCGTCTGGCGGAGGAATTCCGCCGTCCGCACGATGCGGGAGAGGTCGGCCGTGCGGTTCAGGGGCACGCGCACCGTGCGGCCCTGGCGCGCCAGCGCGGCGAGGATCGCCTGGCGGATCCACCACACGGCGTAGGAGATGAACTTCACGCCCTGGTCCGGATCGAACTTCCGGGCGGCCGTGAGCAGCCCGACGTTGCCCTCGCCGATCAGATCGGTGAGGGGCAGGCCCCGGTTCTGGTACTTCTTGGCCACCGAGATCACGAAGCGCAGGTTGCGCTTTACGAGCTCCTGCATCGCGTCCTGGTCCCCCGCGCGCACCTTGCGGGCGAGCGCGATTTCCTCCTTCTGCGTGAGCAGGGGGGTCTTGGACACCTCATGGAGGTACTGGTCGAGGATGTCGCGCTCGTGCTCGTGGGACCCGAGACCGGTGAGCAGACCCCGGCGCCGCCCGCGCTTCTTGGCGGGCTTCGCCTTCGCCCCGGCCGGGGGGGCGGGCGCGACGGCTGTCGCGACCGAGCGGGCCGGCGGGCGGGGCTTCGCCCGGGCGGGGGCGGTGGGCTTCTTCCGTCGGAGTTGCTTAGTCATGTGTATGGTCTCGGGACGCACCCTGTGATACGCAGCACAGGGCGAAAAGTTCATTAATGAGCGTGAAATCGCTTGACACCGCCTAAACGTCCCGATAAGATGCCGTGTTCCCGCCGGAACGTGATTTGCGGGGCCCAATATACGGGGGGCGTAGCTCAGTTGGGAGAGCGCGTGAATGGCATTCACGAGGTCAGGGGTTCGATCCCCCTCGCCTCCACTGGCCAGACGGTTAGTCGGTTAGACGGCTAGGCGGTTAGCGGGCCCGGGGGCGGTAGAAAAGGACCCCACTGAGCAGTTAGATTGGCAGCGCGCAGGACTCGCGGGAATAGCTCAGTTGGTAGAGCACAACCTTGCCAAGGTTGGGGTCGCGGGTTCGAGTCCCGTTTCCCGCTCTGGAAGGTTGGAAGGTGTGGAGGGTTGGAAGGTCGGACGGTGTACATTCCAACAGTCCAACGTTCCAACAGACAATCGTCGCGGGGTGGAGCAGTCTGGTAGCTCGCCGGGCTCATAACCCGGAGGTCGTGGGTTCAAATCCCACCCCCGCTATTTTGCAGACGGCCAGACGTCGAGACGTCCAGACGGCTAGGGTCTCCCGCCGCAGCTCCTAGCCGCCTGGACGTCGAGCCGTCTAGCCGTCTCGTTGTTTGGGCGGTTAGCTCAGTTGGTTAGAGCGCCACGTTGACATCGTGGAGGTCACTAGTTCGAGTCTAGTACCGCCCATCGCGCCCATAGCTCAACTGGATAGAGCGCTTGACTACGGATCAAGAGGTTCCGGGTTCGACTCCTGGTGGGCGCATGAGTACGAGACGTCGAGACGGCTAGACGTCGAGACGGCTAGGATACGCTGCCCGGGCCCTCCTAGCCGTCTAGCCGTCCGGACGTCTGGCCGTCCAGCATTTCGGGGCGTAGCGCAGCCCGGTTAGCGCGCCTGGTTCGGGACCAGGAGGTCGGTGGTTCAAATCCACTCGCCCCGATTTGAAAAGGAGGTTCTGGAGGTTGGTGGAGGATCGTGAAGGTTGGTGGAGGTACAGCACAACCTCCACCGTCTTCCACCATCCTCCACCGACCTCCACAACCTCGATTCACCGCGCGCCAGTAGCTCAGATGGATAGAGCGTCGGCCTCCGGAGCCGAAGGTCCCGCGTTCGAATCGCGGCTGGCGCAT